>JAFCZJ010000030.1 GCA_019314375.1 Deltaproteobacteria bacterium | reverse complement strand
ACTTGTCAAAATCTTGATGCCCGATTTTGGTCTACATGGCTGAAATCGATTGAAAATGCAGCATTATTATGGTATTTGATTCCTCTTGTCGGGTGCGAGTGAATGAGGAGGTTTCATGTCCGGACATTCCAAGTGGAGCACCATCAAGCACAAGAAGGCGGCGGCGGATGCCAAACGCGGCAAGGCTTTTACCAGGCTGATCAAAGAGGTCACGATCGCGGCTCGGCTTGGTGGTGGCAACCCCGAGTTCAATCCTCGCCTGCGATCAGCCATCGCGGAGGCCAAAAACGGCAACATGCCGGCCAGCAATATCGAGCGAGCCATCAAAAAGGGCACGGGAGATCTGGAGGGCGTGACTTACGAAGAGATCACCTATGAGGGTTATGGTCCTGGTGGTGTGGCCATCTTGGCCGAGGCCATCACCGACAATCGCAATCGCACCATTGGCCAGATCAGAAAGATTTTTTCTAAGAGCAACGGCAGTATGGGTGAACCCAATTCGGTTGGGTGGATGTTCGAGACCAAGGGTGTGATCCTCCTGGACGGTGAAGCGGCCAGCGAGGAGCAACTCATGGACGTGGCCCTGGAGGCCGGTGCCGATGATATTCAGGACTTGGACGGGAGCTGGGAGATCACGACGGATCCCTCGGTATTCCCCGAGGTTCGGGACGCCCTGGAGGCCGCGGGCATTTCCTGGTTGTCGGCCAAAGTAGACAAGATTCCGCAGAACACCGTGGCAGTGAAGGGCAGAGACGCGGAGTTGGTACTTAAATTGGCCGAGGAATTGGAAGACCACGACGACATACAGAACGTGTATGTCAATTGTGACATCGACGAGGATTCCCTCCCGACCGAGTGACCCTGGAGCCGCAGTGCTTGTGCTCGGTATCGATCCCGGATCCCAATGCACCGGGTATGGTTTGCTTGACGACGAGGGGCGAAAGCCCCGGCTCGTTGCCAGTGGCGTGATTCGAACCAAGCGGGGCAACTTGGCTTTGCGGCTCGGTGAAATTGCCAAGGGCGTAGAGGCCTTGTTGGCGGAATATCAGCCCGATACGGTGGCTGTTGAAGAGGTCTTCGCTGGAAAGAACATGCGCTCCGTGATGGTGCTTGGTCAGGCTCGCGGCGCGGTATTGGCGGCGGTCGGCAAGGCCGGACTTCCTGTCTCGGAATACGCGACTCGGCGCATCAAGAAGAGCGTCACCGGCAGCGGCGCTGCAAGCAAACAGCAGGTCCGCTTGGTCCTGGAGGCCTTGCTTGGGCGGATGCCTGAGCAGTTGGATGCAACCGACGCCGTGGCGGTGGCCATGTGTCACTTGCAGTGGAGTGGAGGTCAAGCATGATCGCGATGTTGCGGGGGCAGTTGGTCGAGCGAGGCGACGACACGGTGGTCGTGGACGTGGCCGGGGTCGGTTATTTGGTCAGCATGTCCAGAATCTCATTGGAAGGACTGGGCGCTGAGGGCTCTGATGTCGCGTTGCGTATCCACACTCATGTGCGAGAGGACATGATCCAGCTCTTTGGCTTTTTGGGCGAAGAAGAGCGGGAGGCCTTTGAGTCCCTCATCGGATTGAACGGCGTGGGGCCCAAGGCGGCCATGGGCATCCTGAGCGGTATCGAACCTCGGGAACTGGCTCGGGCTGTCTGTGAGGAAGATTTGGCCAGGCTTTGCCTGGTGCCCGGTATCGGCAAGAAGAAGGCCGAGCGGATGGTCTTGGAGCTCAAGGAGAAACTCTTGGGCTTGGCGCGGCCCTCTGATTCAGGGGGCGATGACGGAGGGAGGGTCTTGAAGGATTTGCGTTCGGCTCTCTCAAACCTTGGCTTCAAGACCGTGGAAATTGAACGTGTTGTGGGCGGGTTCAAGAAGAAGGTGGTCGAGGGCGCCACGCTGGACGAACTGGTTCCCGAGGCCCTCAAGCTTTTGAGGGATTGAGTTTTGGATAAGAAAAAACAAAAAGCCCGCGCCGCGCCAACCCTCTCTCCGGACGCCGGTCCAGAGGATGATTGGACTGAGCGCAGCCTTCGGCCCAAGTGTTTCGATGACTATGTGGGCCAGACCAAGATCACGGATAACCTGAAGGTCTTCGTGCAGGCGGCGCAGCAACGGGGTGAGTCCTTGGATCATGTGTTGTTGTGTGGCCCACCGGGTCTTGGGAAGACGACTTTGGCCCATGTCATCGCCAACGAGTTGGAGGCGGAGATCGTTACCTCCTCGGGGCCCGCCATCGAGCGCAAGGGCGACTTGGCGGGCATGCTGACCAACCTGCAGGACAAGGATGTGCTGTTCATTGACGAAATTCATCGCTTGCCCACGGTGGTGGAGGAGAACCTTTACCCGGCCATGGAGGATTTTTATTTCGACTACGTGGTTGGGGAGGGCCCTGGCGCGAGGAATCTCAAGTTGCAACTGGCGCAATTTACCATGGTGGGTGCCACGACACGGACGGCCCTGTTGTCATCTCCCATGCGCGACCGGTTCGGCGTGGTGTGCCGACTTGAGTATTACGGCCCTGAAGAATTGGGGCTTATCCTTCGACGCTCTGCCGGTATCCTGGAGGTGGATCTGGAGGAGGATGCGGCCCTGGAGATAGCTCGGCGATCTCGCGGCACACCCCGGGTCGCCAATCGACTTTTACGGCGCATCCGGGACTTCGCCCAGGTTTTGGGCGATGGGCGGGTGAGTCTGGATGTGGCCCGTGAGGCCCTCCGGCGACTTGAGGTGGATTCTCAAGGGCTGGACCGCATGGACCATCTGATCCTGTTGGCCATCATTGAGCGTTTCGATGGAGGCCCGGTGGGCATCGACACCATCGCGGCCACCGTGGCAGAAGAGTCGGAAACGGTGGAAGACGTTTACGAACCTTACTTGCTGCAAGAAGGATTCTTGCAGCGTACGCCTCGGGGCCGGGTGGCCACCAGGCGGGCATACGAGCATTTGGGTCTTGAGCAGACAAGCAAGCAGGCGGGTTTGCTGTGAGTTGGGCATTGCGATTTCCGCAGGCTCGGTTGACCGCCTGGTTGGCGGGAGGGTGATCCGATGCATGTGTGGATTCTGATTGCCTTCGATCTCCATCGGCAATTGTTGGATTTCGGATTGTATCGGCAGCTGATGGATGCCGGCTGGTTCTCCTCCGTCAAGTCGATTTGGATTGAGTATAATTTGGCCTGGGTGGTGGTGGGTTTGCTGGCCCTGACCATTCTTCTGTTTTTGCGTGGCATGATTCGAGCTGCTTGGCGGCGTCCCTTGAGCCCCCGAGCGGATCGTGGGCTGGACCTGCAGCAAGCTAAGGTTCTTGCTGCCCAGGGTGAGACGATGTTGGCAGCCGAAGCCTACGAGCGCGCTGGGAAATTAGGTAAAGCCCTGGAGATTTATGAGCTTGAGCACCGTTGGTCCGCGGCAGCTCGAACGGCTGAGCAAATGGGTGGTTTGGACAAGGCCTGCGACTATTTTGATCGGGCCAAAGACTCAAATGGTGTAGTGCGGGTGCTTTGTGCCTTGGGGCGCCATCTGGACGCAGCTCGCCGGTGCAGAGAAGATGAGCGGCTTGTGGACGGCGCCACTCTTCTGCTGGAGTCCGGTTTGAAGGAGGAGGCCGCTGTCTATTTCGGGGAGGCGGGTTTGTTCGCCAAGTCGGCGACACTTTTTCGAGAACTGGGGGAAAAGACCCGTTTTGTTGAGGCCCTGCTTAATTTGATCCACCAAACCCATGCCGGTTTTACGGATGATGAGTCCGCACAGCTTCAGGAGGGGGCGGCGTCGTTACGCAAGATGGGTCGCTTGTCCGAATCCGCGATGATGCTGGAGGCTTCGGGTGAGTTGGAGGGTGCGGCTCTTCGTTTCGAAGAAGCCGGTGAGTTGGATCAAGCCATGCGATGTTACGCCGCCGCGGGGCGTTTTCGTCGCGCATTGAAGGTTTGCGACGATCCGCAAGCCAGGCTTGAGCTGCTTCATCAGGCCCGAGAGGCCGGCGAGAAGGTGAACGACAAAGAGATCGCGGATGCCATGCAAGCCGCGGGTCAACTCAGCCAGGCAGCCGTGAAAATGCAACAGATGGGTGACTTGGACGGCGCGGTTCGGGCCAGTCTTGCCGCCGGCGATTTGGGCGAGGCGGCCAACCTGTTGGCGGGCAAGGGTTTGCATGGCCAGGCGGCGGATGTTTTCGTCGAAGCCGGTGATCTTCGTTCCGCCCAGGAGCAGTTTCTGGCTGCGGGAGACCGCGTGGCCGCGGCAAAGGTGGCTGAAAAGGCTGGGGATTGGGGCCTGGCGGGTGAGATGTATTTTGAAATGGAGGACTTTGCCAGGGCCGTCGATCTCTTGCAGCGGGTCGAGCCAGACCACGCGGATGCTCGGCGGGTGGCCGGTTTGTTGGCCCGGGCCTTTGCCTCGTTAGGGGATGCCGAGATGGCGCAGCGTATGCATGACAGAGCCACTGAGAATTTGGCGATGACGCGCGAGAACCTGGCGCTTTTCTATCATCATGCCCGCTTCCTGGAGAGGTCGGGAGGCGCCCTGGGTGTTTCCAGGGCTCAGGCCATCTATGGTGAGATTCTAGAGATTCACTATTCTTTTGAGGACGTCAAGGCGCGCTATGACGCACTCGGTGGGCGCTCGTGAAAACTTCACCCCCGGCAGGCCAGGTGCTCCGCGGCACGGTTCATCTGGAAGGTTTCGGTTTGCATACGGGGTCCGCGGCGATTTTGGATATCGAACCCGCGGCCCAAGGACGTGGACGCGTTTTCATCCGGGATGATTTACCCGGCCGCCCGGAGATCACGGCAGGCATCGCCCAGGTTCATCATCGGCAACAATGCACCGGCTTGAGGCAAGGGAAGGCAGAGGTGCTCACGGTGGAGCATCTCTTGGCCGCCTTGGCCGGGCTGGGCATCTGGGACGCAATCATTCGTCTCAGTGGACCCGAGCTGCCCATTCTGGACGGCTCGGCGGCCCCCTTCGTCGAGGCCCTTCTCAGGGCAGGGCTGAGGCCTGGATCGATTCCATCCAGTTTTTTCAAGCTGATGCATCCTGTCCAAGTCCAGCAAGATGATAGCTGGATTCGTTTGGAGCCAGCTTCGAGTCTGGAATTGGATGGACACTTGGAATTCGAACACATCATGCTGCAAGATCAGCGGTTTTCTTTTGTGTTCGGGCAAGATGACTTCGCCCGCGAGCTTGCACCCGCGAGAACCTTCGGTTTTCTCAAAGACGAAGAGCGCCTACGAAAAGCCGGTTTGGCCAAAGGCGCCTCGCTCGAAAACGCCGTCGTCATCGACGATTTCTCGATTCTCAACCCAGAGGGACTGCGCTTCGCCAACGAATTCGCAAGGCACAAAGTGCTGGATCTACTAGGCGACCTCTCCTTACTCGGCAAGCCCCTCTTAGCCAAAGTCAAATCCCACAAAGCAGGCCACGGACTCCATCACGACCTGATCCGCAAGCTTTCCAGTGAATCACAAGAACACAAAATCGTGCAGATGGACCAGATGTCGAATGATCCGCTGCTGATGGTGTGCCCGCCTGAACTCCATCGGGCCTGATCTAAGGGTTTATTTTTTTTGGTTTATTTTTTTGGACTTTTTTCGGCTTTCTTGGCGGGGGGTGGTTTTGGGTTTTCCAGTAGGTAGGTGAGGACGAGCGCTTTGCCTTTGCGGCTCAGGCGCAGTTTGAACTTTTTTGTTTTGTTTAAGAGGTTGAGTAGTTGGGTTTTTTGTTTGGGGCTATTTAAGGGGATGTCGTTGATGTGGGTGAGTAGGTCTTTGTTTTTGAGGCCGGCGCGGGTAAAGACTGAGTTCTTTTTGATTTTGTAGATGCGGTAGCCGGCCACCACTTTGTTGCGAAATACGCGGCGCAGGCGTGCTTGTTTGGACAGGAAGGCCATGCTGCCGAGCAAACGCAAAACTTCGCTTTCGGGGATGTGGTAGACGCCGGGGCTGACTTGTCGGATGTTGGTGGGTTTTGGGGACTTTTCAGCGGCCTTGGTGGATTGGGTGGGCAGCCAGCACAGGCTGAGGATTAGGACGAGGATGATGGAGTGGGTCTTGTTCATGGTGGTTCGACGCTGTCGTTTGGTGTTTCTTCATCCAGCAGACCGCATAAGGGACTTAGTGTGAAGGGCAACTTGGCGATGGGTTTGCCCAGGCAAGATTGGTAGCGCTTTGTGTCCAGATCGCCCCAGGTAAAGCTTAGTGAATAGTGCAACAAGCCATCAGCCTCGATGTGCCCATGCCGCCACTGGTTCCACCAGCCTTCAGGGGCGCTTGGGACTTCCTTGGCTTTTTTGTAGCGCTTCATGCCGGCTCGGCCGGTGGCCACCGCCAGAACGCAGGCTGTGCCATCTTTTCCACATTCAATTTTCATGAGCTTGCCTTTGAAGTGGTCCAGATACCTGTCCCCGGCCATGAAGAAAAAAGTGAGCATGGCCAGGATGCTCATAGAGAGGATGGCGATGATCCAATGGGTCCAGGGTGGTGTTCTCTTTCTTTGCTTCAGGGGTTTGAGCTGGCCCCTCGGGTCGGTTTTTCTTACCTCCTCGTGCGCCTGGTGAAGATCCTGGAGGCGATGGGACTGGTCCCAGGTTTTTCGCAGGGTCTGCAGGCGCATGCGCAGTCGCCAGGCACCCACCCAGCGACGGAAATCCTCAATGCTGCGCAGGGGATAGAGGGTACCTCGATCAAAGCGCGGCAAGTTGAGTCGCAACGCGGCGCGCTCCAGTCGATCGCAGCGCAGGTCGGCGTCCTGATGGACCAGGGTCAGGTCCATTTCCGGGGCCAGTTGTTCTGGTCGGATTCCCTGTTCATCGTCTGCGGTCAGGGCCTGCTGGATTTCTAGCAACAACTTTGCGCGTTGTTCCTTGAATCTCTCAAGGGTTGATGCCATGTCGAGGCTATTGGCTTCGCATGCCTGCTTGAGGGCGTCTAAGAGTTTCAGCCGGTTCTCGGGGTCCAGCATGGAGGCTTGTTCCAGGATGTTCTGGGCGGCACGCTGCCTGTCCTCCATCTTCAGCAAAGCCAGGCCCAGCATCCGTGCTGCCTTGGCGACCGTGTCGATGGCTGTCGACGGATTTTGCAGCAGCAGGTCCTGCAGGGTGTCGATGCTGTCTTGTGGCTTATTTTGATGCTCCTGAATACGCGCCATCAGCAGTCGATACATGGTGGGTCGAATCGGGTGGGTAATGCGCCAGGTGCGATCGAGTCGATGGACGGTGTCCTTGAGCAATGTGAGGGCCTGGTCGTTTTGGCCCTTCTCCATCAGCGTCCTGGCCAGCATGTAGCAACCAGGTGGGTGGCCGTCCATCAGTTCCAGACAGCGCTCGGCCGCCTGCTGCGCCTCTTCCACGCGTTGCGACGCCAGAAGGGCCTCGGCCAGCTTTGCTTGTCCGTCGGCTCGCAGGGCGGATGGGCCATCCATGCCGCCCAGGTCGATCAGCGCGAAAATGGCGTCTTCGCTGCGGCCCATGTCCAAGAGGATGCTGGCCCGGTAGAAGGCCAATCGGTAGTTGTCGGTGATCGTCTGCATCATCCGCTCCGCCTGCTCGAGCGCGGATTTTTGTTGGCCCAGCTGGAAGAGACGAAAGATCTCATCAATCTTCAGTTCCAGCGGTGGAGCGGCTATTTCTTGTTCGCGGCTGAGGTTGATGGTGCCGCAAAATGGGCACAGTCGGCTGCCTGCCCCTGGACGAAATGGGATCGGGGCTTCGCAGCGCATGCATCGAATGTTGCTGTGGTCTGCCATGGCGCGGAAATGCCTTACGCTGGCTTTCTTGGAATTGTTGCGGTGAACAAGTTTCTTTCGTGATCTGATTCCAACTTGAGGTCTGGTGTGGCCGCCAAGGCACGTCGAATGCCTGTCCCGATTCCTCGATAGGGGAGTTCCTTGGTCGCGAATGATGCGATCAATGGGTTCCTTATGTTCGATACGCCGTTGCGGATATTTTCAACCGTGAGGTTGTTGGGCAGAGCGCCGGGACTGATTAGCTCGATGCGGTTGTCGAACAGAAAGACTCGCCAAGGGGCGGAAATAAAATAGTCACGATGGAGTAGCATGTTCACGACAAGCTCATCCAGGGCCGACGATGCGATCTCCAGGTCCCCTAGCGTGTTTATCCCTTTTGAACCCTGCACTCGCCGAAGATTCCTTTTGATAAAGGACAGAGTGCGTGCGTGCAGTTCCTTCAGGCAGCCCTCGATGTCTTCGCTGTCTCGGTACTTGTCGCCCGCCGGGTCGTTACCGACGAAAGATACGGCCTTCAATACAAGTGCCGGGCGATGTTTTTGTGGCCTGCGCGTGAACATCAGCAGCCCGGCCAGGTTGAGCTTGCCTGCTTTTGCCAGGCTGAGGTTCTCCATCAACTTTTCAAGTGCTTCATCTCCCGTGTCGAGTTCTTCACCATATTGCTTTTCAAAAAAAGCCCTGAAGTGGTCCAGGTCGAGATCTCCGATGCTTGTGCCGTTCACGAGAACTTCATCCGCATGCACGAGGTTCGCGGTCTGCAACATCCGCTGAATTTCTTCACGAGAAGTTACTCGGCGCTTGTCCGCGCCTGTTTTCATCCAAAATGCGCCCTTGTTGTCGGAGTAAGGCTTGGAGATCCCCTCGGGCACCGTCACGACCAGCACCAATCCATCACGCATGGAGATGTTCTCGGTCTCTGGGTTGATGGACGGCCGAACGATATCGGTTGCCGTGTTGGAGATTAGTTGATTAAGGCGTCGAATATCGGTTGCCGATAGCCCCACCACCCCGCCATCATCATCGACACCGATGAGGATTCGTCCGCCTCTACAGTTGGAGAACGCCACCAATTCACCGCCGAGTGATTCAGCGTTTGTGATGTCCTTCTTGAACTGTGTGCGACTGTCTTCGCCGCGAGCAATCATTTCGATGAGTTCTGTTGCTTCCATCGCTGATAGATCTCCTTCAGGGCGAATTTCTTTGGTATCATATATTCATTATCGTACAACATGTTGTGATTGGTTATTGCGCTGACCTATGCCTGACGTCAACTACATTTTTCCCGCATCCGGAGGATCCCTGCGAGGGGGGGGGGGGATTTGGAGCTTGAGGAAAAAAAAGGCCCGCGTCTTGACGCGGGCCTTTGGTGCCTTATTAGTTGGCGCGCTTGAGCCGGCGTCCACGACGCCGCTTGCGTTTCTTGTCCTTGTCGTTCTTCTTGTCTTTTCGAGGCTTCAACATGGGTTTTTTGGGCGCTTTCTTTAGTTTTTTCATCAACTTCAGCCCGTGGAAGCGCTTGACTTCGGTGTCCATCTTGTCCAACTCGTCCTGCAGGGACCTGTAATCGTCTTGTTGTTTTTCGAGGGCTTCCAGTTCAACAAGTCGGTGGCTGTGGGAGCAGCTGGCTCGCATTTGCTTGGTCAGCCTGCGCAGCTCTTTGCCCTTGGCCCGTCGTTGTTGCATAAGATCCTGCATTCGGTTCCTGAGGCCCTTCATGAATTTGTTCAGGCGCTCGATGCGGGTCTTGACGTCATTCCAGTCCCTGGAAAGTTGGGCGCAGGCGTCGAAGGTGGTTTGATCCGACTCACCGATTTGCAGGTTGGCGCAGCCCAAAGTGCCATATTTGTTTTCGATGCGGCGGATGTCCTGGTTGAGTTTGGATATTACATCGGAGCGCTTACGAAGCTCTTTGCGGATTCGTTTCAATCGCTCGTGCAGGGGTTGCAGGCTGGCCTTCAGATCCTCGACTTTTTTCTCCAGGCGTCCGCAGCGTTCCAGCGGTTTGCACATGCGTTTGTGCTGGGCCTCGGAGCGCTTGATTTTTTTGTTCAGAATGCGTTCTTGGCGTCTTTTGGCTGAGTATTTTGCCCGGGCCTTCTTGAGCCGATCCTCCAGGCCTTTGATCTCGGTTCTGACCTGGTCCATTTGGGTGCCCAGGCTGTCCACCTGAGATTTCATATTGTTGATGTCTTCTTTCTTGTCTTTGCAGCGCTGGAAGAGCCCTTCGGCTGAAGCCGGAGCCGCCCAAACCGTCAGGGCTAGTATTGCGAGGGCGAGTGAGAATTTTCTCATTGGGTTTCCTCCTGTTAGAGGCCCTTTTTTTCTAGGGCCTTTTATGCTGCGGCGTATTGCGCAGTGATAGTTGGCTGATTTGAAAAGCGTTTGCATCTTATGAAGATTGAACCAAGCCTGTCAAGGACGCCAATTTGTTCATTCGTGGGTCCGACGGCTTCGTCTGAGGGGGAATTCATCCATCATCATCAGGTTCGGGGTGAGTGGCTTTTTTCTTGGGAATTTGACCCTCTCCTCACTTACAATGCCGGATCGGAGGTCCACGGCATGCAATATTACGTTGGGTCCAAACCCTGGGGCGATGTGTTGCCTCGATATGCGTTTTTCGAGTTCCTGTTTGCGGGCAAGCGTGTGCTTGAGATCGGGTGTGGAGATGGGGCGGGTGCCCACTTCTTGAAGGACCGAGGCGCAGCCAGCGTGGTGAGCTTGGCTGTGAACGGAGAAGAGTCGGCGAATGACGAAGCACTTGTCGTTAAGCCTGGTGTGGAATTCCAGCACTACGACGGCCTGCGGCTTGCTTTCGACGATGCCAGCTTTGATTTGGTTGTGGACTTTGGTTTGAGCTACGTTCAGGGCGGGCAACGCTTGATTGAGATCGCTCGGGTCCTGGGCCCTCATGGGCTCCTGTTGAGTGCGGTGTCCAACCCGAAGCATTATCCAATGGGTTCTCTTTGCGGGAGGCCGCGACCGGGTAAGTCGCCCACCTTCGAGCGTTTCGTGGCCAATTTGCAGGAGCGATTCGGAAGCGTGAGTGTCTTTGGTCAGTCGCCCTTCCTCGGTTTCTCCATTGGCTGGATGGGGGCCGAGGACCAAGATTTGCCACTTGAGATGGACACTGGGCTCCTCAGCGAGGACACGGAGGACGTGGCTTACTATGTGGTCATCGCGGGCCAAGAGGCGGTCAGCGTGGAGTCCCAAGCCCTGGTGCAGTTACCATACGCGGAATTGAGTCAGGAATGGGAAGCCAGCATGCGACACATGGAGGAGAGTCTGGCTCGAGAAGACGTCTCCGCACCAAAAGAGGATTCGAATCGTCTGCAGGCAGAATTGCAGTTGGCCGAAGTGAAGGCCGTGGATCGTGAGCGTTTTTTGCACGACGCGCGTACACGTTTGCAGGAAGTAGAGTTGGAGCTTGAGCGGGTTCGCGAACAGTCCATCAAGTACGAGCGGGGTTTGAACGCGGCGAAAACTCAGCTGGATCGGAAGGATCAGGATGTCGAAGGCCTGAAGAAACGCCTTGGAGAATTTGATCGGGAATTTCAGGTTTCACGCAACCAGGTGCACGATCGGGAGAAACTGATCTCTAAGTCCCAGGGCAAGCTTGATGATTTGCTTGCAGAGAATGGAGATCTTGGGCGTCGAGTGGCTCAGTCCGACGCGCAGCTTGAAGCGCTACGACGGCAGTTGCTTGATGTGGAGCAGGTCAATTCCAGTTTGCGCGTCGAATTTCAGCAGCGGCGGCAAGATGAAATTGGAGTCAGCAAGGATCTTTTGTGTCTGTTGCTTGGGTTGGACGAAGAGCACCCATTGAAGGCAGGAGACGTGCCGCTTTTGTTCCGCTCGGCGGTTCATGACCGGGAGGAATTGCAGTCAGAGATAGCCCGCTTGCATAGTGGCCACGATGAATTGTCCGGCGCTGCCGAGATGGCCGAAGAGCGCAGCCTGGGCCTGGAGGCCGAGTTGGCCTCGAGTCGAAGCGCCGGCGATGCCATGCGGCAGGAGTTGCAGCATCTTCGCGACGAACGAGAAGAGAAGGCCAGCTGGCTGCAAGCCGCGCGGGATGAAGTTCAGCGTCTCAATGAGGCGCTGGGGGCAGAAGCCAAGCGCGTTTCTTCTTTTGAAAAAGAGCTGGCGCGGCAGGCCAAGTTGCAAAAGGAACATGCCAAAAGGCGACCTGATGCGGAGACTCTCATGGCCGCGGCGCGTAAGGAGAACCGGGAATTGAAGGCCCGGCTGGATGAGGCCGATCGGGATTTGGATGACATGCGTCAAGGGCGCTTGGCGGAAGAAGGTCAGTTGGTAGGTCTGAGGGCCGAGGATGAGCAACGGCGGATTTTGCAGGTGCAGACCGATCGCCGCATCGAGCGATTGCTTCGCGAGGTGGATGATGCCCAGGGTCAGATTCAGTTGCTGGAGCAAGAGAACGCACAGTCGAGAGATGGCCACCGTGGCTTGCGGGTGGAGATGGATGGACTGGAGGACCGCCTCCGCCGACAGCAACTTGTAGTGGAGGATTCGAACCGGTTCCACCAAGCGGAGCAGGAAAAGCGGAAAGAGTTGCAGCGCCGGATGCCTGTGCTGGAGGGGGAGTTGGAGGACATTCAACAAGAAGCCTTACAGCTTCGAGGCCATCTGACCGGTGAGGCTGAAAGATATAGCGTTTTGCAAAAGAAGTACTCCGAGCAGATTGAACGCAGCCAAGAGCTGGAAGCGGATTTGCTGGAGGTCGTCAATCGATTGCAAGAGGACCAGGCCAAGGAGCACGATCAGCAGCGACTGCTCCACTCACTGAAAGATCGCCAAGAACAGCATGTTTTGCACCAGAAAGATGCCCAAGAGAAAATTGATGAATTGACACGTGAGCTTTTCGTGGCGCGCCGCAATGAAGAGGATTTGGCTGCGGCCATAGAGCTTCTGCGCTCGGCGCTGGTGGAGCAAGAGCAAGAGCGAGAGCAGATGTTGTCCCAATTAGACAACTTGCGCTTGGGGGAAGACGAGGATCAGCGTGTTGCGCTGCAAGCGATCGCCCAGGCTGAGGGTGATGTGCTCATGCTTCGACGTCGCCTGGAAGAGCAGTCCGCAGATGCCAAGCGCATGCGTGATGCTTTCGAGCGGACTCACGCCCGGGCAGCCAGGCAGCGACGCGAGCTGGACAAGGCGGAGGCCCGATTGGCGGAAGTGCTGGATCGATTGAGTGATGCCGAGTCCTTCTCGGGTCGGATCGAGGGGATGGAGCGGGATCTGGCCTGGCATCGCAAGGAATTGGAGCAACGCAAGGAGGCTTCGGCTGACCTTCAGGCGGAGAATGAGACGTTGAAAGTTGAGCAGGAGCGCAACCTGGATGAATTGGATCACATGCAGGCGCAGTTTCATGAGGCAAGCGCAGAGGTAGCGGGCCTGGTCATGGAGCGTGACCGGTTGACCTTGGAGATCGGGCAGATCAAGAGCAGGCAAGAGGACGAGCTGGGTCACGCCATGGATCGGAAAGCCCAGGTCGAGGAATTGGAGCGTCTTCTGCGGGAGGAGAAGAGCCGAATTGATGCTTATGAGAAGCAGAAGACTGAACGCGAGGCAGACTTAGAGCAGGCGCGTGGCTTGGTTGAGCAAGAGCGCGGCCAGGTGCGCAAGCTTGAGGAGGAATGCGAATTGCTGCACAAGCAAGAAGAGCAGACGCGTCTGCCTCTGCAGGAGGCCCTGGAGTTGGCCTCGGAGCGCGAGCGCACATTGCAGTCACGTTTGGCCAATTTGCAAGAGCAGATGGCGGAACACAGGGAGCAAACGGAAATCGAGCTCGGCTCTTTGGGCGACCAGATTCGCAGGCGTGATGAGAAAATGCATGACCTGACCTCTCGTCTGGCTCAGACGGAAGAATTGCGACATGAGTTTGAGGCGCGGGAGGATGAGATTCGGCAAGCCTTGGCGGGAGAGCGGGTGCGGAGTGCCGAGGGACAGGCGCAACTGGATGCTCATAGCGCACGGGTGGTGGAGCTTGAGGAGCAGGCCCAAAACGCGTCGGGCAATGGAGCGGAGCAGGAGCAGGTCCGCCAGGCCGCGGCGGCCCGAGAGCATGAACTATTGCAGCAGTTGGCTCAGAATCAAGAGGCGCTGACCACGAGTTATGCAGAGATTCGTAATGTTCGAGATCAGGCCGATTTAACCGCCAAGCAGCTGAGGCAGTTGCTGGAGGAACGCGAGCAGCGGCTTCGATCCCTGGAGCGTGATTTGGCTGCTCAATCAGAGGAACTGGCCAAGCTTAAGGCCGTGGCGCAAGGCGAGCCGGTGCCTGGCGACTCCTGAAGCCACCACCTGTTTTTGTGGAGTTAGACTGTCATGAGGCCGACTGCCCTTGCAGATGAATCCTTGGAGCACCTTCGTTCCCTGTTGCGTTTCAATACGAGCAATCCGCCAGGTAAGGAGATGGCTGCGGCCCGATATTTGGCCCAGATTTTGGAACGAGAGGGCTTTTCGCCTGAGCTGATCGAGTCTGCCCCTGGACGCGGCAACGTGGTGGCCAGGATTAAGGGCAGAGGCAACGAGCGGCCCCTGCTTCTGCTTAGTCATTTGGATGTCGTGCCGGCGGAGGCCGAGCACTGGAGCCATGATCCATTTGCTGCGGAGATCCATGAAGGATATCTGTATGGACGAGGGGCTGTGGACATGAAGCACATGACCGCGATGAGTCTCATGTGCATCTTGGGTCTTAAGCGGTCGGGCAAGCATCTCGAACGGGACTTGATTTTCGCCGCGGTGGCTGATGAAGAAAGCGGGGGTGAATATGGGGCGGCCTATCTGGTTGAAAATCACCCCGCGCTGCTCGACGCCGAGTTCGCCCTATGCGAGGTCGGAGGCTTTCGCACGGAGATCAAGGGCCGGACTTACTATCCGGTGCAGGTAGCCGAGCGAGGTGCCGCCTGGTGTCGCGCCCGTTTTTCCGGCCAATCCGGACATGCATCGGTACCGGATCCGGACAGTGCACCCCACCGGATGGCAAGGGCGTTGGTTCGTCTTGGAAAAAAGGGATTGCCCTTGCACGTGACCGAGACCGTGCGTCATTTTGTGGAACAGGTGGCGGCTCAGCAGAAGACCCATGTGCGTTTGGCCTTGAAGGCTTTGCTCAATCCCGTGACTCATTCCAAGGCCCTCGCCCTGCTCGATCCTGAGCAGGCCAGGCTTTTTTCAGCGCAACTGCACAACACCGCTTCACCGACTCAGATCCGTTCGGGTGCGCTGACCAACGTAATTCCTTCTTCCGCGGAAGTAGACCTGGACGGGCGGGTCCTGCCGGGTCAGACCTGGGAGAGTTTTCGGGATGAGTTGGCCAAGGTATTGGGCGAAGAGGTTGAGTTGGAGTGCCTTAAGTGGATGGAGCCTCTGACCTATAGCTACGACACGCCGCTTTTCGATTTGATTCGTCGCGTGATCGTGGAACGAGAGCCTGAGGCTGAGGTAGTGCCCTATCTGTTGACGGGGCTGACGGATGCAAAGCATTTGGATAAATTGGGTGTAGTCACTTACGGCTTTGCGCCGATGAACAACGAGAAGACCGAACAGATCGCGCGTTTGGCCCACGGGCACAATGAACGCATCGGTGTGGAGGCTTTTCGCTGGGGCCAGGAGGTGCTTTACGACGTGGTGGAGCGTTTCTGCTGCGCCCCTTCGTCCCAGAAAGTAGTAGGGGGCTTGATGGAGGATGTGCTGCATCCCAGCCAGTTGCCGCCTGTCAAAGCCCTGGGGCCTGAGCCCGAAGAAGCACCAGGGGAAGAACCAGAGGAAGCACCAGAGGAAGCACCAGAGGAAGCTCCAGAGGAAGCTCCAGAGGAAGCTCCAGAGGAAGCTCCAGAGGAAGCTCCAGAGGAAGCTCCAGAGGAAGCTCCCAAGGACGCAACAGGGTTTTCCAAGCGTGAGATGGATAGAACCATGCCGGCCTTCCCTGTCGAAGACCGGCGACCCAAGGCGGCACCCGCGCCGGCTCCCAGGTCGACCTCGACCCTGGCACCTGTCGATCCCCCCAAGCCCAAACACGCGCCTCCCAAAAGCTCAGAATCCATCCTGGGGTTGGACGTCTTGCCGCATGTGGGTGGGGTGGATAAGGACGGGGAGGATGGGGACGAGGGCGAAACATGATTAAGGCCCTGTCCAGGATATTGGCCCTGAGCGTGCTTTTGTGCTGTCAGGTTCCCGGCGAGGGGCCGCATGCCCGGGAATTGGAATTGGTGCCCTGCGGGCGGGATGACTGGGCATTTCGCGCTAACCTGTTTCTTGGACCTCAGTATTTCAACCAAGCCGAGGATTTGGTTCAGTTTTCCTTCGGCGCAGAAGGCCGGATGCGGGTGGCGGGTCCCTTGGCCATGGGACTTTCTGTTGGCCTGGGTGTGATAGAAACCACTGGGTTTGCGGCGCAGGCAAGCCTGCGCCTGCATTTGCTTAGGTTCTGCAACCTGGAGGTGGCTGCTGATGCCCGGGCTGGGATCTGGATGGATGTGGAGCAGGCTTCCGATCCGCGGCTTGTGGCTGGCGGTGGTTTGGAACTAATGCATGACTTGGGTGAACGTTTTTTTATCGGCCTGCGGGCTGGCGGGGGATATCTGGCCCATGATGCGCAAGGTGCTTTCGTTGACTTGGGCATCCTGTTGGGGACTAACTGCTTTCCATGAGGGAGCGATTCATGCGGATTCGGTTTTGCTTGATGTGTATTTTGGTCTTCTTGTCGGCTTGTGGAGAAGGGTTTGAGGAAATACCAAGTCACATTTTCTATGGTACTTTGGAATCCACCAGTGTGGATGCCTCAGGCCACCGGGTTTACCTCAGGCTGGTTGGGCCGGACGATCTAATTGACAGTGATGCTTACTACATCACGGACTGTCGCCTGCTGGGACCGACCTGCGATTTTCAAATCAATTTTGTTGTCGAGGCCGAGTACAAAGTCTTTGGCTTCATTGACTTGAATGACGATGCTTCGTTGATCGATCCGCATCCCAGTTCGGGGGATTTGGTCAGCCCAGGTCGTCCTTTGTTGATTTTTGGGAGGACCCGAATGGATTTTCCTGATAGCGCCTGGCATCCCATGCCCTGAGCCAGGGGAATTTTTTGACATGCTCGTCCTGCGAATCTAAGCTGACTCTATGAAATCAATGCGAATTCAGTGTTTTGTCGTTTTGTTGGGCTTCTTGTTTGTCTCGGGATGCTGGGGCGCCGCGGACCATCTGCGTCGCGGCGACGAGTTGGCCGACTCGGAGCTCTATGAGGAAGCCTTGGATGAGTACGAAAAGGCGGTGAAGAAAGAGCCAGAGAATGGAGAGGCTCGCAAACGAGTAGCCATGATGCAGAAGACCTTGGCGGACTTGGATGCCAAAGATGGGCGAGCCGCAGTGGAGTCGGGTGACCCCTGGACCGCGCTGGATGCTTTCAAACGAGCCATTGTGCGCCGGCCCGACAACCATGCCCACCGCAAGGCATTGAAGGATGTGGCCAAGCTGCTGATGGCTGAAGGTGACAAGGCCCTGACCGATAAACGCTTTGCCGAGTCTCTGAAGATTTTCGAGCGACTCGGCCGCGAATTGCCCAGGTTGAAACATGCCAAGCGGGGGATTGCTCAGACCAAAGAGGCTTGGTCTCGCCAGTTGATGGAGGAAGCCGGTCAGTATTTGGGGCGTCGCTTGGTCGGAAATGCCCTCATCAGCCTGTTGCAGCTTAAGCAATTGAACGGCGTGTACGGTGATTCCGTCTCCATGGAAGAAGACGCCCGCCGACAGCTGCGCGTGGCGGCTGGGTACGGTTTTCAGGTGCGTCCAGGCAAAGTGAAGCGTCGCAACCAGGACGGCACTGATGAGCTCGTGCGTTTGTTGCAACAGGCCTCGGTGCCCGAATGTCCTGGTGCGGTTTTTGATTTTCAGGATCCCAAAGTTGTGTTGACCGTGGCATTGACGGATTTGACTTTCAAGACCTCGAAGCAGGAGCGTCAGGGCGAGCAGAAGTACCAATCGGGCACTCGTCCGGTCGATAACCCGGCCTTTTTGGAGTTGGAGACCAAAATCGAGCAGACACGAGAGAAGATTGAACAACTGGCCGGGGCCATCGTTGAGGTGAGCAAGGAGCTGGAGCAGGTCAGAGAGGCCTTCGCCGACGCTGGACCCAGTGATGACGTGGAGAGCTTGCGCAAACGCTTGAAAGATACCGAGCGTAAGCTGGAGAAACTCAAGGTTGATCGTCGTGACAACGAGAACCGGGTTGTGGCCATGCGTGAGAAGTTGGGCGAAACGCCTCGCATGTTGGATGAGCCGGTCTATGATTTACACAGCTATTCCATTTTTGACATGACGCGTACGGCAACAGCCTTGGTGGCCCTTTCGGCCCGCGAAGATGGAAACAAGGTACTGGCCAACGAGCCATTTTCCGCTTCGGCCTCGGCGGAAGACACCACCAATCGAGCGCAAGCCAAGTTCGACGTCAAAGGCGATCCCCTGGAATGGCCCAAGAGCGACGAAGTCCTGGCTGCTGATGCCTATGGCCAAGTGATTGGACAACTGGCCGGTCGCCTGGGGCAGATGTGCAAGGACTGGCGAGGGCAGATACTGGAAAGGGCCGAGCAGGCTTCATCGGCAGCCCAGGTCGAAGCGGTAGAAGACTATGTCTTGTACTTGTTTCTGGGTGCGGAACCCGCACCACAAAGTCTGGTGGATTTTCTCAAAAACGAACGGGGCTTCGACGACATCGAAGCCATCCGCAGCGGTAAGCTTTCCCCCCAGAAGAAGGCGTCAGAGGGACTCAGTATCTGAATAACTATTTGGGTCGGTATTTGGGTTTTTAATCTTCCTTGCCCGTTTCTTTCTCTTTTTCCATCTCGAGTTCCAGGTCTTTTTCTTCTGCTGTTTCTTTCCCCGCCGGGTTCAGTATTTCCTTCAGGTCTTTGTAAGCGCCGAAGCGAACGACTTTTTTGCGTGGAATGCGGATCTTCTCACCCGTCTGGGGGTTGCGGCCATCGCGGGCTTTGCGTGTTTTGACCCTGAGTACGCCGAGGCCGGGCAGGACAAATTGACCGTCGGAGGCCAGTTTCTTTTTGGCCAGCTCAATCAGGCCTTCGTAGAATCGATTCACGTTGGCTTTGTTGATGCCGCTTGCTCGCATGATGCCACTGATCATTTCGTCCCGATTCATGATTCTCTTCCTCCTCGATTATATTCCCAGCGTGCGCTGGTCACTCTTTCGTCGATCCTCTGCTATCCATGAACGTTGTTTCTCATCCAGTGGGGCTGGATAGAGGCCGTCAAAGCAGGCCGCGCAGGCCGGTCCGTCGAAGGCCGCCCGCAAGCCATCCAATGGTAAGTAAGTTAATGAGTCAAGGCCCAGCCTGGATGCGAAAGCCTGTTCGATTTGTTGAAGGGCACCAGGATCCGTTGCCGCGAGTCCTTCGGGCAGGAAACGAGGCGCAGCCAATTCTTCTTTTGTGGAGATGTCGATGCCGTAGTAGCAGGGATGAAGCACAGGGGGTGAGTATATGGCCAAGTGCACCTGGGTTGGGCCCTGGGCCCGGATGATTTCGATGGTGTGTTTCAAGGTGGCACCTCGCACAATGCTGTCATCGACCACCAGAACCCGCCGGCCTGCAAATTCGCTGCGAATGGGGTTGAGTTTGAGTTTCAAGGCATCGGCCCGCTGATCCGCTTTGGGCATGATGAAGGTGCGGCCCGTGTAGCGGTTTTTGATGAAGCCCTCCCGGTTGGGTAAATGCAGTCTTTCGGCCACGGCGGCCGCGGCCGGTCGTGCAGTGTCCGGAATGGGGATGACCACGTCGGCTTCCAGCCCCTTGGCGCGCCAGGCATCGGCCAGGGCTTGGCCCATGGCCAGTCGCTTGCTGTAAACGCTTTTACCGTTCATGTGTGAATCGGGTCTGGCGAAATAAATGTATTCGAAGATGCAAGGGCTTGGGGAAGCGGTCTTGAGCTGATGGCGGATGGGCTCGCTGCCTGCCCGAAAGACCATCAGCTCTCCAGGCGCTACGTCTCCACAGCGCTTAACGCTCAACACATCCATGGCCACCGACTCGCTGGCCACCATCCATCCCTGTTTGTCCGGCAGTTGACCCCAGACCGCTGGGCGGATGCCCTGGGGATCCCGGAGGGCCAGAAGGGTTTCTTGCCCATCCAGCACCAGGGCGACCACCAAGCTGTATGCACCCTGAATGTGCTCCATGGTGGTCTTCATGGCCTCGACCGCGTCTTCAAGTCGATGATCTCGTCGTCGTCGTTTCATGAGCTCCAGGGAGAAGATGCAAAGCACCGGCTCCACATCGCAGGAGCTCATCAAATGCACGGAATTTTCGGCCAGCTCGTCGTGCATCTCTCGCAGGTTGGTCAGGTTGCCATTGTGGGCCATGAGTACGCCAGGTTGCCTAAAGAAAAAAGGCTGGGCGTCGCGCAGCACACCTGCACCCACAGTGGGATAGCGTACATGGCCGATGCAGATATTCCCCGGGGTTTGCTCGATTTCGGCTGCGCCGAAACCCTGATGTACTAGGCCCAGACGTTTGACCAGCGGGAATTGTCCGTGATTGATGGTGCCCAAACCCGCGCTGTCCTGGCCTCTGTGCTGCAAGGCCTGCAGACTGAGCACCACGTCTCGGCTGCAGTTCTTTCCGTCCACGATGCCCACGAAGCCACACATGCGTGAAGCCTAGCCGCCCCGGGGGCATGGAGTCAACAGGTGAAGAAGATCCAGAATTTGCTTTGTGGTAGGTTGTTTCTTGTTGCGGAGGCCTTTGTCGACAGGAGAAGAAGATGAATAAACAAGCAGGAAAGTGTTGTTTTCCCGTGTTAGAGGCCCTTTTTTGTAGGGCCTCTTATGCTGCGGCGTATTGCGCAGTGCTGGCTGGTTTGTTGCTTGCTTGCTTTGGCTTGCTCCCTTCGGCGGCTCATGCGGGGGAGGGCATGTGGACTTTTGACAATCCACCGAGCCAGTTGCTCAAGGAAAAATTTGGATTCACGCCGGGGCAGGCTTGGTTGGATCATTTGCGGCTGGCGTCGGTTCGTTTCATGAATGGGGGATCCGGTTCTTTTGTCAGTCCTCATGGTTTGGTCGTTACCAACCACCATGTGGCGGTGGGGCAGCTACAGAAGATGTCTTCGGAAAAAAAGGACTACGTCAAGGATGGTTTTTATGCGGTCGAGCTTAAGGACGAGATTCCGTGTGTTGCCCTGGAGCTCAATGTCCTGGTGGCCATGGAGGAAGTGACCCAGCAAGTGATGGCCGGTGTGGACAAGGGCATGGATCGGGTCAAGGCGGTTGATGCACGCAAGGCGGCTCGGGCTCGTATTGAAAAAGAGGCCAAGGACAAAACAGGTTTGGAATGCGAGGTGGTCAGCCTGTATCACGGTGGTGAATATTGGCTTTATCGTTACAAGAAATACACAGATGTTCGCTTGGTCATGGCCCCGGAGAAGCAGGCGGCCTTTTTCGGGGGTGATTCGGACAATTTTACCTATCCCCGTTACGATTTGGATATGGCATTTTTCCGCGTTTATGAAGACGGAAAACCGCTTAAGGTTGAGCACTTTCTCAAATGGAGCAAGGCCGGAGCGGACAAGGATGAGTTGGTATTTATCACCGGACACCCTGGGACGACCGATAGGCTTGATACCCTTGTACAGCTTGAGGTTCAAAGGGATGTCTCTTATCCCTTCATGATTCAGTACATGGATCGGATGCTGGAGGCATTGAAGGCATACGCATCGACTGGAGATGAACAGAATCGGCGATCGAAAACGGAGCGCTTCGGCTATGCCAATGGCAGGAAGGCATACGGAGGCATGTTCAAGAGCCTGAATGATGAAGGATTCATGGCGCGGCGCAAAAAGGCGGAGCAGGAGTTTCGTCAGCGGGTGACGGGCAAAGTGGAATGGCAAAAGGCCTATGGTGGGGCCTGGGAGGATCTGGAGCGGGTCTATGTGCGCCATGCCGACGAACTCAAGCAGAGGACGCGTCAGGCACTATGGGGCTCCCGCCTGGCTGGGCATGCGATCACCATCGTCAAGTTGGTGCATGAGTTGAAGAAACCGGACGGCGAGCGATTGGACGGATTTCACGATTCTGAAATTGAGCGGTTGAAATTCAGGCTTTTTTCGGCGGCGCCTTTGTATTCCGATCTCGAAGCCGTAAAACTGCAAATGGCCATCGTGTTTTCTCTTGATGGACTGAAGGCAACGGACTCTTTTGCGAAGATTCTTCGCAACCTGGGTGATCCCAAGATGGCCGCGGAGAAACTTTGTGGGCAGAGCAAGTTGCTCGATCCGGCTTTTCGAAAACAACTTGTGGAAGGTGGCGTGGCGGCGGTGGAGAAATCAACCGATCCATTGATCGTGCTGGCCCGAAAGTTGGTGCCCATCATGGTAGCGAACGAGATTTGGAGGAAAAAGACCTTCGAGAGTGTCACCATACCAGCCAAAGAACAGATCGCGCAGGCCCGATTCGCCATATACGGCAAGGGGGCTTATCCCGACGCAACCTTTTCGTTGAGGCTGACTTTCGGCACGCTTCGCGGCTATCCCATGAATGGCACCAGGGCTCCATATATGACAACCCTCTATGGTCTTTACGACCGGGCTTTGGGTTTTGGTGATCAGGCTGACTGGGCGTTGCCTAAGCGGTATTGGGATAGGCGGAAGTACCTGGAGTTGGCAACGCCGGTGAACTTCGTGTGCGATTGCGATATCACGGGTGGCAACTCGGGTTCGCCGGTGATCAACAAAGCAGGCGAATTGGTGGGCGTGGTTTTTGATGGCAACATCGAGAGCCTTGCCGGACGGTTTTTCTTTGACGATATGGACAACCGAGCGGTCGTAGTGCACAGTGCATACGTCATCGAGGCCCTGCGCAAGCTTTATGATGCAGAGGATCTGGCCGACGAAATTCAGAACAATTGAAGTTTGGTTTTTCCAGACGGGGATTAGGGTGCGGTGAGGATTTGGTCTTCCAGGGCCTTTATCGTATTGGGAAATTGATTTGCTTTGGCCTGGGTCTGAGCCAATGTATCCATCAGGGGGAGGATGGCTTTCTGGGCAGGGTCGTCGCTGCCAAGGGAGGCGACCCGGTTGCGACAAGACAGCAAGAGCGCCATGGTCTTTCGATCGGCTTTCGGTCGCATGCGCCAGCTTTGGCTTAGCTTGCCCAGGCATGCGCCAGCGGCATTGCGGGGGTCGGTGTTGAGCCATTCGGCCGTGGCTTGATGCAGGACATCCAGGCGGACTTGCAAAACGTCCAGGGCAGGCGAACTGGCCTTCAACTCCATGACGAGGTCATCGGCCATGCCCGCGAGTTTGGCTTGACCGGACTGCTTCAATCCCTCGGCCAGGGCCTTGGTGTTGCTTGCCAGCAGTTGGCGGATTTCTGCTTGAGCCCCGGCTTTGGCGAAGCGCTGGTTGTAAGTCAGAAGCCGGCCAAGTTTAAATGATTGCTTCAGGCTGTCGGTCCCTGGGTCCGTCAGGCCGTGGGCCAGACGGGTTTGCAAACGCTCCAATGGCAAGGACCGCCGTGCCAGATCGGCCAGATCGATGGGCGGTGTTGCTTGGGGTCTTTTGGGCTTCGGGGGCGGTGCATCGGCCAGTACGGGGGGAGTCTCTTTGGGCGGGTGGGGCAGGACCGGGCCGGGGCCTTCCGGTGCGATATCCTTCACATCGGCCACCGAGGGCAACTTTTGAAGCTGGGTCAAGTCAAGCTGGACTTGTTGGGGCGGGACCTCGGCACTGAACCAGAGGGTGGCCAGGAGGACGGCCGCGGCTGTCCCCAGGGCCAGGCCCCACTGCCAGGGTCGCGCCACGTTGAACAAGCTGGACCACCAGGACTCGGCGGGTTCTTCGGTATCGGCTTTGGCAAGGCTCAGGGCTTTTTCGATGAGCGCGGCAGGGGGGGCTTGCTCCGCTTTTTCTGCGGATTCCAAATTTCGATGAAGGCCGACCCACTGACTCAGGCAACTGGGACAGGCGGCCAGGTGGGCCAAGGCCTGTTGGCTTTGTTTTTCGTCCATGGCCCGATCCGCCAGGGCACAGAAAGCCTCATCGTCCAGATGTCCCTCTTTCGGAGTTTGAGCAAGGTGCTGGATCTGAATCAGGCGGACGAAGGCCCATTCTTGTCGGCAATTCGCGCAGTTGGCCACGTGGTCCATCAGGGCCAGTCGTTCTTTTTCGTCGCCCGCGCCGCAAGCCAGGGATTCTATGGCTCTTGGATCAGGGCAGTTCATGGGATTCACCCGTTTTCATACTTTTGTTGGACGGATGCGTTTTGCGATCCTCCAGGAAAAAAGTGATCTTCGTCACCATTTTTGTTTTTGCCTTTTTCATCAGGCACTTGCCTTGGCCAGCAGGCCCTCGATGACCCCCAGGCCCGAGGCGACCTCTGCGAAATGGAAGCCTGCCTTCTCCAGTTGGCCCCTTAACTGCTTCTTGAGACCGTCGATCTCTGAATAAATTTTCTTTGAATCCGAGCGATCGAGCAGTTTGGCGATTTGTCTGGCGGTCAGATTGTGTAGCCAACGGCTGGTGAGCATGAGCCGTTGTTCGTCGTTCAATTCCTGCAGGGCCTGGGTGAGTACTTCTCCCAACTCAAGGGCCCGTTGGGCGCTGCTTTTTTGCTCCGCGGCGCCGTCCGGATTTACCCCGGGATGACTGTCTGCGATTTGGACCGACGGGGTCCCTTCTTCCGGGTCTTGCCCCTGGGCCGATATGGGTAAAGCCGGTGTGCGTCGCATGATTTCGGAGTAGATGGTCCAGCGGTTGCATGTCTTCAAGGTGACGTTGATGGTCTCCACGGCATCGTCGAAAGCCGCGCGACTCAAGCCACCGAGTTGGCTGTCCAAAGTAGCGTGGGCCTCTCGTTCGGGCAGGCGCTTCCAGTAGAGTAACTTGAAAATGCGCTGATGGGTGGCGTCCATGCGACCGATGGCGCGGGGCAGGGTGCGGCGGCCTTCCCGTTCTCGGAAGTGGTCGCTGACCAGGTTTTGCGTGACACGGCCCAACCAGGTGGTCAAACGACCCTTGCCGTTCATGGCCTGGAGGCTGGTCAGATAACGCCGGAAGCGATAAAAAGTTTCACCGGCTTCGTTGCTCGCGTGCAGCCCTTCGATGACGTAGAGATACAGATCAGCACATTGGTCCTGATCTTTGTCGGCGTAGCGCCAGAGCAAGGAAAAGAGCAGGCGGCTGTACCCCTCGGTGAACTCTCGCCAGGCGGCAGCGTTCCCGGCCACCACGCGCTCAATGAGGCGACGCTGGCTGGGGTCCGCGGGTTGAACTGGGCGGGAATTCACCATGGCTGCATGTTCCTACGGCTTGGGCAAAGGATCAAGGCTCGGCAAAAACTTCCTTCGATTTTCGACGAGAGACCGCCGAGTCGATAAGCAGGGTCACCGGGCCGTCGTTGCACAACTCCACCTGCATGTGGGCACCGAACAGGCCCGTGCCGCAGGAAATGCCTGTGGCCTGGACTCGGGCGACGAAGCGCTCCACCAGCATTTCGGCTTTCTTGGGTTCCAAGGCCTTGACGAAAGAAGGCCGTCGGCCCTTGCGACAGTCGCCGTAGAGGGTGAACTGGCTGACTGCAATCATGGAGCCACCCACGTCTTGCAGCGATCTGTTCATGCGTCCTTGATCGTCTGGAAAAATACGCAGGCCCACGATTTTGTCCGCCATCCAATCCGCGTCCTCTTCTCCGTCGCCCTCACCCGCACCCACCAAAACCAGCAGCCCAAGATCAATGCAGGCCGTCTCCCTGCCGTCCACGGTGACCCTGGCCTTCGACACACGTTGTAGAACCGTTTTCATGCCTTCATCATACTCGTTCCGACTCGAGCATGCCATGCCTCGATGACAACGGTTTGCCCGGGCCTGGCGGTTTCTGGTATAGCAAGCTTTCGAGGTTGCCATGTTTACGATTAAGGTTCGCGGTGATTACATTCGGGGCAAGTTCAAGCGGGCTCGCAAGAGCCCGCGGAAGATCATTTCCATCGACCCGGGTGATTCGGGCTATCGCATCGGGACTTTCCCGGTGGAGCCTGAGCATGTGGGTCGGGCCGTGGAGGCTGCTCGCGAAGCCTCCGAGACCTGGAGCCGGGTGGAGGGGGCTGATCGCGCTCACGCTTTGCGGCGCTTTGCGGCACAGGTGGTCAATCGTCGCGCTCAGCTCAGCCAGGCCTTGTGTGCCGAGACCGGCAAACCATTGTGGCTGGCTGAAAAGGAAGTCGAGCAGATCAGTGCTCGGGTTGAGAGCGAAATCAGTGAGGGGATGCAGGCGGTCGCTCCCGTTCATCTGCCCGAGATTCGTTTTGGCGTCGAAGGCCATTGCCAATTTCGTCCCCTGGGCGTGATGGTGGTTTTGGGCACGGCCAGCTCGCCCTTGGCCGAGGCATGCCACGCCATCTTGCCGGCCTTGCTGGCGGGCAACACGGTGGTCTTCAAGCCCTCCAAGCTGGCACCGGCCTGTGGGCAGTTGTTGGCCGAGCTTTTTGATGAGGCGGATTGGCCCCATGGCGTTTTCAACATGGTGCAAGGAGACGCGGCTTTGGGTCTGGATTTGGTGGCTCGCTCCGAAGTGGACGGCGTGTGGTTCACGGGGTCCGGGCCTGCCGGCAAGCGGGTCTTGCAGGCCGCGGCCGACCCCTTGCGCAAGCTGGTGGCGCTGCACCTGGGTGGGCTGAATACCGCCATGGTCTTAGACGATGCCGATCTGGACCGGGCCATCTATCAATGCGTCTTGGGTACCTATGCCAATACGGGTCAGGCCCTGGATGCCACGGCGCTCATCCTGGTGGACAAGCGGGTCTTTGAGGCCTTTGTTCCGGCTTTCGTTGAAACGGTGCGATCGCTTAAGGTTGGTTATGGGGCGGACCCGGGTGTTTTTATGGGCCCCTTGCTCAGCGAATTCGCTCTTGAGCGTGGCTTGGATCGCTTGGCTCGTTTGAAGGCCGCGGGTGCCAGGGAATTGCTGGCATCAGAGCGCATCAAATTGCAGCGGCCCGGTTTTTATTTAAGCCCCTCGGTTTTTGCCGCGCCCAAACCGGATTTGCTGCCTGCTCTTTTGTCCGAGGGTTTGAGTTTCGGGCCGGACGCGATCTTGATTCCCTTTTCGACCGACAAGCAGGCCATTGAGTTGGCCAACGCGACCCGCCGACCCTTCGTCGCGAGCGTTGTGACCGAGGATTCGGACCACTTCGAGCAAGTGGCCGAAGAGCTTCGCTATGGACACATTCACCAGAACCTGGCCACCTGCGATCGCTCCATGCGGCTACCCAGCCAGGGCGTGGGTGATTCTGGCAACCACCGCGCGGGCGGCCTCCATGCCCAGCGCAGTTGCGGTCACCCCGTCTCCATCCTTCGCAGCACCGATGCCCATGATTCATCACGGCAGGTCAAGGCTTTCCCCGGCCGATATCTAATCAGAGAAGATTGAGCACAAAAAAACCGGGGCCCCAGAAGGGACCCCGGTGGATTTCGCTAAGCTGTGACCTTACTTCTTGGCCAGGGGCTTGTAGGTTTCGATCAGGACCTTCACCACTTCGGGATCAGCCAAGGTGGAGACGTCGCCGATCGAGTCGGTCTCTTCGGCCGCGATCTTGCGCAGGATGCGGCGCATGATTTTGCCCGAGCGAGTCTTGGGCAGGGCGTCGGCCCAGTGGATGATGTCCGGGCATGCGATGGGTCCGATTTCCTTGCGCACGTGAAGCAGCAACTCTTTCTTCAACTCGTCGGTCTTCTCCACGTTCTGGTTCAAGGTTACGTAGGAGTAAATGCCTTGACCCTTGATTTCGTGGGGGAAGCCGACCACGGCGGCTTCGGCCACGGTGGGGTGGCTGACCAGCGCGCTTTCCACTTCGGCGGTGCCCATGCGGTGACCGGAGACGTTGATGACGTCGTCGACGCGGCCGGTGATCCAGTAGTAGCCATCTTTGTCGCGGCGGCAACCGTCGCCTGTGAAGTAGTAACCCTTGAACATGGAAAAGTAGGTCTCTTCGAAGCGATCATGATCACCATAGAGCGTGCGCATCATGCCAGGCCAGGGCTCCGTGATGGTCAACATGCCCGAGGTCTCGCCTTCAAGCACCTTGCCGTTTTCGTCCAGGATGGCCGGCTTCACGCCGAAGAAGGGGAAGGTGGCTGAACCGGGTTTCAGCGGGGTGGCGCCGGGCAGCGGGGTGATGAGGATGCCGCCGGTTTCGGTTTGCCACCAGGTGTCGACGATGGGGCATTTTCCCTTGCCCACGATGTCGTGGTACCAGTTCCAGGCCTCGGGGTTGATGGGCTCACCCACCGTGCCCAAAAGGCGCAGGGTGGACAAATCGCGTTTTTCCACGGGCTCGTTGCCGAAGCGGGCGATGGCCCGGATGGCGGTCGGCGCGGTGTAGAAGATGTTGACCTTGTGCTTGTCGACCACGTCCCAGAAGCGGCCCGGGTCCGGATAGGTGGGCACGCCTTCGAACATCACGGTGGTCGCACATTGGCTCAAGGGACCATAGACGATGTAGCTGTGGCCGGTGACCCAGCCGATGTCGGCGGTGCACCAGAAGATGTCTTCTTGCTTGTAATCGAAGATGTACTTGAAGGTCACGCCCGTATAAACCATGTAGCCGCCCACGGTGTGCTGCACGCCCTTGGGCTTGCCCGTGGAACCGGAGGTGTAAAGGATGAACAAGGGATCCTCGGCATCCATCCACTCGGGATCGCATTCGGCTTTGGCGTCTTTCATCAGGTCGTGCCACCAGTGGTCGCGGCCTTCGGTCATGTTGGTCTCGATGCCCTTGCCCGCGCCCACTCGCTCGACGACTACGCAGGTCTTGACCTTGTGGTTTTCCCGCTTCATGCAGGTGTCCATGGCCGCGTCGGCGTTGGCCTTCAAGCTCACGGGCTTCTTGCCGCGGAAGGTGCCGTCGGTGGTCAAAAGCACGGTGCAGCTGCTGTCCAAGATGCGGTCGGCCAAGGCCTCGGCGGAGAAGCCGCCGAAGACGATGGAGTGGACGGCGCCGATGCGGGCGCAAGCCATCATGCCGATGGCAAGCTCAGGCACCATGGGCATGTAAATGCTGACTCGGTCGCCCTTCTTTACGCCCTTGTCCTTCAGGACGTTGGCGAACTTGTTTACTTCGGCGAGCAACTCAGAGTACGTGAAGGTCTTGCTTTCATCCGGCTCGTTGCCTTCCCAGATGATGGCTTGGCGGTCGCCCTTGCCATCTTTGACGTGCCGATCCAGGCAGTTGTAAGTGATGTTGGTCTTGCCGCCTTCGAAGAACTTGATGAAGACATTGCCCTTGTCGAAGCTGTAGGAGCGAACCTTGTCCCACTTCTTTTCCCAGTAGAACTCTTCGGCTTTGCCGGCCCAGAAAGCGTCGGGATCGGCGATGGACTTGTCGTACTCTTTTTGGTACTCGTCCATGGTTTTGATCCAGGCTTTTTCGGTAAATTCCGCCGGAGGGGTGACCACCTTCTCTTGGGTTTGCTCTGCCATTGTCCGTACTCCTTGAGTATTTGGGGTTGTCTAAGCAAGCAATTGATTCAATTGTCAGTCTGATTGTCAATCTGCGGGCCTTGTAGCCCAAGCTGACAGGCCTGTCAAGGGCCCTGGATTTGCCTATTTCTTTCCGCGATCTACCAGAGCGCGGCGAATTGAGTCTGAAAACCCAGGCCGATATTTCGGTTGTCCATGTCTTCCAGGGGAATGTCGGAAAACAGGTTCAAGAGGATGCGGAAGTGCTTTTTCTCGATCCAGAGATGGGCACCGGCGGTGACGCGCATGAGCATGTCGGCGTCGGCGTCCAGGTTGGGCTCGTACCAGTCCAGGCGCCCAATGACTTCGACCAAATCGGTGACCCGGTAGCCAAAGTGGCCCCAGCCGCCCATGGAGATGATGCTGTCTGCACCATCGGGGCCGTAGTCCAACACCCGGAACATGAGTTCGCCGATGATGTGCATCTTGCCGTCGTTGTACTCCGCACCAGGGCCGCCCATGAAGATGAGGTCGTTTTCGGTGGCGTCGGCGGCGTTTAGCGGCATGCCGAGCCAGGTGTTAAGACCCAAGGACAGATCGCCCATCTTGTAGTTGGCGGTCAGCATGAAGTCCTTGGCCTTGTTGTTGTCCGACCAGTTGCCGATGGTGGTGCCGCCCACGTTGATGTTGGCCATCTGCATGTATGCGGTTGCCGGCGGCAGGCTGAAGGGATCGTTTGCCAGGCCGTTGAATACGCCAAAGCGCACGGTCAGCTCATCGATCGGCGCATAGTCCATTTGCACGCCCATCTGACGCCAAAGGGCGAAACCGCCTGCGCCGGTCAGGTAAACCGGATAGTTGATGGCGGAAAGGTCGGCGGTGTTGCGCGGCATGATGAAGCTGAAGTCGGGCACGAAGCGGCCTACCCGTACGCCGAACTTCTGGCCGGCCATTTCGAATTTGTAACCCACGAACATGTCGAGGACGAAGCTGAAGGTGTTGGCCGCGTCGCCCTGGAAGAAATAGGTCAAGTTCTTGTTGAGCACATGACCCTTGAGCATGATGCGGGCCCGGTGAAACTGGAAGGCGAGTTTGGTCAGGGTGTCGCCGTCCGTGCCGTCGGCGTAGTCTAAGACCAGGTTCGTGTCGAAGCGGGTCTGGAAGACGCCCAGCAGGGTCAGTGAACCGTAGCGGGTGCAGACCGTGGGGAGTATGGGGGCGTGTTCACCCGGGCGGAGGGCACCCACACCAGTGGGGGGCACCGTTGTCTCGACTTCTTCTTTTACCTCTTCTTTTACTTCTTCTTTTACTTCTTCTTTCGTCTCTTCTTTGGCCTCGGTGGTTTCGGTTTTGGCTGCTTCTTTGGCCTCTTCTTTGGCTTCCTTTTTTGCTTCAGCTTTTTTTTCTGCTTTTTCCTCGGGCTTTTTTTCGTCGGTTTTGTCGGCGGGTTTTTCTTTTTTCTCCCAACCGTCAAATTTGGCTTCTTTGTCATCCCCGGATTGGGCCAGGGCGCGACCGTCGAAAGCCCAAAGGGCCAAGCCGAGAGAGAGGATGCACAGCAGTCCGTTTCTGGTCATTCGTTCTGCTCCTTGTGGTTTGGTTAGATCACGCTGCTTTTATCGGTGCTGGGCAGCTCTGTCAAGCCTGGTGGCGAGTGAATCCAGGGGATTCTTACATAAGGCCGGCTTCGGCCAGGGAGCAATAGCCTTCGCGGCCAACCACGAGATGATCCAGAATTCGGATACCCAGGAGACGACCCGCTTTGACCAGGCGTTCGGTTAGTTTGATGTCGTCTCGGCTGGGCTGGGGGTCTCCAGAGGGGTGGTTGTGTACCAGGATGATGCTTGGGCATGCATGGCGCAGGCAGGCGGAGAAGAGCAGCTTGGGATCCAGGGGGCAGGCGTTCCATGAACCTTCGGCCACGGTGATGTGCCGTTTGGGCCGATTGCGTCCATCCAGCAAGAGCACATGGAAGCTCTCGCGGCTGCGGGCTTGCAGTCGACAGCGGAACCATTCTGCCACGTCCCGGGCCGAGGCCAGGCTGTGGCTTGGGTCTGGACTGGGCACGGCGGCCCTTCTTCCCAGTTCGAAGGCCGCCAAGAGTCGTTCACTCAAGACGACTCCAAGGCCGGGCATGGAGGTCAATTCTTCCTTGGTTTTGCGGGTCAAGTTGCTGAGTCCCGCGCTGGTTTCAAGCAAGGCCAGGCAATGGGAAGCGGGCAATTTCAAAAGGCAGCTGAGCAACTCATGGTCAGGTTTGCTTTGCTCGTCCATCCGTGGTCGATCCTCCTCCTTTTACCTACAGCAATGGTCGTGCCGGAGAACTCCACTTTTCCTAGCGTATTGTTATATAAGGATATTGGGTTTTGTTTTGGGATTTCATGTGTCCGATTTCCGAGCACCCTTGCCTTTTTTTCGGCCATGTGCCAGGCTCGGCCCCCCATGACGGCATCTGCATCCGAGCGTGAAGACAACCAAGTATGCCAGGAACCGGCGGTCATCCCCAGCCGGTCCATCACCCCTTCCCAGATCGACGCAGATGCGTTGAAGGTCGTTCGACGTTTGCAGCGTTTCGGGCATTTGGCTTATCTGGTGGGTGGCTGCGTGAGGGATCTCTTACTCAAGCGAAGCCCCAAGGACTTCGATGTGGCGACATCGGCCAAACCCAACGAGATTCGCAAGGTTTTCCGCAACTGTCGGCTCATCGGGCGTCGCTTTCGTCTGGCCCATATTCACTTTCAGGGCAAGATCATCGAAACGGCCACCTTTCGGGCCGAGTTGCGGCAGAACCCCGAAGGCGATTTGTTGATTCGGTCGGACAACGAATTCGGCGACGAGCGGGCGGATGCCTTTCGGCGTGACTTCACCATCAATGCTCTTTTCTACGATCCGGTGGCCAAGCAGCTCATCGATTATACCGACGGGTTGGAAGATTTGGTGGAGCGCAAGCTGCGCTTCATCGGTCAGCCGTCCATCCGGGTGCAAGAGGACCCGGTGCGCATCTTGCGGGCGATCAAGTTCGCCGCTCGCTTGGATTTTTGCATGGATGAGGAAACCTGGCGGGCTATTTGTGACTACCGAGAAGAGCTGAAGAAGGCCGCGCCGCCTCGTTTATTGGAAGAAATTCAGCGCATGTTGCGTTCTGGAGCCGCCGAGGCCTCTTTTCGCTTGTTATGGGAGAGCGGTGTGATGGAGGTCCTTTTGCCGGAGGTGGCCCATTATTTGGCCCGTTCTCCCGAGCGGGGAGAGGAGCGGGAGCCGGGGGTCGGGCTTTGGGCATACCTGCGGGCACTCGACAAGCTCGGCGACAGGGACATGTTGACCAACTCGGTGCTCTTGGCCGGCCTGGTCTTGCATCCGGTTCTGGATGCCGCGGCTTGCGCGGGTGAAGGCTACGGTCTCCAATTTGAAACCAAGGCCGTAGGTGAAGTGGCCCGCGCCATGGTGCGGCCCTGGGTCGAGCGCATTCGTCTGCCCAAATGGGAGTCAGAGCGTATCCAGCAAATCCTGGCCGGTCAGAAACGCCTGGTTAAGCTGCGCACCAACGCCTCCATCCCCAAGGGCCTGCTTCGCCGCAACGACTTTCCTGAGATTCTGGACCTTTTCGAGCTCTATGTTCGGGCCACGGGCAAGGATCGTCGAAAACTAGCCCATATGCGCAAGACCCTGATGCGATCTGCCAACAGAAGCCCCAATCTCAAGGGGACTCTGGGCGATGGGCAAGCTGCTTCGGAAAGAAAGAAGCGCCCCCCTCGCCGCCGCCATGGGGGCCGCCGACGCAAACCAGCCTTTCAGCCCTCAGCGCCGACCAGCAAAGGCTGAGGCTCCCAGAGGCTGGTGGCGGCTGTGGCCATGGGTCCATCGGCTCGTTCTATCCAATGGTGGATTTGCTTTCCTTCGTCAAAGGCTTCGTGATGCAGGCGGAGGACCTGACCCTGGCGCATTTCCGCGATGTAGCGGATGTCCAAGCCTTTGAGCCGGTGTGTGGCCAGGTGCTTGTCGGGCAGGCTGTTTAGAAGCCAGTCCACCACACGCAGGTTGTTTGCGTGCTGGTTGGAGTCAATGTCTCCGATGCGGACGCGCCGGGTTTGCCTGTGTACCCATGCAGCTTGTTCGCTGAGGCCCTTGGGCCGTACGAATTTAATGTCCAAAGCACGGCGTGGATTGATGACATAGGCTTGAGACACCTCTTCGGGCACCCTCATGACTCGTTTTCGCTCTCTGTCGAAGAAAGCCCAAAGGGTGCTGGCCCGGGCCACGAGGTGCTCACCGACGAGGACTTCGAACTCGCGCACCGAGAGCATGAGCCTCATCTCGCTGGGCCAGGTGCGCACCGTGATCTCTTGCCTCCACTCGGGCCAGTCCAGCATTTCGATTCGGGTTTGCACCAGCATCCATGCCCAGTTCCTGGAAAACAACCACGTAAAGCCCCGCCCCAGTGACTCGGAGTGCAAGATGGCTGCTTCCTGCATGGCCGCCAGCAGGGCAAGGGGTTTGAGCTTGCCCCTGTGGTCCGAGTCTTCGTAGCGGATGGGCAAGCGGATGGAGAAAGCCTGGGTCATGGATTGGTCGATTGGTGGCTCGCGATGAAGGCCAGGGCGTCGGGCCAGAATCGCTCGCGTTGGCTCCACATGGTGGGGTGGTCACCTTCAGGATAAAGCAAGAGTTGGCCTCGTTTGAGTTGTTCGACGACGGCCAGCTTGCGCTTGCCGGCCTCGGGAATGATGGGATCCCGCCGCGAGCCGGTCAGCAAAACCGGGCAGCCTACTTCTTCCAGGCGCCAATCGAAGACCGAGCGCTCTTGCTCGGCGAAATTGGCAAAGACACGTTGTAGTTCTTCGATGACGAGGGGCCAGTCTTCTCCGTTCATGCGTAGCCAGAAAGCTTGCAACTCTTTGCTGGGTTCGGCCTGCAATTCCTCATTGCTTGCCGCATCGTAGAATTCGTCGAAACTGTCTGCCACCACGCCGGCTACTTGATCGGGTTTCAGGAGGGCCAACCAGAGCGCCGTGATGGCGCCGCCTCCGTTGCCGATGATCCAACTGGGTCGGCTGGGACTCCAGTGGTCCAGTAGATCCCGGGCGGCCTTGGCGTTCTCTTTGTAATAGGCCGGCGAGAAAGCCCGGCGCGGTGATCGGCCGCAGCCGGGAAAATCCAAGCACATGACGCGAAAGTCTTGCCCCAGTTCTTCACAGATCGGTTCGAACTCCAAGCCCGAGGATCCGTCGGCATGCAGCAATAAGAGGGGTGGGCCATCGCCATGTTGTTCGGCCCAAATTGGGCCCTGACTCGTTTTGATCAAGCTCACGGCTTTCCTCCTTCTCGATCTCGTACAAATCATAGCGTCTGCCGTGCTCTGGGCGCAAGACTGGCCTCGAATGGTGGATTCTCAGGGAATGATCGGCTATTGTTACAAATTCAGAAAAATCCGCTCCCCGTTAAGAGGAACGGACCGACGAGAAGGAGTTGTCGACATGAAAACCGAGAACGGATTGAAGTGGGTCATCCCCTTCCTGCTTTGCGTTTTGACCATGGCCGTATCCTGTGGCGGTGATGGCGATTCTTACGACCCGGGAGAGACCACGTCGGCTCGCTGCCTGGATGGCTCGGACAACGACGGGGACGGGGACACGGATTGCGACGACTCCGATTGCGCGGGGTTTGTTTTTTGCGCGCCGGCCACTGAGAACACGGCCGCGGATTGTGACGACGGCCAGGACAATGATCAGGACGGGGACACGGACTGCGATGACGTCGATTGTCAGGGTTTTGTGTTTTGCGCGGGCGCCGGCAGCGAGTTGGACTCGGTGACCTGCCAGGATGGCGTGGACAATGACGAAGATGGTCAGACCGACTGCGATGACTTGGGCTGCGCGGGTTTCACCTTCTGCGGCGGTACGGGCGGTGAGACCACGGCCGAGGCTTGCCAGGATGGTGACGACAATGATGGTGATGACGCCGTCGACTGCGATGACAGCGATTGCCAGGGCTACACCTTTTGTTTGCCAGGTATGGAAAACACGCCCACGGCCTGCGACGATGGCCAGGACAACGACGAAGACGGCATGACCGACTGCGTGGATCCAAGTTGTCAGGGCTTTACTTTTTGCGACGCCGACGCGGGTGAGGGAAGCCAGGGAGCCTGTGCGGATGGATCGGACAACGATCGTGACGGCCTCACGGACTGCGCGGACGATGGTTGTTGGGTCTGGGCCTTCTGCGGCCACTACCAGGGTTTTCCCGTGGTGGATGTCTGGGGTGAGACTTTCGATGGATTAGAGCGCCCGGCAAAGACCTGGGCCGAAGCCGTGGCGACCTGCGAGAGCCTGGGTGGACGACTGCCCACCGCGACCGAGCTGTGGCGCAACAATGCTACAGATGGCACCGGGAACCTGTCCGACGATACGGTCGGCAACTTCCTCTGGACCAATATTCGTTCATACCATGCCAGCCCCACTCGAGTTGCGGTGGCTCTGAGCGATGGCTACATGACTTACTTTGAGGAGACCCATCAGGCCAAATTTCGCTGCGTTTGGCCTGACGAAGAAGGGGTCGGTTTCGACCAGGCCCGCTGCCATGGCCCGGTCGGAAGCGCCTGTTGGTCTTACGCGCGTGTGTGGAATGTGGATGTCCAGGACCGAATCGCCTTGGACTACACCTCCGCCAGCAATGAATGCGCTTTTTACGGAGGGAGCCTGCCTTCGGCCATGGAGTGGGCCGAGATGATCCACGCCGGGATTGAGCCGGACGAGGCCACCTGGTTTTGGGCGGCAGATGTCATCAGCAATATTGGAAGCATTTATCCCGTTTCCGTGCGAATGGACGTGAACAACCGGGCCTCCTGGTACCCTGGGGGCGGCTGGGTTACGGACAGTGATCATACGGGGAGGCAGTCTTTTCGCTGCATCGGTCTGGCGCGTCCCGCGAGTTTTCCCGAGGCCAATCCAACTTGTGCCGACGGCTGTTTGTCTTTCTCGGCTCGACGCTCCAGTCTGGTGAGCGATGCGGTTGACCGGGTGGCACTTGATTTGGCCTCGGCGGTGGAGGATTGCCGGGCCGGCGGCGGCGAACTGCCGCAAGTAATAGAGGCAGCCGAGTTGCTTCACGAAGGTTGGTCGTTTCTGGGCGGAGGCGGCCGTTGGACTTCCAGTTTGGTTTGGGTCCCTTTTCTGAACCCACTGCCTTACAGCTTGGTCTTCGGGCCTCAGGACGATGGCGGGGCTTGGTATCCAAGTGGCGTCCTTGTTGCCGGCCTCGACCCTTTGACCGAGCAACTTTATCGCTGTGTCTGGCGTGCCCCCGGCCTGGATGTGCCCGTTTGTCAAGCCAACCAGGTGGTGCAGTGGAATGGGGCCGTGTATTTTTGCAACAGCAGTTTGGATGGTTCATCCAGTGGCAACGCCAACGGCGTGGAGATCGTGGACGACTGGAGTAATGCCTGGGACGGCCTGGAACGGTTGCCCGCCACTTTCGATTCGGCACGGCAGACCTGCGAAGATCTGGGCGGCAGGCTGCCCTATGCCAGCGAGGTTTGGGCTGTGCGCAATCGGCCTGATCCGGGCGACGGTTCCGATCCCTTGTTCAATCCCCACTCTTTCATCGGCAACACCACCGACACCAACTTGCTGTGGACTCTTTCCACCACGGCCAGCTCGGCCAATCGGGCTCTGGTGCAGGTGGCTGGCGGGGGCAGCGGTCAGGATTCCGAGGGGGCAAACCACAATTTCCGCTGCATCTGGGCTTCCAGCCGGGGTGAAGTTTTGGGCGAGGGCAACTGCTATGGCCCACCCGACGCAGCCTGCCATCGCTCCGACGGCATGATCGCCGACTCTTACGACCGGGTGGCCCTGGATGTGGCCGGTGCCATCGAGGAATGCCGACATGTGGGCGGCGGCCTGCCTGATTTTCGTCAGGCCATGCAGCTCATTCATGCCGGCTGGCCCAACGGTACGGGCCAGTACAACCGCTTGGCCGATGTCTGGTACAACGCGATTACGGTATGGCGGACCAGCGCTTTGACCTATTGGAGCGGAGCGGGGCAGTCCACTTGGACCCAGGGCTCGATACCGGATTTCCATCAATCGACGGACTTTTTGCATTTCCGCTGCATCCACGATACCCGACTTCGATAGTTCGTTTGTTTTGTATTTGTATTTGTATTTGTAGATATTACCAGGGAGGGAAAATGCTTCGACACCTATATTGTGGTTTCGTTTTGGCCCTGGTTTTTGTTTTTCTGACATCTGCCTGCACGCCCGATGTGACGGGCCCCAATCGGGCCCCGGTGGCCGTGGCCGGCGTGGATCGCTCGGTGAGCGTAGGGAGCTTGGTTATTCTGGATGGGGCTGCCAGTTTTGATCCCGACGGGGATGTGCTGACTTATGCGTGGCACCTGTTGAGCGAACCGAGCGACGGCGCGGCCGATTGGCAGCCCGAACGCGATCGGCAGACGGCAAGTTTGGTCCCAGGTACCCCTGGGCTTTATTTGGTCGCGCTTGAGGTCAATGACGGTGAACTGTCTTCGCGGCGAGTCGTCTTGCGGGTGAGTGCCGCAACTTCTTGCGTCAGCGATGCCGACTGTGACGATAGCAACCCTTGCACCTTGGATTCTTGCGATGCTTCGGGCTGCCTGCATCAAGCCGAGGTGGATGGACTGCCCTGTGGCCAGGTGTACTGCATGGGAAGCCAGTTGCGCCAGGCGGTTTGTGCTCATGGCACCTGCAGCGATGACTCCCTGGTGGAAGATTGCGACGATGGCAATGTCTGCACGGTCAATGACTGCGACGTTTCGTTGGGCTGCCAGACTGCCGACCGGGCCCAGGGCGATCCCTGCGGTATTTGCCAGGCCTGCAATGGGGCGGGTTTGTGTCTCGATGATCTGAGCCGAGATGATGACTGCGATCTGTGCCAGGAATGCACGACGGAGGGCCAGTGCCAGAACCAGATCATCGGGAGTGACGTCAAGGCCGAATGCGTCAACGAGGCCTTCTGCGATGGACTGGAGACCTGTGACGGGGACGGAGCCTGCGCCGTCGCAAGCAATCCCTGCGGAGACTTGGCATG
>JAFCZJ010000362.1 GCA_019314375.1 Deltaproteobacteria bacterium | reverse complement strand
GACGGCAAGCCCATTTTCGTCACGGTGCACATCGACGGCGAGCTGGTCAAGCGCCTCAAACAGCCCAACGCAGACGGTCTCTTCGTCCATGAATTTGACCTGGCACCCTTTGGGCCCGGCCCCCACGAACTCAAGCTCTTTATTGAGACCGAAAACGTGAGCATGCGGCATCTCTGTTATCGTGGCGAGGTGTTGCCGTGACCGCTTGGATGAAACAGCGCGCCACAGGCCTGATGGCCCTGGGCTTGTTCCTGGGCAGTTTTCTGCTCATCTTTACCTGGGCCCCCGAGACCGGCTACACCCGCGACGAGGGTTTCTACTTCGATGCGGCAAAGCACTATGCGGGTTGGTTTTCGACCCTGGTTCGCGATCCGGATAAGGCCCTGACCGAAGCAGGCATTCGGCGGCATTTCGAAATCAACCGAGAACATCCGGTGCTGATCAAAAACCTGATGGCCATAAGTTACCTGGCCTTGGCCAAAAACACGCCCGCCAAGCCTGCTTCTTTTCCCCCGGACAGCATCGGCACTTACGCCCGCGCCATGCGCCTGCCCTCTCAACTCTTTTCCGCCCTTGCGGTTTGTCTGACCTTCCTGCTGGGGACTTCGCTTGCATCACGACGGGTGGGCCTGCTTGCCGCCCTGGCCTTCTTGCTGGCACCACGCCACTTCTATCATGCCCAACTGGCCTGCTTTGACATGCCTGCGGTTGCCATGTGGCTGGCTACGGTATGGGCCTTTCGCAAAGCACGAGTCTCGGTCAAATGGAGCCTGCTGACGGGCATCATCTGGGGCCTGGCTCTCGCCACCAAGCACAATTCCTTTTTCTTGCCCGTGGTTTTGGTGATCCACTGGCTCATCGTCCAGGGCAAAGAGTTCTCTCTGGGCCGACGGGGCTTGAGTTTTCCACGCATCCCCTTGGCCTTCTTCGCCATGCTCATCCTGGGCCCCCTTGTTTTCTTGGCGCATTGGCCTTTCCTCTGGCACCAGACCATCGAGCGCATCGGCTGGTATTTTGGCTTCCACTTACACCACGTTCATTACCCCTGGGAATACTTCGGCACCTTGCTGACCGAGCCGCCTTTCCCCTTCACTTTGCCTCTGCCCACCCTCTTTCTGGGGGTTTGGGGTTTCGGCTCCGAATTGGGCCGGCGCTTGGGGCACCCCTTGCGCTCTTTGCTCCGCGCACTGGGTCGTTTTGCGGGGCTGGAGCAAAAAACACCCGAAGACCAAGGGGCCTTGGACACATGGGACAGCTGGCTGCTCTTGCTGAACATCTTCATTCCCTTCGCGGTCATCGCCTTACCCAAGGTACCCATTTTTGGCGGGGTGAAACACTGGATGCACGCCATGCCTTTTTTCTGCATCCTGGGTGCCATCACCCTTGAACGCATGCTCCGCGCCTTGCCTCCACCCGCGATTTTCCGGAAATGGAAAATGAAACTCGACACAGCCCTCTTCGCCATGCTCGCCCTGTTGTTGCTCACACCTTCGGTGCAAGGAATCGTCCGCCACAAGGCCAGCCCCAGCTCGTCCTACAATGCACTCATCGGGGGCCTGCAGGGTGCCGCCGACGCAGGCATGCAGCGGCAATACTGGTCGGACAGCATCAAGGCCCTCTTGCCCGTCATCAATGAAAAGCTGCCACCCCGTGCCCGATTGTATTTGCACGAGGTGACTTCCGAATGCTTCCGTGCCTACAAGCGCGACGGCTGGTTGCGACCTGACATTCGCCCCAGCTATTCACCCGAGGGTGCCGACTTCACGGCCTTCCAGGTTCACCGGGAATTCGCCGACATCGAATATCGCATTTGGAACAAGACCGGCCATGCCTCTGTGGCCGCCGGTCTCTACATAGACGACGTGCCCATCGTGCTGCTCTATGACACCCGCGGGAAAAGGGCCAAAACCGACTGAGGTGGTTCATGAACAAACTCGTCTTTTCGCTGAGTCTGGCCTCTTTGCTCTTGGGCCTCGGCGCATGCAAGGATCTGAACAAGCTACTCTCCGAGCCAAAAGCCCCGAAGCAAGATCCCCTGGTGGACACGGACTATTGTTTTCGCATCGCCCCCCCCGGCGGCGGCTGGAAACTCATGAACGAAGAGAAGGTACAGAAACTCAGCCCGGATGCCATAGCCGGCGCGGTGGATCTGAACCTGGGTCTTTTCGGGGTGGTCATCATCGAACCGGCCCCCGACGTGGCCCTCCTGGATTTCGCCAAGCTGGTGGCCGACAACATGGCCATGGAGGCCAAGCAAGTCGGCGAGATGAAAACCATGAAGTACAGTGGAGAAGAGACGGTCCGCTTCTCGATACAGGGCACCGCCGAGGGCGTTCCCATCCGCTTCTTCAACCAGGTCTTCATCCACTCAGGTTATGCCTACCAGGTGCTGGCCTGGGGCATGGCCAGCCGGGTTGACAGTCGAGGCCAATCCCTGCAGCCCTTCTACGATGCCTTCTCGCTGACCGCAGGTCCGGTCCGGGGACGAAGCGTCGGCCGTCAAGTGATCGACTCCGCCGGGGTCGGTTGGCGGGTCAAGGATGGTGTTTTCGAAAGCGCGATCCATCGCATGCGCGTTGAGCCCAAAGAGCCCTTCAGGCTGGTGGTGGGCGCCGAGCTGACCCGCATGAACGACTCGGCCGAGATCGGCCTGTCAAGCGATAGCGCCTACTTGATCCTTGTTGCTGAACGCGTAAGCAAGGTGGGCCAGAAGGCCTATGCGAAAAAACTGCTCGCCGACAGCCTGCGCAACATGAACGGAAAAGTCCATGGCGAAACCCTGGAGATAGACCTGGATGGGCGCAAGGTCACGTTGACCCGGATGCGCAACGCGGGTCAGCCATCCTTTGAATATCTGCACGGCGTATTTTTTGAAGGAAACCGGGCCATACAGGTACTGGCCTGGTACTTGACCCATACAGGTACTGGCCTGGTACTTGACGTCCTTAGAGACCAAGGCTGCAAAAATCCTGCCGGCCGGCTTCGCTTCCATCCGCTTTTTGGCCGACGAGGAAAACGCCGCCTTGATGGCCAAGATGAGCCAGGGCCCTGATAGCCAAAACCGCGTGGGTACCGACTTCTCCTTGCGTCGAGGCGTGTATCGGGATTTCGCTCACGGCCTGGTCTGGCACAAACCCGCCGGTTTCTGGCGCATTGCCGTGGGTCAGCAAGCTCGCGCCTCCAACAAGGCGGCCAGCCTCTTCATCGAAGAAGCCGCGCTCGGCATCTTTGGCCTACTGATCATCGAGCCATCCACCGGGCTCACCGGGCCGGCCTATCATGCGCTGGTGCAAAAAGCGGCCTTTCCGGGCGTCCCGGATCTGGAAGCCCAGGACATCAAAGTCGACGGCAAGCCGGCCAATAAATCCGAGGCCCTAAGGGAAATCAACGGCATCAAGCTGCGCTACCAGGCGCTCAGCTGGGTTCATGGCCAACATGCCTTCCAGTTTCTCTTCTGGGGGATACCCGAGGCCATG
>JAFCZJ010000029.1 GCA_019314375.1 Deltaproteobacteria bacterium | reverse complement strand
AGCAGCGGAGAGGCGCAAGAGCCAGAAGAATCCAAGGCCAAGACCGCGGCTCTTTCGGTCAAGACCACTGAACATGATGGGCCGGCGGTTCTCAATCGCATCCATCATGATTCAGGTGCCGACTATGCCCGGGTGACGATTTATACGGGTTCCCAGGTGCCTTACAAGTTCGGGCGACTGCCCGCCACCAACAAACGCCCCAATCCCAGAATCTACATCGATCTAAAAGGCGCCCATTTGGACCCGCATCTCAAAAGATCAATCGCCGTGGGGAACGGGGTGCTCAAGCGGATTCGCTTCGGCCCATTCAAGCGGGACGTGGTGCGGGTGGTGCTGGATCTGAAAGCCTTGGGCGATTTGAAAGTCGTGCCCATGGACAGCCCGGCTCGCATCATCGTGGACGTCAGCGCGTCGGCCGACAAGGTGGCAAGAATCATAGGCGCCAAAACAGCCAAGCCCAACAAGCTTGCTCCCAAGGTCGAACCCAAGTCCAAAACTAAACCCAAGATTAAACCCAAAACCAAGCCACACATACCCAGCAAGAAAGACAGCAGGCCAGGTGCCTCCTTGAGCATGTTGGCCGGCTTGAAGATTCGACGCATCGCCGTTGACGCGGGCCATGGCGGGCGCGATCCAGGTGCCATCGGACCCAAAGGCACTTTTGAAAAAACCCTCACTTTGGATATCGCCAAGCGTCTGGCCAAACTGCTCAAAGCAGACAAGAAGCTGGCTCTGAAAGAAGTCATTCTGACGAGAGATCGTGACAAGTACGTCGCTTTGGAGAAGCGCACGGCCATCGCCAACGCCAAAAAGGCCGATCTCTTCATCTCCATCCACTGCAACGCCCACCGCAATCGGCGCTTCCGCGGGGTGGAGACTTTTTATCTCGATTTGACCAATGATCGATACAGCATCAAGTTGGCGGCAAGGGAAAACGCCACCACGGAAAAGACCATCTCCGATTTGCGCTACATTTTGGCTGATCTGGCCTTAAAGAGTCATGTGGACGATAGCATTTCCTTGGGCCGCGCCATCCAGAAAGCCCTCGTAGGCAAGCTGAGACGGCATCACAAGCGGATCAAGGATCTTCGACTCAAGCCGGCCCTGTTCTATGTGCTGATCGGGGCTCGAATGCCCAGCGTCTTAGTCGAGACCAGTTTTCTTTCAAATCGGGAAGAAGAAAAGCGGCTTCGAACAAAAAAATACCGGCAGCAGGTGGCCGAGGGCATCTACCGGGGCATCGTCAATTTCCTGGCAGAGCGAGATCGCTTTTAAGTAAAATCCAAAAAGTTGCACCCTTAAAGTTGACATAAGAAAGAGAGCGGGCATCATGGACCTTTGGGGAGAGGAGGGTCCATGACGGCTTTGTTGGATTTTGACTGGCAGGTGGATGGCTACATGGACCACATCGCCGTGGAACGCAACCTGAGCGGTAATACGCTTGAAGCCTATCGCCGGGATTTGGGTAAATTGGTGGAATTCGCGGATTCAAAGGGCCTGAAAGGCTTCGGTGATCTGACGGAGCTGCACCTGGTGGAGTTTCTGACCCAGTTGCACAAGGGCGGTCTGTCTGTTCGCTCGCAGGCCAGGCTCATGAGCGCCTTGCGTACTTGCATGCGCTTTTTAGTGGAAGAAGGGCATATCAAGCACGATCCAAGCGCTGAAATAAAGCTTCCCAAGCAAGGCAGGCGATTGCCCGAGCTGTTGAGCGTCAAAGAAGTGGACATCTTGTTGGCCCAGCCGGACGACAAAACACCACGCGGCCTTCGCGACAAGGCCATGTTGGAGCTGCTTTACGCCACGGGTCTCAGGGTCTCGGAATTGGTCGGCCTGGGCGTGGAGTCTCTGGACCGGCGCCTGGGCACGGTGAAGGCCTTCGGCAAGCGGCGCAAGGAACGCCTGGTGCCCATGGGCGAACAGGCGGCCGACGCCATCGAGCGCTACCTGGAAGAGGGACGCCCCAAAATATTAAAACAGCGCCAGAGCGTTGCTCTCTTCGTCACCGGTCGAGGCAAGGCCATGACCCGACAGGGTTTCTGGAAAAACCTAAAACGCTACGCCTTCTCCGCCGACATCCATCGTTCCATCTCCCCTCACAAATTACGCCATTCCTTCGCCACCCATCTACTGGAGCGAGGTGCCGATCTCCGCTCGGTGCAGGCCATGCTCGGACATGCCGACATCGCCACCACCGAAATCTACACCCACGTCAACGCCGCCCGCCTAAAGAAAGTCTACGACCGCTTCCACCCACGGGCCTGAACAATCCCCAAGGGCCCAATAAAGCTTGGTAAAAAGGTCCGGCAGCGTTGACACGGCCCCAATGAGCCGTTAGCCTCTCAAGCTGCTGTGGGAATGGACCTGAGGAACGAAAAGGCTTATGAACTTCGACCCTTTGCAGATTGTGTTTACTCTGGTGCCGATGATTTTGGCGCTGTCGGTGCATGAGTTTGCCCATGCTTTTGTCGCTCATAAATTGGGTGACGACACGGCACTTCAAGCGGGGCGCATGACCCTTAACCCCATCAGCCACATCGACCCCATCGGCACTTTGCTCATTCCGGTGGTGGGCACCATGTACGGCGTGCCCTTTTTCGGTTGGGCCAAGCCGGTGCCGGTTACGCCGGCCAACTACACCCGAAAAATGTCGATGGCCAAAGCCGATATCCTGGTCAGCGCGGCGGGTCCCGTATCCAATTTGATCTTTGCTTTGGTCATGGCCGTGTTTTTGGGCGTGATCGGCCCCATGGCCTTGGCCGATCTGCAGGCCGGCATCACCAGTCCCATCGTGGCCATCGTCAGATTGGCCGGTTGGACCCTGCTGATCAACATCGGGCTGTTTATTTTCAATTTATTGCCCGTGCCCCCCCTGGACGGAAGCCATGTACTGGCCGGCTTGTTGCCGCGCAATAAGCAATACATCATGGAGTTTCTGAGTCGGTATTCATTCATTTTGTTCATCTTGTTGCTGATGTTCGGCGGGCGTTTCATCATTCATCCCATTCTGTGGATGGTCGGCGGCCTGAGTTCGCTGGTGGGCTTCGATCTTTGGTGGGCTCTGGCGGGGCAATGATTTTTTAGAGCACCTGTCCGAGAAAGGTAGGCTTGGTATCATGGCAAAAGGGCGTGTGTTGAGTGGCATGCAGGCATCGGGCATGGCGCACTTGGGCAACTATCACGGAGCACTGAAAAACTGGGTGCGCCTGCAGGACGAATATGAATGCTTCTTTTTTGTGGCTGACTGGCATGCTCTGACCACCTTGTTCCAGGAGCCGGGCCGCATTCGCAAACATTGCAGGGAAATAGCCACTGATTTTTTGGCATGTGGTCTGGACCCGGAAAAATGCACAATCTTCATGCAAAGCGACGTGCTTGAGCATGCTGAACTCAGCGTTTTGCTGGGCATGATCACGCCCGTGCCCTGGCTGGAGCGTGTGCCCACTTACAAGGACAAGCAACGAGAGATGGAAGGCCATGATTTGTCCAGCATCGGCTTTCTTGGATATCCCGTACTCCAGGCGGCCGACATCGCTATCTACCGGGCAGACTTCGTGCCCGTGGGCGAGGATCAGCTGCCTCACTTGGAATTGACTCGGGAGATCGTCAGGCGCTTCAACCACATTTACGGGGCGGATGCCTTAGTGGAGCCCAAGGAGTTGCTCACCGAGGCCAAGGTCTTGCCGGGCCTGGATGGTCGCAAAATGTCCAAGAGCTACAACAACGCGGTTTACCTGGCCGATGACGATGAGACCGTGCGCAAAAAGTTCATGAGCGCCGTGACTGACCCACAACGGCAGCGTCGAAATGATCCTGGGCGGCCTGAGGTCTGCAATATCTTTGCTTATCATAAGCTCTATACCAAGCCCGAGCGTCTGGCTGAAATCGATCGTGACTGCCGTTCTGCCGCCATCGGCTGCGTGGATTGCAAGAAAGAGCTGATTCAAACCTTTTTTACGCTCTTTGCGGTCATTCGGGACAAGCGACGTGAGCTGGAGGCCAAGCCAGAGCATGTGCGCCAGGTGCTGGACGAAGGCGCGATCCGTGCGCGGTCCGTGGCCCAAGAAACCATGGAGACGGTACGCGAAGTCATGCAAATGGGGTGGAAGCCTTGAGCGAGCAGATTGAAAAGGCATCCAAGACCACCGGCGTGGATGGCGACTGGGAGCAACTGAAGCCGGAACAAGAAGCCGATGCTTATCGGGTGGAATTGCCTGTCTTTGAGGGCCCTTTGGACCTTCTGCTGCACCTCATTCGCAAACACGAAATCGATATTTTCGACATTCCCGTCTCTTTGATCACGGACAAGTACCTGGCCTACCTGGAGTGGATGAGGGTTTTGGATATCGACATCGCCTCGGACTTTTTGGTGATGGCCGCTACCTTGGCGCATATCAAAAGCAGGATGCTCTTGCCGCCAGAAGAAGGGGAAGGCGACGAAGACGCTGAGGACGAGCTGGATCCGAGAGAAGAACTGGTTCGCCGACTTTTGGAGTACCAACGATACAAAGAAGCCGCCGACGAGTTGAAGGATCAGCCCATTTTGAATCGGGATGTATTCATTCGCGGAACCCGAACAGCCGCCGCGGAATCCGATAGTCCTTTTGGAGAGGTAAACGTCTTCAGGTTGATCGAGGCTTTTGACCGAGTGCTCAAAAAGGTTGGTGCAAAGTACCAACATGAAATCGTGGTGGACAGAGTCAGCATCGCTGATCGGATGTTGGAATTGGCGGATCTTCTAAAAACCAGACAAGAAATCCGCTTTGAGGATTTGTTTGAGGGTGTAAGAACCCGCATGGAGTTGGTGGCTACGTTTTTGGCCTTGCTGGAGATGAGTCGATTGCGCATGCTGCGGCTTCATCAGGCTTATGATTCCGAGGTGATTCATATTCGGAGTCAGATAGCCGAAGACGAAGACATCGATGAGGTGCTGAGTCGAAATAAGCTGGAGGTATGAACCGTCTCGCCGCCGAGAGGCGCCGGGGACCGGAACAGAGAGAAAGATGCCCAAGAGAAAAACGAGAAAACAACTCGATGAAGAGATGCGAAGCCTGGATGCGGCGCTAGAGCCGGAAAGGCTCGTCGAGAACGCGCCAGCTGAAGAGACGGCTTCTGAGGAGACGCCTGTCGAAGAGACGGCTTCTGAGGAAATGTCTTCTGAAGAGAAGGCTTCTGAGGAATTGGCTGCTGAGGAGATGTCTGCTGAGGAGATGTCTGCTGAGGAGATGTCTGCTGAAGAGGCACCTTCTGAAGAGAAGGCTTCTGAGGAATTGGCTGCTGAGGAGATGTCTGCTGAAGAGGCGCCTTCTGAAGAGAAGGCTTCTGAGGAATTGGCTGCTGAGGAGATGTCTGCTGAAGAGGTGCCTTCTGAGGAGACGGCTTCTGAGGAATTGGCTGCTGAGGAGATGTCTGCTGAAGAGGTGCCTTCTGAAGAGACGGCTTCTGGGGAGACGGCTTCTGAGGAAACGGCTTCTGAGGAGACGCCTTCTGAAGAGACGGCTGCTGAAGATGCAGATCTTGAAGGAGAAGACGAAGGGGATGTCGGTGAGGTGGAGGCGCTTAGCGAGGGCGGCCGGCGCTTTATCAAGAGCTTGCTTGAAAGCTTGCTCTTTGCGGCGGCGGGGCCCCTGGGCCTGCGAGCCATGCTTGGACCCGTGCGTGAGATTCATCCCAGCATGAATGTGCGCGTGCTTCGTGGTCTTTTAGGCGAGCTGCGGGACGAGCTTCGCGAGCGAGGCCGCGGCATCCGGATCGGTGAGGTGGCGGGTGGCTTCCAGTTGCGTACGCCCAGCGAGACCGCGCCTTATGTCAAAAAGCTGATTACGCGTCGCCCCCCGCGTTTGACCCGGGCGACTTTGGAATCCCTCGCCATCGTGGCCTATCGACAGCCGGCCACAAGGGGAGAGGTGGATGACATCCGGGGCGTCGATTCGGGCGCGGTGCTGAAGCATCTGTTGGAGAAGAAACTGATTCGCATCCTGGGGCGCAAAGACGAAGTGGGGCGTCCCTTGATCTATGGCACCACCAAGGAATTCCTCGAATTCTTCAGCCTGCGGGATCTCAAGAGCCTGCCGACCCTTCGGGACTTTGTAGAGCTCTCTTCGGAGCACCGGGCTGAGCTCGGCCTGGACCCGCCAGAGGAAGTCAAGAAGGAGCATGAAGAAGACGAAATGCCCGGCAAGGATATTTTGCAAGTCGAGGCCACGGAAGCTTACGCGCCTGTGGGCGAAGATGAGGTCATCGAAGAGCTGGCCGAGGCCCTGCAGGAGCTCAAGCAGAAGGACAAGATCTTGAAAAGCGCCTTCCCGAGCAAAAAGAAGCCAGACGGGGAAGCAGAAGCGGATACAGAAGCAGATACAGAAGCAGATACAGAAGCAGATACAGAAGCAGATACAGAAACAGATACAGAAACAGATACAGAAGCAGATACAGAAACAGATACAGAAACAGATCCCGAAGAAGACAAAGACCCTACGGGACAGGAGGGGAACGGTGGCTGAAGAACGCCTACAGAAACTCATCGCTGCCGCGGGATTGGCCTCGCGTCGAGAGGCTGAGCGCTTAATCATGGCCGGCCGAGTTCAAATCAATGGCAAGGTGGTGAAAGTTCTGGGCAGCAAGGCCGATCTCGATCACGACGATGTGCGCGTGGATGGGCAGGTGCTGGAGCGACCATCCGTAGGCATCTACTTGGCTTTGCACAAGCCCACAGGGGTCGTCTCCGCGGTACAGGACCATCGAGGCCGGAAGACCGTCATGGACTTGCTGGGCGATTTCGGATCGCGAAGGGGAAGCAAGCGCGTGTTCCATGTGGGTCGATTGGATTACAATAGCGAGGGTTTGCTTTTGTTGACCAACGATGGGGATCTGGCCAGAGATTTGATGCATCCCTCAAGTCAGGTGCCCAGGACGTATCATGTTCGAGTGCAAGGCGAACCCCAGCCCAAATTGTTGTTGCGCCTGATCGAAGGCGTGAGGCTGGAAGATGGGATGGCCCGTGTCCTGGATGCCCAGATCATCAAACGCAATCCTCGATCGACTTGGATCGAGCTCTCGGTGGCCGAAGGCCGAAACCGTCTGGTGAGGCGTCTGATGGAGGCCGTGGGCCACAGCGTGTTGCGTTTGGTCCGCAGGTCGTACGGCGGCGTGGATTTGGGTGGTTTGCGGGTGGGGGCTGTGAGACACCTCGACATTGAGGAAGTCGAGCGCTTGCGGGCCTGGAGCGCGAAGTCCGGGGCCAAGAAGAAGAAAGAGGAGGGGAGATGAAGGCTGGAAAATCATGGGCTTTGCTCCTTGCGCTGGCTTTGTTGCTGCCTTTGGCTGCTTGCGAGGAAGAAAGAGATAGTTTGTTGGACGATTGGGACCATCCATCGCCAGTTATTCGAGCCGGTGCCGTGCAGAGTCTGGCCCAGATAGGCGACGAGGAAGCTTATCGATTGGTGGTGCGGTCCCTGCAAGACCAATCGTCGGTTGTGCGTATGTCGGCGGTTCAAGCCCTGGGGGACTTCACCAAGCGAGACACTACGGCGGCCGTTGTTCTGGCCTCCCGGGATGCGGACCCGGAAGTTCGGGGTGCCGCTGTTGGCGTCTTGGGTAAGCTGGGTGGGGACATGGCCCGCCGCGCTCTGGTTCGCATGATTTTGTTCGGCGAGTCCGACACGGCTGTTCGGACCCAGGTTTTTTCGACCTTGGAAAACATGGGACTCTCTGGCGAACGTTTGAGCGGAGAAATCGCGGAAAGCCAGATGTCTTGGATTCGTGAAAACCTGGAGGAGGCCACTGGACTGGCCCTTGTGAGATTGGTCAGACAGGCAGGCCGCTCGGTGCATCCAGGCGGAATCGACGTGGTTCTGAAAGCCCTTGAGAGTCACAAGCTGGATGTGGTCTTGGCCGGGCTTAAGGTTTTGGACGGCAGGGGGGGACAACGTGCCCTGCAAAGACTGAAATTGTTGGTCAGCGATCCGGTGGAGGAAATTCGACTGGAGGCCATCGTCGCGGCCAAGGCTTTCGGCGATATGGGTCTTGTTCTCCTTCATGCTTGCCTTCGGGACCCTGCACCCAAGGTTCGCGTCCAGGCCTTGTCTGCTCTGGCAACCGCCACCAAAGCACCCCCTGCAACTGCCTTGTGCCCTTTGCTGACTGATCGCGATGACGAAGTTGGGCTGCTGGCGGCAAGCCTGGTTCATGGAAAGGGGCTCACCTGCGACCTGGACGGACTGAATGACGCATTGAAGACAGGTGGCCGCGAGGGGTTCCGCCAAGTGGCTCTTGTCTTAGGCCGCGTTGAAGGAGATAGGGCCTTGGCCATCTTGCGCGCGCATCAAGCGAAGGTCGATGGACCTGATAGAGGATGGCTTCTTGTTGCCTTGGCCCATGCAGGTGCTTCGTTTTCAGAAGTTGGGCCTGCGCTGGAGAGGGAGATTGAGAGTCGACTCAGTCGAGAAGAATCGATTTCTGAGGACTGGTTCGGCAAGGATAAATTGCCCGCTTTGCGAGGCGTCCAAGTTGAAGCGCCTGTGGCCAAACCCGATGGGGAGGAGAAGGCGGACCCGAATCCGAAGGAATCTGCGGGCAAGCGCCTGAGCGAGGCCGAGTTGGCGGAACTGTTGGTCAAGCACGGTTTGCCTGCCGCGAGCGAGAACACGCCGCGAGGTCTGTCCGATCTTCTGGCCGGCTATGCTCCTGCCAAGGAGAAATCCTTTGCCCGTAATTTATTCAGGCCGGTTTTTTCCGAAGACCAGACCTTGCTTGCTTCCTTGATCGGTGCCTTGTGGAAATTGAAAGTGGAGCAGGCGAGACCGTTTGCGCTCCGAGCCCTTTCTGTGTCAGCACCAGGAATCCAAGCCGCCACCTGCAGGCAGCTTCTCGAACAAAGAGACAAGGATTTCAAACTTGAGCTGAACGAGTCTGCCGTGACCGCGTTAGGCCGTCTGCTCTCGACAGGAAAACCCGAGGAGCGAAGGCTTGCTTCTGACCTGGTTGGACGACTGAAAGACAAGCGTCTGTCGCCTGCGATTTTAGCGGGTCTGGAGAACAGCAACTGGGAGACCAAAGCGGCTTTGATTGAGACATTGGGCGGGCTGAAAGACAAAACAACCCTGCCTGCGCTGACGCGTTTGCTGGATGGTTATTCGGCCATTCCTGCCGCCAGGGCCTTGGCCAAATTAGGGAACCCGGATGCCATCGAGGCCTTGAGGAAGGCAATGGAAAGGGCCGGACCTGCTGAGATCCAAGAGATTCAGCTTGCCCTGGCTCGATTGGGTGATCGGGAAGTACTGGAGATGGCCTCCAAGGACTTACATGCGTCCAATCCACGCGTTCGCCAGAACGCCGTCCGCATTCTGGGCAGCCTGGGTGGCAAGGCTGCGACGGAGGCCCTGAAAAGTACGCGCTTTGATTTGGACAGACTGGTTCGAAAAGAAGCAAAATTGGCGTTGGAAAAAAGAATGACGGGAGAAAGCACTCATGGCCAACATCCGCAAGATCAAGGACGAGGCGGCCAACCTACTCCGCAAAGGTAGGTACGATAAGGCGCTCAAGCTATACGAGCAGGTGATTGAAATCGAGCCTGAGGACCACGCCTCGCGGCGCAACGTGGGGTATATCTATCGCAAGATGGGCGAGACCCAGAAGGCGGCCCAAACCTTTGTGGACCTGGCCAACGAGTACGCTGAAGATGGTTTTTTGCTCAAAGCCATCGCGACTTGCAAGGTCGTATTGGACATCGACCCTGATCACAAGGAAGTGCAGAAAAGATTGGCCGAGTTATATGCCAAGCGCTCCGGTGGTCGGAAAGCACCCGCTATCAAGGTCAAAGTGTCACAAGAGCCTGACACCCCCCCGCCTCCACCCGCGGGGGGTATGCGAGGCCTGGCCACAGACCCAATTGAACTGGATACCGGCGAAGGCGAGCAAGTGACCTTCGAGATACAGCGTACAACCTCCATGGAGGATCTCACCGAAGCCGCGGGTGGAATTCAGGCGATTCCCTTAGATACCCTCGCTTTGGAGGCCATCCCCCTGGGGCCCATGCCGATGATGGATCTGCAGGGTCGGGTCGAGAAGCAAGGCGCCCCGGAAGAGCCCCAACCTCCGGTTGGGACTTCGCCCGTGCCGGCACCCATGCCCATCATCGAGCCCGAAGCGCTCGAAGCGGTGGAGCCTGCACCCGCACCAGAACCCGCACCAGAACCTGCATCAGAACATGGGCCTTTGTCTGCATCGGAACCCCACCCTTCGGTTGGGACTTCGCCCGCGACTGAATCTGCGCATGAACCTGCGCATGAACCTGCAGATGAACCCCAGCCTTCAGCTGGGACTTCGCCCGCACCCATTGTGGGTGAGTTGGTTGAGTCCCAGGCTGAGGTCCCGGATGCCACCGAAGCGGACAGGGCGGAGGGTTTGCAATTCGATCTGCGTGTCGACGAGACCGCCAAGCAGGAAGCCACGCTTCCTGAGATTCCGCTGTTCAGCGATCTCTCGCCGGAGGCCTTCATCACCATCCTTGAGCGAATGAAGATGGTGTTCATGCAGCCTGGTGAACTGGTCTTAAGAGAGGGTGACGCAGGCTCCAGCATGTTCACCATTGCCTCAGGCAGAGTCAGGGTGCTCAAGCGCCTCAACGAGAGCAAGCTTGTGCAGCTTGCCCGCCTGGGAGAAGGCGCCTTTTTCGGCGAGATGAGCGTCTTGCAAGGCGGTCCACGCGGCGCTTCTGTTCAATGCATCGAAGAGGGAGAGCTCTTTGAGATCTCCCGTGCACTCATCGACGACGTGATTAAGTTGCACCCGGAAGTTGAGATGGTGCTCACTAAGTTCACCCAACAGCGCCTGCTGCGTAATATCATGGCCACTTCACCCCTGTTTAAGCCATTCCGGAAGGAAGAGCGCGTACAGATCATACAGCGCTTCGTTCAGCGTGAAGTCGAGGCGGGGGAGGTCCTGGTCACCGAAGGCGAAGAATCCGACGGCCTGTATCTGGTCTTGCGCGGCACCATGCAGGTTTACTGCAAAATGGCGGATGGTCAGGTTTTGGAAGTGGGCGAGCTTTCCGAAGGCGAAGTATTCGGCGAGATCTCCTGCCTGCGGAAAGAAGCAGCCATCGCCACGGTCAAGCCCCGATCCTCCGGCATGGTGCTCAGGCTACCGAGGGAGGACTTCGACTCCTTGATCATGAGCCATCCCCAGATTTTGGTCATGGTCAATCAGTTGGGTGAAGAACGGGTGGCCATCACCACCAACGCCCTGGCTGAAAAGGGTATCTTAATCTAGCAGAAGATCTTGCTGGAATCTCAGGGGCTAGCCAGTCGTACCGTCTGTTCCTTGACTCCCTCGGCCACTCTCACAATGGCGCAGTTGACGGGCAGACTGTGTAGTTCCGTCTTTCTTGTTCTGAGAATCACATTCGACATGACGCAGGCGGAGGAGAGGACGCAGACCGTGTAGCCTCCAGGCTTGATGTGGTTGAAGCTTGTGGTGTTGGAGACTTCGGGGCGGATTGTTTTCACTTTGCTGCCGAGTACGTCCTTGGTGTAGTGGGGAACAATCTCGCCGAAATTTCTGGCTTCTATCTCTGAATTCAGCTTCACCACAGCCCAGCCCTCACCCGGTGCTGCTTGTCGGAAGTCGACTTCGACCGTCAAAACCGCACCTTTGGGCGCGAGGGTGATGTCGATGCGCTGTTCCTCTCCGCCTTTCACTTTGACAGCCTGGCCCTCCGGCAAAAGTCGAGGATCCCTGATTTCTCCTCTTCCTTCTTCATAAGCAGACAAACTGTAGTCGCCTTCGGGCATGCGCTTGAACTGGTAGGCGCCGTCCGAAGCCGAGGTCCTCATGAACGAGAGCTTCCCCTTGTTGGCTTCTTTTATTCTTACTCGCGCCCCGGCCACCGGTTGATTATCACGACGGACGACTCCCGCAAGGCTCCCTTCCGGCCTGAGCAAAATCTCGATCTCCTGGTTTTCTTCGCCTCCAGGAATTTCGATCCCTTTCGAGTGGCCATGCTTTCGATGGTGAGCAATGATAGCCAAAGACTTCTCGGAAATACCCTCGATGAGAAATCGTCCGTCGGGCCCGGTTTTTGTTCGCCGCTTGTTGCCCTCCCATGAAGTTTTTCTCGGTGTATCAAAATCATCATTGAACCTCAGAAAACTTCTGCCGGTCTCGACGATCGCTCCTTCGATGGGATTGTGATGATTGTCCACCACCGTTCCGGCGATGCTTCGTCCTTCTGAAACGACCAGGGTGCCGATATCCCGAGTTTTTTCGGACCTGACAAATACATTTGACTTGACCAACTGCAAAAAGCTATCGCCAGCCACGGTCAAGGTGTAATTGCCTGGTGGAATGCCCTCCAGCAAGAAAGAGCCGTCTTCATTGGAAAAGAGGGGTGCTTGACCAAAGCCTGAGATGAAACGACGTTTGGAAACAAAGATTTGAAATCGGCTGGGTGCTTGTTGTTTGTTGGTAAGCACCCGCCCTTTGAGCCCGCCGTTTGGGTCCAGCAGCAATCGCACATTTTCATCACCTGTGTGCGCCACCACTTTTTCCGATCCGGCATTCAAGTATCTGGCAAATTCAGGTTGTCCCTGTATCTTAGCGGAGAGTTCGTAGCTTCCGGGTCTCAATCCCCCCAAGGAAAAATGTCCTTCCGAGTCAGTGGTGTTTGTCGAATGACCGGCGATGAAACTATCGCGGCGCTTTGACCTCTTGGCGGGGAATGCGCTCACATGGGCATCAGCCACAGGCTCATTTTTTGAATTCACCACGACACCTTGAATCCGCCCATCCAGCAAGACCAAAACCACACCCGTTTTTGATGCCTTGGATTTCAAATCCACGTCGACGAGATCGGAACTGAGGGCACCGAGCCTGGCGACCAGTCGAAGTTCTGTTCTCGGTAGGCCCCTCAAGTGAAAGGTGCCATTGGCATCTGATACGGCATGAATGTAGGAATCGTCGCTGGCGAGTCCTCGCAATCTTGCGCCGGGTACGCGCTCGCCGTCTAAGTCACGGACCTCCCCTTGCACATCGCCTCCACGCTCCACTTCGAGGCGCATCCCCGACATGGACCCACGACCGTCGAGGGTGACTGCTTTTGGTGTTCCCGCCAAATAACCTTCATGACTCGCTTGGAATTTATAACGACCCGCGGCCAATCCTGGAAATAACCATTGGCCTTCCTCATCCGATTTTGCTGTGGCCAATGGGGTGACATCGCCCAATCGAGTGGCGGAAACGCTCGCGTCGGCAAGAGCCTTTCCCGCCGGATCCAGGACCGAGCCCGAAACGGAAGCCCCCGGGTACAACAACAGGGTGCGTTTCTGTTCGAGACCGCCGTGCCTCGAAATCCTGATGTAGTCATTGATAGGCCCATAGCCAGACGCGGAGGCCTCCAAGTTGGTTGTCCCCTCCGGTATGCCTTCGAAGAGAACCATGCCTTCCTTGTCTGTTTTGGCCCATCTTTCGCTATACTTGTGCCGTCCAATGAGCACCATGACCCCTTCCAGGGCTTTGTCTGAATCGCCGTCTCGCACGGTCACTTGCAAAGAAGCTGCCTGCTTTAGACGCAGAATCACAGGTTCAGTCGAGTCCGTGAGAAAGACCTCTAAGGGATCCGCCAGGCGACTTCCAGACCGTGCGGAAATCCGATACCGCCGCTGAGGCAGGTTCGTGAACACAAAGGTGCCGTTTTGTTCGCTTTGCGTGGTGCGCGGGGGATAAAAGGACATCAGGATCTCGGCATCCGCAACCGGCAATTCATCCTTGTCGATCACCTGCCCCTCGAGTTGGAGAGCGCCCGCTGGATCGTCTTTGGCCGCCTTGACCCCACTCATGTCCGCTTTGGCCTTAGCTATTTTGGGATTCGAGGATCGCTTCTTTTGTTCTGACTCCCGCTGCTCAACCTCGGGCTGGGCGTTCTCAACCTGTTCTGTCTCTCTGGACCAGAAGAAAAAGCCCGCAATGAGCAGCGCAAGGATTCCCATCGCCCACCAGGTGCGAGAAGAAGAGATTGGCCTGTTTTCATTCATGTAGAAGTTCCTCTCAGGAAGCTCAAGGAGTAGCCAGGTTGACGGTCAGTTCCTTGGTTCCTTCGGCCACCCTCACAACCGTACAGCTGACAGGCAGTTCGTGTAATTCTTTCGGATACGGCTTGAGGACCATATTCCCGAAGATACAGGCCGAGGGCAGGATGCATACGGTGTAGTCACCAGGTGTCACGTTAATGAAGTTGGTGACTTTGGAGCCTTCTGGTCGAATCGTCTTGAATTCGACCTCATGCAGGCGTCGATCATAGTGAGCAAGAATTTCGCCGTATTTCCTCGCGCCTTCGATTGGCGCATTCAGCTTCACCAGCGCCCAGGGGTCTTTGCTTGGGCCTCGGAAATCGACCGTAATCTTGATGATCGAACCCACCGCCCCGAGATCGATATTGATGCGCTGCTCCTCACCACCGTTTACCTTGATGGTTTGGCCTGGATGCTGATGTCGAGGATTTCTGGGCCGGTCTCCTTCTGCCTCGGCGGAAAGAAGGTAATCCCCTTGAGGAATGCCTTCAATTTTATAGCTTCCATCCGAAGCCGTTTTTCTGAAGATTTGGATCTTTTGCTGACTTGCCTCTTTGAGTTTCACCCTTGCTTTGTCCAGCGGTTGATTGCCCCTGCTGACCCGTCCGGTGAGACTTCCTGTCTCTTGGACTAGAATTTCGATTTCCTGGTTTTCCTCACCCTTGGGAATCTCGATGAAGCTCGAATGACCATGCCGTCGATGATGCGCGATGATGCCAAAGGAACGCTCGGAAAAGCCCTCCACAAGAAATCGCCCATCGGGCCCTGTCTTTTTACGCCGCCTTCCGCCAATCCATGATATTTTCTTGGTTGAGCGAGAGTTGTCCTTGAACTTGAAGAATGAAGTTCCGGTTTCGACGATGGCTCCTTCTATGGGCTCATGGTGACGGTTCACCACGGTTCCTCTGATGCTTCGGCCGGACTCTGCAATCAAGGTGCCGACATCCGTGATCTTTCCATCGCTGACCTCGATGTCTTTCTTGCTAAAGGATTTGAAGCTATCGCCCACCACCCACAATTCGAATTTGCCGGTTGGAATGCCCTGTAAAAGAAAGGAGCCGTCCTGGTTGGAAAAAGACAAGGGATCACCAATGGCCGTCATCATACTTCTCGCCATGGGATGAAAATGGGCATACCAAATCTGAAAGCCCTTGGGTGTCTCTTCGTTTTTGGTTCGTATCCGACCCTTGATCCCCCCGTGCGGGTCCATCACCAGATGCACATCTTTCTCACCTGGGCGTGCCTCCTGACTTGCCGAAATTTTTGGCTGAGAGGGGCGAATCGACTGCAGGTGATACCCTGCCGTGAGTTTGTAAGTCCCGGGCATCAGAGGCCCGACGGAAAAATGGCCATTCGTATCCGTGATGGTTCCTGATGAGTCGGAAAAAAATCCTTCATAGCGGCCCCAGCCGCCGAGAAGACGCGCCCCGACTTCGGCACCTGAAATGGGCTCTCCTTCCGATGTCACCACGACACCTTGAATTCGACCATCCTGCAAGACCAAGATCACCCCATCCGCCGAGGCCTTGGATTTCAGGTCCACGTCGACGTCTTTGGAGGCGCGGCTATCATCCAGGGCGGCAAGTCGAAGTTCGCACCTGGCCAGTCCCTTCATATGAAAATACCCCTCGGCATCCGCCGCGCCTTTGGAGCAAGCCTCCCGGAGCGGTTCATCCTTGGGTATCGCTCGTAAGACCGCGTTTGGGACGCGCTTTCCGCTCGAATCCCGAACCTCGCCCTTGATTTCACCACCAACCCTCATTTGGATGACCAGATTCGACACGGCTTTTCGGCCGTCGAGCGTGACCAACTCGAGTTTTCCAATCAAGTAATCCTCGTGATCTGCTTTGAATTCAAAACGACCGGCGGACAGGCCTGGAAATGACCATTGACCTTCGGCATTCGACTTTGTTGTACCCAGTCGACCGCCCGAGCCGGCTCTGTTTGCAGAAACCGTTGCGCCGGCAAGAGGCGTTCCTTCCGGGTCGACGACCGAGCCCGAGACAGGTGCTCCAGGGAAAAGCAATATCGTCAAAGCCCCGGCATCGCCGTCTTGAGTCGCGACCTCGATGTACTCACTTGCTATGCCATAACCCGGCGCGGAGGCCTCCACACGAAGGGTGTCGTTTGCAAGTCCCCCAAAAAGAACCCAACCCTCCTGGTTGGTCTCGGCGCATCTCTCGTTATTTTTTTCTTTATTGATGACGACAAGGGCACCTTGCAGGACTTTGTCTGAATCGCCGTCGTATATCGTCACCCTCAAGGAAGCCGCCTTCTTCAAGCGCAGAATCAGCGGCTGGGTCGACTCCGTAAGAATAATCTCCAAGGGGCCAGCCAATCTGTTTCCAGATCGAGCAGAAATCCGATATTTCCGGGAGGGCAATTTCGAAAACACAAAAGTGCCGTTTGCCTCGCTTTGTGTGCTGCGAGGATGATCGGATGAGATCAAGACCTCGGCATCCGCAACCGGCAAGTCCTGCTCGTCTATGACCTGACCTTCAAGTTGAAGTGTCCCCATGGGCAGGTCTCTGGAGGCCTGAACTCCGTTCATGGTTCCATCAGCACCCGCCAGCTTGGAATCCGGAGGTCGCTCTGTTTGTCCCGGGTCTCTTTGCCCTGCCTCTGACTGGGCATCCCCGGCCTGCTCGGTTTCTCCGGGCCAGAAAACAAAACCCGCGATGAGCAGCGCGAGGATTCCCACGAACAAGTATATCTTGGCAAGAGAGCTTGACTTGTTTGAATCCATTTTCCCTCCACTGGAAGCAATCGAAATTTCACCGTCGATTCGGGATTCAACCAAGCTGACGGGTAATTTACCAGTGATCAATGCCGGACCAAAGCTTATCTGACTCCAAGTGGGGAGGGATGACCCTGGACCATCGTTGCTTCTTAGCGACTCTTCTTTTCCCTTTTCCTGCTCTTGCGTTGCTTCCTGACTTCCCGGAGAATCCTGGCGTCCTCCTGGTGCCGGGGGTGATCGATCCGACTCTTGACCCGAATCAGGCTGTCGATGTCGATCCAGTTCGCCGATGCTTCCCCGTAGGACCCCTTGACTCGATGTTTCCAGGCGGTTTCGAAGCTTGCTCCCCGCACACCGCGAATCAGGTCGATGCGGTCCGGCGCGACGCCCAGCTGGAGAATCTCCTCTGCCTGGTCGGGGTCCAGTAGTGCCGGACTGCCGAAAGCACTGAGTGCCTTGTTGGCGCGTTGCACGTTATTGGGATGCGGATCGATCCAAAGGTCCATGTCCTTGGTGAAGCGTGGCAGGGCGTGGTAAGTGAAAGCCAGCCCTCCGATGATCAGGTATCGGACCCTGTGTTCCTCCATCAACTGAAGCATGTCTTCGAAATCCCGGATGGTCTCCATGCTCAGGACCCCTTTTTGGCTCGGGCTTGCTGCACCTTCTCCACGTCCCTGCGAATCGCCACCAGGGCGGAAAGCCTCTCTTCAGGGGTTTTGCTTTGCCAGTATTGCAAGTCCCAAAGCCTCGCCTCATCAAATCCGCGAGACGTGTGGGCGACAATTCTTTTCGCGCGTTCTTTCGATCGACTCTTCATGCTCATGGACCTAAATATAGCATGTTCATAGGTACAGCTCTACCGTCTCTACCGTCCATCCCAGAATTCAGTCAAGCTGGCAGTCAAATCGCCGGTGATCAGTTCAGTAGGTCGATGACGATACCAGTGCTCGGGCAAACATTGGCCCATTTCTTCTTCCGCAAAGCGTCTGCCCAAAAGCACGATGACCCCTTCGTCATCCGGCGTACGGATGACCCTGCCCGCGGCCTGGATGACGCGCTGCATGCCCGGATAGAGCATGGCGTAGGCAAAACCTTGTTCGTACTCTTCTTGAAAATATCCCTGCATGAGGCTGCGCTCGAAGCTTATCTGGGGCAGGCCGGGGCCCACGACGACGGCCCCGATGAGCTGGGTGCCGGGCAGGTCCACGCCCTCGGCGAAGGCACCGCCCATCACGGCCAGCAAGAGACGGGTTTTTCCATCGCCGGCCCGAAGCGTATCCAGCATGCGTTCTCTTGCGGCCTGTGGCATGCCGGGCAATTGGATCAGTTGTTTGGAATCCATGGGCAGCTTGATTAAGGGCTGCACCATGCTCAGGTAGCGAAAAGACGGGAAGAAGGCCACGTGGTTGCCTGGTCTGGCGGTCACCAGATCTTCGATGGCCCTGGCCACGGCTTGTTTGTGTTGTTCACGCTCGCGATAGGTGGTGGACAGACTGGGCAGAATGCGTACGCAGAGATTTTCCGTGGGAAAGGGGGAGGGCAGGGAGCTCAGGATGGGCTCCAGACCACTCAGGCCCAGCACATCGCTGTAGTAGGTCAAGGGGGTGAGGGTGGCGCTCATGGCCACCGTGCCCTCCACTTGCGCGTGTCTTTGGGCTAGGCGTTTGGCGGGGTTGAGGCAGGCCACGCCGATGGCGGCACCGCCCTCGGCCTTGGGACCGCGAACCCAGTGCACGAACTCTTTTTCGTTGCTCAGGATCAAGTCGCGCAGCAGGCCCAAACGAGCAAGCAAGTCCAGCATGGGATCTCGCCGATGGACGATGCGGTGCAGGCGGTTGTATAGCACATAGGCCACGATCAACTCGGCGGCTCGATCGGCCAAATCTTGCCAACGTGCCGCCTCCGGGTCCACGGGGCGCTGGGATTGGTCCGGCACCGGACTGACGACGTCCTCCGAGCGAAGCAGGGCTGAATCCAGGGTACTGTCCAGATCGCCTAAGAGCCGATGAAGCCCATCAAACAGGGCGGGTCCGTCGACGGCCCGATCCAGATCCAGGGCCAGTTGATCGGTCCTGTCGGTCTCGGCCAAAAAATCACCCCGGGCCAAGCTTGCGCCCAGGAGCCTCAACTCGCTTCGTTCAATGCAGGGGGAGTACATTTCCCGGGCTCGGTCAAAGAGATTGTGGGCCTCGTCCACGACCACGACCACTTGGCCATGGGCCTCCTGACCGAACAGACCCATCAAGGCGATGCCCGGATCGTAGACGTAGTTGTAGTCACCCACCACCAGTTGCACATGGGGCAACAAAGCCAACTGAAGCGAGAAAGGGCAGAGGGAGAAATGATCGCCCATGGCAAAAACCTGGTCCGGATCGATGACATGGTCTTTGCCCAGAATGCGCTCTTTGATCTTTGATGATTGAAGGCGAGCATCAAAATCTGCAAGCAAGGGGCAGAGATGAGGGTGACAGAGCAGGTGGCCCGGAGGACACATGCGCTCTTTGGCCCTGAGGGTGAGGGCTTGGATCTCACCAGGCGCGAGTTCGGCTGCCTGACAAATGTCTGCGAAGGTTTGGACCACGAGGTCTTGTTGCGTGGTCTTGGCCGTCAAGAACATGAGGATGGCCTCGTTGGCCAAACTGTGACCCAGACCGGCAAGCAAAGCGCTGACTGTTTTGCCGATGCCCGTGGGCGCCATGGCCAGCACGGGGCGATCCTGTGCGAGGCCCTGTTCCATCAAGGCCTGCAGATCGTTTTGGTGGGGCCGGGCTTCGGCGTAGGGCATACGCAGCTTGCCTGCCACCGCGGCCAGTTTGTTCGCTTGTTTGGCTGCTTCCTCGGCCTGTGTGATCTGCTTTCTGAGCAGGCGCTCTAATAGAATTCGGGTGGCCTCGGTTTCCAGCGGTACGTCCAGGCTGCGCTGGGCTCCATCCAGGATGCTGACGAGTAAAAGTTTGCCCTTCAAGGTGGCCTGGGGCAGCTCCTGTCTTGCGGCCAGACCATAGAGACGAAGCTGAAGACAGAACTCAGGAAAGAATTCCGCTCGAGCCTTGGATAACTCGCCCCCGCCGGAAAGCACCGATTTCACTTCTTCGATGCATATGCCATCGACTTGTTCAAACCATCCATCAGCTCGGCCCTTGATTTCGACTGAAAACCCGTCCAATTCGAGACGAAGAGCCAGGGAACGCTCCGCTGTGAATGCGTCTTCGGATGATTTTTCCTGCCTATACTCCTGATGTATCCGGGTGCCCAACTCAGCCCGCACCCGGCCGAGGAGACTGACGCCACGTGGGCCTTCCTCCAGCGAGACGGCCAGGTCCCTGATGCCGCCTGTGATGCGGCGTTGTTCCAAGTCAACCCAGATGGCCATGCTGGATATCTTAGACCCATCAAAGACGGCAAACAGCTTTTTTCTCTTGATCCCGGGCAAGGGATGGTCTATTTACGCTTCTTGCGTGTGACGGGCGATTAACTCAGCGGGAGAGTGCCATCCTCACACGGTGGAAGTCGACAGTTCGAATCTGTCATCGCCCATCCCACTGACGGACCTCTTCTCCTTGAAGGGGTCCGTTTTTCTTTGCCCCCCGACTCAGGCTTTCACTATAATGCCGCTGCGGGTTATTACCCTAAGGGAGGAAGCATGCGATTCGGTAGGAAGCTGCTGGGCTTGGTTTTGTTGGGAATCTTTTCTTTCGGTCCAATTCGGGCACAGGCAGAACCCCCCAAGGTGAAATTGGCGGTGCTTGATCTCAGGCCCCAGGGCGTAAAGGAGGACGTGGCCAAATTGCTTACGTCCATCGTGGCCAAACAACTGCAGTCTTATGGCTTGTTCCAGGTCCTGAGCCGCCAGGACATCGTCTACATGCTGAGCCATGAGCAAGACATGAAGCTCCTGGGCTGCGACAGCTCGGATTGTTACGCCGAGTTGGGTGGCAAAATCGGTACGAGCTACCTGGTGGCCGGCAACGTTGGGCTGGTGGGCAAGAAATTCGTAATCAACCTGCAACGCATCAACATCGCCGACACCAAGGTAGAAAAGCGCGTCGATCGGCAATTTTCTGGTTCCCTGGAACAACTGCTAGAGGAAGTGCGCACGGCCTCCCATCAAGTGGTGGCCGATCTCTTGGAGGCATCCTCAGGACAGCTCCTGGTGACCACGACGGAAGAAGGCGCTGATGTCGCAATCGACGGAGAAACCGTGGGCACAAGTCCTCTGGGCCGTTTGAGCTTGCCGGCAGGCCCTCACGACGTGAAGGTCAAGAAAGAAGGCTTCATCGCCTGGGCACGCACGGTCAAGGTTATGCCCCACGAGACCGAGGTTGTGGACGTCACGATGGTCCCTTCCGCCGATTTCATCCAGTCCTATGAGGATAAGGCCGACAGCATGCGCACATGGGCCTGGATCACGGCGGCTACCTTTGTGGCTTTGGAAGGTGCGGCCTTGGGACTTCGTGTTTTTACCTGGCAGAAATACGATCCCATCGTAGATGACTACAACGATGGAATCTATGGGGTATACGAATCTCAGGACAATTATTACGGCCATTACAAAGATGACATCAAAACGGCCAATGCGCTGGACTATGCCGCCCTGGGGATGGGACTGGCCGGGGTCGCCGTGGGTGCCGTGAGCATGTATCTTTTTATCGAAGGGGAAAGCCCGTCTCGCTATCGTCGCTTCAGCGGCGTCAAGAGCAAGAGCAGTCCCTTGCCCGATGGCGCTGCTTTCGCGCCGCTGCCCGGTGGAGGCAGCGTGGCCATGCGCTGGGAGTTCTGATCCATGAAGAAAATTGGCTGGCTGTCGGGTTTGTTCATGCTGCTGTGTCTCGTCGCTTGTCCCGCCGAGGAAGAGAAGCAGGTCAACTGGGACTTGGAGAGCCGCTACCAACGAGGCAACGCCGCCTTTGCAAGAGGTGACAAGTCCATCGCCGAGAGGGAATACAGGGCAGTTTTGATAGGGGACCCGCGTCACGTTGCCGCCATGTGCAAGCTGGGCAGGGTACTCATCGATCTGGCGGAAGCCAAGGAACAGGGCAGAAAAGATCGACTGCTTGAGGCCGAAACGCTGCTGAAAAAGGCCGCCAAACTTGAGAAAGAAAATAGCGTTGTCTTGAGCGATTTGGCTAAGGCAAGGGAGCTTCTGGGGGATCCAATTGGGGCCATGCAGGCCCTCGAAGAATTGTTGAAAACCCGACCCGGGCAGATCGAGACCCTGTTGAGCCTGGTAAATCTCGAACAAGCAAACGGGCGTATGCAGTCAGCCGAGAAAAGACTTCGGGCTGCCTTGCCGGCCGACCTCCAGGGGCAGGCGCACTTGGCCTTGGCCCGACTTCTTGCACTGGATAAGCGTGACGAAGAAGGGCTTAAGATTTTGGCGACCATCCCCATGTGCCCCCCCCAAACGGCAGCAGGCAAGGTCCATGGACCTTGCCCATCGGCAGCCTACTACGAGGCACAGGAAATTCTCGGGATCCATGCTGTCAAAACAGGGAAGTTGGACGAGGCGCGAAAGATCTATAAGAACCTGGTGCGGGTTTTTCCAGAAGACTATATGGCGTGGGAAGTACTGGCGGCCTTGGACGAACGCGAGAAAAAGTGGGTTGATGCAGAGAAAAAATATCGGAAGAGTCTCGAGCTGGACAGGGTACACATGTCGGTTTGGCGAGGCCTCGGACGCGTCCTCTTGGCTCAAGCCAAAGGGGACGAGGCACGTTTTTCCTTAAGAAAGGCGGATGGCCTGCTGCGCGACAGCCCCGAACAAGGCATCATGCTCGCGAAGGAAATTCTGAAATTTGGAGAGGTCGATTGGGCTCGGTCGGTGCTTGAGCGAAGCAAAATTCTCTTGGCTACGGATGCCAAAGCGATTCAGGAGATTGAGGTTGCCCTTGAGAAGTTGGAAGCCTCGCCAGCCAGGCCGGCCTTGGACGGGGGAGAGGACGGAGAGTCTGGAAAATGAAGGAGCTACTTCGCCAACGCATCATCGAGGCATTGCTTGAGCAGACTGAGTTGGAGTCAGAAGCCATCCCCGAATTCAAAATCGAAGTGCCGGCCCAGAGCAGTCATGGTGACTATGCAGCCAACGTAGCCATGTTGCTTGCCAAACCCCTGCGTCGCGCCCCGAGAAAAATTGCCGAAGACTTGATCGCTCCATTGAGCGAACTTGCGTTTGTCGATCGGGTCGAGGTAGCCGGGCCGGGCTTCCTTAACATTTTTGCTCAAAAGAGTGCATGGCAAGAGGTGGCTCGTGATGTGCTTCGTGCGGGAGAAAACTATGGCCGCGGCGATAGAAATCCGGCCCGGCGGGTGATGGTGGAGTTTGTCTCAGCCAACCCGACAGGACCGCTGCACTTCGGGCACGGTCGTGGTGCCGTGGTGGGTGACGTGCTGGCTGCTTTGTTGGAGTTTTCCGGGCATCAGGTGTCACGCGAATTCTACCTTAACGACGCAGGGCGTCAGGTTCGCAATTTGGCCCTCAGCGTAGACCATCATAGAAAGATTGCTCGGGGTGAGGACTCTTCCTTTCCCGAGGACGGCTACCATGGCGACTACGTCAAAGACTTAGCGGGAGAGGTGCCGGAAGAAATCGGTGATGACATTGAGGCCTTAGAGCATTGGGCCGTCGAACGAATGCTTCTTGACATCCAGCAGGATTTGGATGATTTCGGCATCCATATGGATCGATATGTCTCCGAACGGGCGATTGTGGCCAGTGGCCGGATCGAAGAGTGCTTCAGCGAGATGGAATCATTGGGTGTGCTGGAGCAGCGAGATGGTGCACGGTGGTTTGCTTCAGATCGATTCGGCGATGAAAAAGCCCGGGTTTTGGTCAAAAGCGACGGTTCCAATACTTATTTTGCCACCGACATCGCCTACCACTTAGACAAACTCAGACGAGGTTTCGACAAATTGGTCAATATTTGGGGCGCGGACCATCACGGCTATGTGCCTAGAATGCAAGCATCCCTGCGCGCCCTGGGCCAGTCGGAAGACGCCCTGGAAGTGGTCTTGGTGCAGATGGTGAGCCTGGTGCGTGATGGAAAACCCGTTGTCCTGAGTAAGCGGGCAGGAGAAATCATCACCCTTCGTGAGGTTTTCGAAGAGGTTGGACGAGATGCGGCCCGATTCTTCTTTTTGGTGCGCAGCTCAGATAGCCAGATGGAGTTCGATTTGGAGTTGGCCAAGCGCCGAACGCTGGAGAATCCGGTCTTTTATGTCCAGTATGGGCACGCTCGGCTTTCCAGCATTTTGGCAAAGGCCGGCGAGCGGGGCATTCCGATTCCCAATATCGAACAAGCCCTCAATACCGACCTGAGCCCCCTGGACCGTCCCGAAGAAATGGGTCTGCTCAAGCGTATGGCCGGCTTTGGAGAAATGGTCAGCAAGGCCGCCGATGCCCAGGCACCTCATCAGGTGGTGTATTACCTTCAGGATTTGGTGGCCGCTTTCCATTCGTATTACACCTCCACCGGCAAGTCGGATCCCATTTTGGGATCCGACCCGGCCAAGGTACAGGCGCGTTTGGTGATGGTGCTGGCTCTGCGTCAGGTCTTGAAAAATGCGCTGACCTTGGTCGGAGTGGGCGCACCTGAACGCATGGAAAGTTTGGACGGGGGAGGGGAAGGCTGAATGGTGCAAAACGGACAAGAGGGGCGCCCGTTTTTCTGGCTGGCGCTTTTGATTATGGGTGGCGGCCTCTTTGCTGTCGGGGTCATGGTGGGGCGACAGACGGCCCACAGCGACAAGCCCAAGCCCGATCGTTTAAGCCAAATCGACGCTAGAGATCAGGGCCTGGTGCCAGCCAAAGCTGATGATCTGAGTTTTACCAAAACATTGAGTTCACCACGGCAAGATCCCAAAAAGCCCAAACCCCCAAAACCCCAACCCGTCAAGCCCCAACCCGCCGGGGGCAAATCATCAGTAGCGGTCAATACACACTGCCTGCAGGTGGCATCATTCCGGGAGGCTTTCCAGGCCAAGAATTTGATGGATAAGCTCCAGGCTGCGGGTTTTTCGCAGGTCCGTAGCGTTGTCGGTGAAGTCCCGGGTAAAGGGACTTACCACCGGGTGCGGGTTGGGGATTATGCAGATGCGGCCGCTGCTGCATCTGACAAGGCCCGCCTCAATCAGGAGTTAAAGTTGAATTCTCTGTTCATGCTTTGCGGAAAGTGAGCGGGTTCCTAAGGGTCCAATTTTTGCTGCAACCATTTGTCGATCTGTCCATCCCCGTCTTCATCCAAGGCCACGCGTTCCAGTTTCCCCTGGTTGTAGTATTCCCATCGGTCAATTCGACCGTTGAAGTCTCTGTCCCGCTCTGAGCGCGCCAAGAGTTTTTTCTCGAAGAATTTCCAATAGTCCGGCTTGGAATCGAAATTGAAGTCGAACTCTTGCCGAATTTTTGCGCCCTGGTGATAAAACGAAGTCACATCAAAACGGCCATCAAAATCAAGGTCCAATTCGTCTTTTACGATTTCGCCGCGGAAGTTGTAGTATCTGCGAATGTCGACCTTGCCATCAAAGTTAAAGTCCCATTCTTTGCGGGCCAGGCTCTCTTTGGTCTGCGTTTCGTCGTTCGGATGGGTCATGATGCCGTAAAAGGCCCAGACGTCAGGTTTGTTGTCGTGATTAAGGTCGAATTTCTTAACCTTCTCACCAGGCTTGGCTTGTCCTGAAACAGCTCGGACTTCGGCGACCGGTGGAGGCGCCACCGACGCTCCCCCTGCGGGGCCAGGCACTTTATCAGGTCCAGATGCACAAGCCCCCATGAAGACCAAGGTGGTCCAAGCAACATACATCCCTATACCTTCGGTCAGCCCCTTGTTCACCGGATGATCTCCCTTGGATAAAAATCCTTGCTCGAATGAGTATATGAGGATGCCTTGGCCCCTAGTCAAGACAAAAGTCCTTCTGGCTAATGGGCTTAAAGGAGCAGTCCTTTGTTGACAATATATATAATGACATGTATGGTGTGGTCACTGGGTGATGATTGCCCTTTCGGAGGAATACGATGGCCCGCAAGAAGATTTCCACCACGGTTTACATCACGCAAGAGCAAAACGAGAAGCTCAAACTACTAAACAAGAAAACCAAGGTTCCGGTGGCCGAGTACATTCGGGAAGGCATCGATCTGGTGCTGGACAGGCATCAGGATCTTTTGCCTGGACAGATTTCATTCGTCGACGGCAAAAAGTGATTCATTTCGCGACGACGGACTCACGATGAGCCGCATTCTGGTCACCGGAGGAGCCGGCTTCATCGGCTCTCATCTTTGCGAACGCTTGCTTGCCGATGGGCATCAGGTGCTGTGCGCCGACAACCTGCTCACAGGAAGCCTGTCCAACATTGAACCGTTTTTTGGGCGGGGAGATTTTGTTTTTCTGAAGCAGGACGTCACCCAGTTCATTCATATCCCGGGGCCTTTGGACGCGATCCTGCATTTTGCCTCTCCAGCAAGTCCCGTGGATTATTTGAAACTACCCATCCAGACTTTAAAGGTGGGAGCCTTGGGTACACACAAGGTTCTCGGCTTGGCCAAAGAAAAAGCCGCCAAGGTCTTATTGGCCTCCACCAGTGAGGTCTACGGAGATCCTCAGGTGCATCCCCAGCGGGAGGACTATTGGGGCCACGTCAACCCAATCGGCCCAAGAGGTGTCTACGACGAGGCCAAACGTTTTGCTGAAGCCCTGGTCATGGCCTACCACCGAAGTCATGGCGTGGATACCCGCATCGTGCGTATCTTCAATACCTACGGCCCGCGCATGCGGGCGGGGGACGGCCGCGTGGTCCCCAATTTTATTTGCCAGGCGCTGGCCGGCCAGGATTTGACGGTCTACGGCGACGGCAAACAGACGCGTTCCTTCTGCTACATTGACGACATGGTGTCTGGGATTCTGGCCGCCCTGGATCGTGCGGATTCCGATCCGGTCAACTTGGGTAACCCAAACGAGTACAACATCCTTGAGCTCGCGGAAAAAATCATCGCCCTGTGTGGCTCCAAATCCAACCTGCACCACGAAGGCCTACCGGTGGACGATCCCAAGGTGAGACAACCTGATATCGGGCGTGCACGCAGTTTGCTGGGATGGGAACCCACGGTGGGTTTGGACGAAGGCCTGGCGCGCACCATCGCGTTTTTCAAGGAGCAATCGTGAAGGTATTGGTGACAGGCGGGGCGGGATTCATCGGCTCCCATGTCGCGGAGACTTTTTTGGATGCCGGTGCCAAGGTTTTGGTCTTGGATAACCTAAGCACTGGTCGCGAGAAGAACCTGCCCTCGGGGGTCGAATTCGAAGTCGCAGACATTCGGGAAGAGGCCTTCGCCGCCAAGGTGATCGCTTTTCGGCCGGATGCGATTGCCCATTTGGCGGCCCAGGTGGATGTGCGCCGTTCTGTGAGCGATCCTGGACTCGATGCGCGGATTAACGTGATGGGTACGCTGGGCTTGCTGCAGGCGGCCAGCCAGGCGGGTTGCCGGCAGGTTGTTTTTTCTTCAACCGGAGGTGCCATCTACGGCGAACAACGTGAGTTCCCTGCGACGGAAGAGCACGTTTGCGCGCCGGTCAGCCCTTACGGTACAGCCAAGTTGTGCGCAGAAGAATACCTGAAGCTCTTTGACCGCTCAGGGGGGCCGTCTTGCACGCTTCTTCGCTATGCCAACGTCTACGGCCCCAGGCAGGATCCCCACGGAGAGGCGGGGGTGGTGGCTATCTTTGCGGGTCAAATGCTTCAGGGACAAGCCACACGCATCAACGGAGACGGCGGCCAGACACGGGACTTTGTCTATGTAAGCGACGTGGCCAGGGCAAACAGGTTGGCCGTTGAACGAGAGATTCTGGGCAAGTTCAACATCGGCACGGGCATCGAGTCCGACATCAACGGCCTACATCGAATCATGGCCAGGCTTTTGGAAATCCCGAATGCACCAGAATACGGTCCCCCGGCACCTGGCGAACAGCGGCGTTCCAGCATCGATCCGGCCAAGGCAGGTCGAGTTATGGACTGGCGACCGGAAACCGATTTGGAGACAGGTTTAACCAGAACCCTTGATTACTTTAAGCGAGAAATAGAACATGGCTAATCCAGCCCCCGCCAATGACATGAAATGTTGGTCCCAACATCTGAGTTGGTTTGGTCTGCTGTTGGGTCTGATTGTAGCCTATTTTGTGCTGCGTAATTTTTCGATGACATTTTGGGTTTTCGTGGTGGCGATGTTGGCTTTTGTTGGTGTGTTTTCCAGCGGTGGGCATTGGTTGGGCTATTGGATTGACAAAAACCACCGATCGGATCGCAGCTTGCTTCGGCAGGAAAAAAAGAGTTGCAGGTTGTTGGTCACCTGGCTGCGCAAGGTTTTGAGAAGAAAATCGAAGCATCTCGAAGAGGGCTTGCAGAAACGAATTCATCACGCCATCGATGGCATGGGTACTTTGCTGGCGGAAGCTTCGATTGAACGGCAGGTCTTGAGGGACGAGCGCCGGCGTCTGGAGAATTTGATAGAAGAAGACCTGCAACACATGAAAAAGAGCGTCGCCCGGGAATACGTAGAGTCCATCGGCGCGGCCGTCATCATCGCTTTGTTGCTCAGAGCCTTTGTTATTGAGGCTTTTCAGATCCCTTCTGGATCCATGATTCCCTCGCTGCGGGTAGGAGACCATATCTTCGTCAACAAGATGGCCTATGGCATTCGGCTGCCCTTGTTGCCCATGAAGATAGGGCAGAGCCGGATTCCGGCCGTGGCCCTGAATTGGGCCTTGCCAGAACCCGGAGATGTCATCGTCTTCATCACACCCAAGAACGAGGAAGAAGATTATATCAAGCGAGTGGTTGCAACGGCCGGGGACACAGTGGAGGTCAAGGGCGGCAAACTACATATTAATGGCCGACAAATGCCCCTGGTCGACGATGGCGCTTTTGAATACAATGATCTAAACGAAGAAGGACATTTTCGAGGCAGGGTGTCCACGAGGAGCTTCTTTGAAACCCTTGGGGAAATGCATCACCTGATCTTGCGAAAAAGTTGTGTGTCCAATCGCGATTGCCTGCGCATCATGACCGAATGTGATTACGAGGAGCATCTCTGCAAGCAGGCTGATTTCGGACCTTACAAAGTACCTGAGGGGCATGTGTTCTGCATGGGGGATAATCGGGATAACAGTCAGGATAGCCGGGTCTGGGGCCCGGTACCGGCCGAATTGATCAAGGGCCGGGCCGAGTTCATCTGGTGGTCCTATCGAGAGGATTTGGTCCAATGGGAACGCATGTTCACAAGTATTCGTTAGGTTGGCTAAGAAGTCGGAACGGAAGGGTAACCCTAGGCACTATCATCGTGACGTCGATTTTAGCCTTCGGTATATACATGGCCGCGATGATCGTGCCCGCCTACATTGACAATGGGAAGCTGGAAGAAGCGGTCAAGCACCAAGTGAAGCGGGCAAAGGGTGCCAAGTCCTTTGATAACATCTATCAAGCATTGTTTGATGAGATCGAAACCCTGGGCCTGGATATTGACGCCGAGGACATTTCCATAGTTCGGCGAGGCACAAGGGTGGAAATCAGCATTCGATATGTGCGCCAGGTCCGCTTCAAACCCTTGACGGCAAAAACTGGGTTCCAATTCGAGATTAAAGAAATCTCCTGAAACGAATGCTTGGAGAAGGACATGCGGCCCCTGAAAATTTGCGGTGCCAGAATCATCGATCCCGCACAGGGTTTGGACGCCATCAGGGACTTGTGGGTTGATGGGCATGGTCGCGTCGAAGCCATTCGACGGTCAGGCGGAAAGACAGACAGGGCCAAGCTCGACGAGAGGGGACGACGGGTCGTTTCGGCTCATGGAAAATGGTTATTGCCCGGTCTGATCGACCTTCATGTTCACCTTCGACAACCTGGTGCCACAAAGACCGAGAGCGTGGCCACGGGAACCCAGGCGGCGGCCGCGGGCGGCTTCACCCGCATCGTGTGTATGCCCAACACCAAGCCTGTTTTGGATAATCCCAAAACCCTTGCTCGTCTCATGGAGGTAATACGCCGGGAGGCGCGGGTGCGGGTACATGTCGCGGCTTCTCTCAGTTTGGGGCTTCGGGGGCAAGGGGCGAGCGATCATGATGCTTTGTTCAAAGCCGGTGCCACGGCCTTGAGCGACGACGGTCAAGGTACGGAACGACGAGATGTGCTGGCGCAGGCATTGGCGACCGGCCGGTTGGTCATGGTGCATGCAGAGGACCACAAGGTAAGCGCCGGCGGACAGGTTTGCGCGGGTCCCGTGGCGCGGCAACTTGGGCTGCCTCCTTGGCCCGCGGCCGCCGAAGGGCTTCGTGTCGAGCGCGACCTCTCCTGCCTAAAACGCGTTGGCGGTCGTCTTCATATCCAACATCTGAGCACCCGTGGGGCACTGAACGCTGTTCGACGAGCCCGAGCAGCAGGGCTTGCCGTGAGCGCGGAACTCACACCACATCACGCTTTGCTCTCGGCGGACGATGTTCTGGCAAGCCAAGGAAGGGGGCCTGATGGCGGTCCCGATCCCATGTTGAAGATGAATCCTCCTCTTCGCGGTCGCGCAGAGCGGCGGATCTTGAGGGAGGCTTTGGCCGACGGTGGCATCCAGGCCATGGCCACCGACCATGCACCCCATAGCCAGAAGGCCAAGAGCCGGGGCTTTGAGCATGCACCTTTCGGCGTGATCGGTCTCGAGACTGCCTTGGCTGCGACTTTGGAAATGGTCAGGGAAGGACTTTTGGACGCAAGCCGGGCCGTCGCATTGTGGACTTTGGGGCCTGCGAAAATTCTTGACGTACCGGTCGCACTGCGCCCTGGAGCCCCGGCCGACCTTTGTCTGGTCGATCCCAATCATTCCTGGACCGTGGATGCAGGCGCTTTTCTCTCCCGATCTCGAAATACGGCCTTTGCAGGGCGGGCCATGCGTGGCAAAGTCATACTAACCTTGCTGGCGGGCCGACCCGTCTATCGCGAGGCCGGCCTGAACTGGTGAGGAGATCCCATGGACCCCAATTCCATGTTTGACCAAATCTTAGAGGAATTTGCGGATGGCGCCCACACCGACCAGGTGCGACAGGCCCGACAGGAGTTCTTCGAGCAGGTCAGCGATGTGCGAGAGGATGATCCTTCCTACGAAAAGCTGACGAGCTGCTTTCTCAATTGGTATATTTATGATCGGCCGATGGATGGCGGTCCGGACACCCCCTTGCAGATCTTCGCATCAAGGCCCGGGCGGGATCAGGCACAGCGAGAGGAATGCGCGCGTCTGGCGGCCAACCTGCATTCTCTCTTTGCCATATTGCGCATCGAGGAGCATGGACTTTTGTTGGTCGATTTGTTCAGTCTGGAAGAACTGCAAGTGAGCGAACGGCGGCACCTGGCCGGTCTGGAGAAAGGTGACCTCCTGGAGGCCAGGCTCATGCCACTAAGCGATCGTCTGGTTTTTTCTCCGGCCGCCACCATCCTGCACGCAAGGGCAGCTCAGGCTCTGATCAGAGCCAGTGTGGAACGCTCTCGGCGGGATGCTTTGCCCTCTCGGGAAAAGTTGCTTGCCCGACTCAGGGCCCTGACTTTCCGATTCACCGATCGCTACCGCGAACGGGTGCCGGTCGAAAAAGTGTTCGGGGATTTGGAATCCTTCACGGGTTTGGAACCGCAGACTGAGGCTGAACAGGTTTCGGCGCCTGATGATTAGTTGTCGCTTCTCCCGCGCCGGCCACTGAAAGTTCCGCTAACTTCTGAAAGACAAGACCGATTTCCCAAAGGTGTTGGGCCGGCAGTCGGAGCGCAGTTTGCAGGCGGCCTTCCTTGGTATCCATACGCATGAAAAAAGCGCTTTTGCTCTCAGGCAAATTGAGTTTGGGCGCTTTGGGGCCCATGGCTATCAGCGTGGAGCGAACAGAAGAAGTAATGGACTCAGCCACGGACAATAGAACATATCCTGAAGCACCCGCGCCCATATCGCCAGCCGCCAAACGCATGCGTTGGGACTGGTCCAAACCGGGTTGTTTCCCTCGCAGGCGATCGATGGCGGCCTGGGCCTGAGCTTGTGCATTTGCGCCCATGGCCAAGACCAGGGTTTTGTCGACAAAGCCCAAGACGAATGAGATGCGGTCACCGCCATACATCTGCTTGATGACCTGAGCCTGGGCGGGAGGCAGGGAATCGGTGGCGAAGCGAACGGCATAACGCGTGAGCTCTACACCATCGTGGGCAGCAAGAGGCGTGGGTCCTTCGAGCCTGGCACCCATGGACACTTGGGGGTCCATTTCGACCAGGAGCTTGCCGCCCAGTAGCATGGCCTCGGCAAAAACCGCTTTGGCTTGGACCTCATCACGCACACTCATCAATTGCACCATCGTTAGGCCATTTTTTGGATCGATGTCCTCGATGATGGCCATCTCGTCCCCGAGCACCTCGATCATCTGTCGGGCGAGTTCAAGAAAGGCCTCGTCGGCTTCTTCGCCGGCAAACTGCTTTCTGGCTTCCCCGGCGAAAGACACCATGTCTTTTTTGACAGAATCCCACTGCACATTGAACGCAAGAGCCAAAAATCCTTCGGGGGGAAGTCCCCTGTCCAGACGCAATCGTTGCTTCGTTTGCGCTTTGAGGAAATGTGAGATGACGGAGTCGGGTTCGGGTTCCAGGGCCAGCATCAGGCGGGCTTCGCTTTTTCGCAAATCCACCGCCGCGGCCAAGTGGCTGGTTTGCTGTACCAGGGCCGCTGCCTTGTCAATCATCCAGCCGATCATCCACAAGCTGCCCTTGGCATTACCGGCCTGGGTCTGCTGCAAGATCTCCGACTCGAAGTGCCTTTTTGCCAACAAGGGCAGGGCGGCCAATTCCATGCCATAAGCCCGGCGGGTCTTGTCCACAAATAGAGCCATCTGCAGACCATCGGCCGGCACGCCCGCCGACAACTGGGCCTCAAGCAGGGGACCACCCAGGAGCAAGGCAGGGCGTTCAACCGAAAGAAAAACCACCCGCTTGGAAAAACGCAAAAACATGCTTTCGGGTTCTTGGGCACTTGAGGCCTTGGCCCCTCCTTTGAACACGTCGTAGGTATTCACGCCGTGCCGGATGAACTCGTGGATTCCTTCTTTTGCTCCTTTGTGTGTCCAGACAGGTTTTAGAGAATCCAGCATGGCTTGCTCGGATTTGACCGAAAGGGCCATGACCATGGGCACCTTGAATTTGCGGGGGTTGAGCACCACCATCCCTGCGGGCCGATACAGTTCGACGGCCCGGGGGTCCTTCAATCCCATGCTCAGAAGTCCCTGATTGAGCTTGGCGAGAAGGGCCCCTGGCGGCACCATGGCCGTCTGCTTCGCCAGATCCTCTAATCGCTTGACGAAATTCAGGGGATTGCCCATGAGGGCATAGAAAAGAACATCCTGGGGTGCCTCTATCCTTTGGGGCGGCAAGACCGGACCCTTTGGGGCCTTAACCAAGGTGTCTTCTTTCGGCTTCTTGTCGTCATCGGAGCAGTTGAATAAGGCAAGACCGAATCCGGCCAATATGACTAAAGGCCAAACGATCAGGGTTTGGCGCATTGAATGAGGTCTTGACATGTTGGCTCCTGGGCCTTGGGTTGACGAATCGCGTCAGCGTGGACATGGTATGACCTGATTGATTGGCTTGGCAAGGATGATTGAATGCTTGCGTTGATTGAGCAGGTTCAAGGATGCTAGGCTTCTCCGCAGCGAAAGGACCAAACCCATGAAAAGAAAGTTAATTCTTAGAGGCATTCCCGTTTTGCTGGCAGGCTTTGCTTTGTACTTGGGCGCTTGCGCGCATCAGGGCCAGGGCGTGGATCTGGGCACGAAGGGGACTGTTGCAGAAGGGAGCAGCAAGGTGCGGATTACTGAGGGCAAACTGGATAATGGGCTCAAGGTTCTGGTCTTGGAGGATCATTCCGCGCCCGTGGTGACCTTGCAGGTTTGGTATCGGGTGGGCAGTCGCAACGAGAAGGTGGGCATCCGCGGCCTGGCGCACCTCCTGGAACATATGATGTTCAAGGGTTCCGCGAACGTGGGCCCTGAGGAACACGCCCGCATCGTGGATTCGGTGGGCGGCCAGGAAAACGCTTTCACCAGCGAGGACGTCACGGCCTACTTCGATACGGTTCCCGCGGACCACTTGAGCCTGGTCATGGAATTGGAAGCCGAGCGCATGGGTCGTTTGAAGCTTGACGAAAGCCACTTTTTGAAGGAACGGGAGGTGGTCAAGGAAGAGCTTCGCATGCGTTTTCAAAATGACCCTGTCGGTGCTTTGTTCAACAAGTTCCGTGAGATGGCCTTCACCAAGCACCCTTATAACTGGACCCCAGGCGGCTCCATCGAAGATCTGGACGGATTGGGCCTGAAGGAACTCAAGGCTTTTTACGATAGTTATTACGCCCCCAACAACGCAGTGCTCATCGTGGTGGGCGATACCAACTTTGAAAAAGTCATGGGCATGGCCAAAGAGCACTTCGGTGTGCTGCCCGCGCGAAAGACCGCGGGCGAACCCACGCTTCGTGAGCCCCCTCAAACAAGCATGCGGAGGGAAGTCCTGCGCATGCCCACCCAGTTGCCCATCATCATCGGCGGTTTCAAAACGCCCGAGGCTCGCCATCCAGATATGGCGGTCTTGGAAGTCATCCATCGCATGTTGTCTTCGGGAAAGAGCTCCAGATTGCATCAGGCCCTGGTGCGTCAGAAGCGCCTGGCTGTTTTCTCGGGCTCCTGGAATCAGCGCATGCGAGACCCAGGTTTGTTTCTGATCTTCGCGGGCTTTCTGCCCAAACACAAGCCGGAACTAGTCGAAGCGGCCTTGTTGGCCGAGGTGGCCAAGCTGGGGAAAGAGGGCCCAAAGGCAGCCGAACTGACCAAGGCCAAAAAACAGCTGACCGCCGAATACCAGTTCAAGCTGACCTCCATGCAGCGTCTTGGATTCGAGATCGGCGATGCGGAGTTGGTGGAAGGTGACTACAAGGCCTTTCTGGAGGGCGCTGATCCTTATGCCAAAATCGGGGCCGAGGACGTAAAGCGGGTCGTGGCTGAGTATCTTAAGCAAGACAATCTAACCCTTGCGGTCCTGTTGCCGCCGGAGGGCGGCCAGGCCAAGCCCGAGGCCAAGGCCAAGGCTGAATCCAAGGCCAATGACAAGCTCGATTTGGCCACATGGCCCACGGCCGAACGCTTCACCAAGCTTGGCATTCCGCCGGATGCGGCGATCCAGATTCCCAAGGTGACCCAGAAAAAACTGGCTAACGGATTGACCCTGCTGGTCATCGAGCGGCATGAGCAACCGGTGGTCTATATCGACTACGTAATCCGTGGTGGCAAGCAGTTCGATCCGAAGGGCAAGTCGGGATTGGCGGAGCTTCTGGCCGGCATGATTACCCAGGGCACGACCAGGCGAACGGCAGATCAGATCGCCGCGGCGGTGGACGGTTTGGGCGCGCAGTTGACCGGCTATGCCGATGATGAACGCTATGGCCTTTTTGGCCAATATCTGGCTGCTGATTGGACCCAAGGATTGGATCTCTTCGCCGACGTGCTTTTGCACCCCGGCTTTCCTGATGAGGAATTGGCCAAGATTCGACCGCAGTACGAGGGTGGGGTGCGCAAGCTGCGCGACCAGCCAACCGCTTTGGCACGAGAACATCTGAACTACTTGATTTACGGATATGGACACCCTCGTGGCCGGCCGACCACCTTGGCCAGCCTCAAGGCCGTGGACAGCCAAGGCCTGCGGCAAGCTTATCAGGCTGCTTTCAGGCCTGATGGTGGCATCATCGCGGTGACGGGCGACGTGGACCCGAAAGCCGTATTGGCGGATTTGGAAAAAAGCTTTGCCTCCTGGAAGGCCCAAGGCCAGGTCCCTGCTTGGCCGGCGACTCCAGGCAAGCAGGATGCCCGCAAGTTGCGATTTGTGGACAAGCCGGATTTGACCCAATCCACCATGTTTGTGGGTCACGCAGGCATCGCCTTGAAGGATCCGGACTATTTTTCCCTGAAGCTGGGCAACTGGATTTTGGGCGGTGGCGGGTTCTCCTCGCGCATGATGAAGAGCATCCGCTCCAAAGGGGGCAAGACCTACGGCGTGGGCTCCTGGGTTTCCACTGGACTGGAGCCGGGCTCCATTGGTGCCTACACCTTTACTCGCAACTCGGAGACAGGCGAGACCTTGAAGATGTTGCTGGATGAAATCAAGCTCATCCGCAAGGACGGCGTGACCGAAGAAGAGCTGCTCAAGGCCAAAAATGCCATGGCGGGCTCGTATCCGGTCAAGCTGCAACCGCCTGGAGCCATGGGTGACGCCATCCTGGACGCGGTTTTTTACGGCTTCGGGCCCGATCGGGTGAAAAACTACCGAAAGAGACTCGTGAAACCCAGTTTGGCGGAGGTCAACGCGGCTTTAGCCAAGCACTTAGACCCGGAGAATATGGCCATTGTGGTCGTGGGCAAGGCCGCCGAGGTGGCTTCTCAGCTTGGCGATTTCGGCAAGATGGTCAAGGTGGATTATCTGGAAGCCACAGCCGACGAGGATCGAAAGCCTGAAGCCGAGGCAGAAAAGAAGCCCGCCGGAGACGCAAAACCCTGAATCCCGTCCTGACAAGCTCCTTGGCCGTCATCGCGGCCTATTTGCTGGGCTCGGTCAATTTCTCACTGGCCGCGGCCCACTTGGCAGGTCGCAGCGCTGAGCTGCGCGCCTCGGGCTCGGGCAATCCCGGGGCATCAAACGTCATGCGCGCCATGGGACTACGCTGGGCCATCCCCGTACTACTCTTAGACGCCGGCAGAGGCGCAGGAGTGGCCCTGGCCGCCACTGCCTTCATCCAAGGCCCTTGGCAACCCTACGCGATCTGCCTGAGCTTGATCCTGGGCAACCTCTTCCCCCTCTTTCACAAATTCCAAGGAGGCAAGGGCATCGCCAACAGCCTGGGCGTCTTTCTCGGCCTGGACTGGCTGGTGGCCCTCTCATCCTGCGCCATCTGGTTCGCGGTGGCTCTCCCAAGCCGCTACGCTTCAGCGGGCTCCCTGGCCATGATGCTCGCCATGCCCATCGGTCTCCACCTCCACGGAGCCTCCACCCAAGCCACAGCCTTCGGAGCAACCCTCTTCGCCTTAACCCTCTTCACCCACAAAGGCAACATCAGCCGCCTCCTAAAAGGCCAAGAAAAACGGCTAAATAGTGGGACTCCCAACGGGGTGCCAGGCGAATAGTTGGGGAGTGGACGGCAAGGGAGGATTGTTCTATCCTGGAACAGCATGAGAACGACGGCTCCCATCTGTCTGATCTGTTTCCTGTTGCTGGGTGGCCTTCCTGCCAAAGCGACGGGTGAAGACCTGCCCACCTTTGGTGGGCTGCGCCTTTCCTTGGGCACGGGTTTGTCCCTCTTTCCATACGCCACGGGCCAGCCGGGCAGTCTGCAACGTCAGATCGAGGCTGTGGGCATGGAGATGCCGCTCTTCGGCGCCATCTTCGATCTGACGGTGGAATGCGAATTGCTGGGCTGGCTGGTGCTGGGTGCCGAATTCGACTACCACATCCACAGTGGGGGAAGCGCAGACGGATACAGTTCCGGCATCCGCTTGAACCCGGACTTGTCCCCCGAACTGAGCTACGAGTTCCATCGCCTGTTGGGTATGGCCTTCGTGCAAGGCAACTTCATGGGCCGGCACAATGTGGGTGATTTCGAGATGGGCATTCGCATAGCGGTGGGTGGCGGCGGGCTCATCTGGAGCATGCGGGGCGAGAACGAGATGGGGCGTATCGTGGAATTTCGCCCCGGCCTGGTGGTGGGCGGGGTGCTGGGGGACTGGACCCTTCACGGGCACATCGCCTTCCCCCTGCAATGGATCCGGGATGTGGGTCCCTATGAATTGGACTACACGGGCTTGACCGCCACCGTGTTTGAGATAAAGGTGGGCTACCGATTATGAGATGGTTGACCTTGCCCCTGGCCCTGTCGGGTCTGCTGCTGCTTTCGGCCTGTCCTTGTGACAGGGGCCAGTCGGAGGTCTTCCACGAGGATTTCGAGTCCTGGTGCGAGGGGGTGCCCTGTGGCTGGGAGCTTGCGGCGGGACAGGTGGAGCGGAGCACCAGCTACCACGCCGGTGAGCATGGAGCCCAACTCAGCGGGGGGGCCCGCCTTCTGGTGGAACTGGACGGGGTGTTGCTGGCCGCCACCGAATATTCGGATTACCTGATCTTCATGATCCGCTGCGATCTCGAGGCTGGCCTGCGCTTCACCCTTGAGGTGGAGGGCGAGGAGGGATCCTATCCCCTCGTGGTGGAGCTGCCGGTCGGCGCGGGCTTCGGTTCGGAGATCATGCAGATGAATGGGCTGGAACTTCCAGCCCGGGAGGGGGAGCGCCGCCGGCCCAGCCGGTCCTGCGCCTGGATTTGGAGCAGTGGGGCGAGGGCTCCTGCTTCATCGACGAGTTGCGCGTGCTCTCCGGCGACTATGTCCGCTGCATGGGTTAGTCTGCCCCAACGGGGTGCCCAACGGGGTGCCAGGCGAATAGTTGGGGGTCTTGAAGGGCTGCCTGGGTGGGGATCTAGAAATTCGCGATTCTTGAGCAGCAGCACTGGATGAAGGGCCGACCAGCCCCGACGCAAGCGTCGAAGGCTTCATCGCAGGTGGCAAGAGCGGTCCAATCGTCGGTCGT
>JAFCZJ010000232.1 GCA_019314375.1 Deltaproteobacteria bacterium | reverse complement strand
TACTTGTTCGCGTCAAGGCTGGTCAGCGTGTAGGGGCCGGTTGTGGTGGCGATGACTTGTCCCGCATCGCTTGGGGTGTCGCAGCGATACCAGGTGAACTGGGTCTCGCCTTCCTGGTCCCCATCCAGGTCATGGTAGACGTAGTGGGCGGTGAGTTCCTGGTCCACATAGGGCGTGCCGGTCATGGCCTGGTACTGGAGGACCGTGATGTCGCCTGAAACATTGCTGCCGTTTTCCCAGCCGGTCTCGGGGATCTGATTCGCAGAGGTGTAGTCGTAGTAATGAAAAGAACCCCAGGTATCCCAAGCCGAGGTGTCGTCCGAGATCACCCAGGCGTCTTCCATATCTAACCAGAACAGCCAGACGTCTTCGCTTTCGTGCTTGTATTGGGTCTGGCCATCATGCATGCCGTCTTCGTAATACCAGCCGTTGACGATGGCCATGCTGGAGCCCGTGACCTCGATACCCGTGGGGATGGTGGCCGTTGGCGGGTTGCCGCTGACACAGGCGCTGCCGCTCCAGAAAAGGCCGGCCTCGCAGGGGCTTTCCACACAGTACATGCGCAGGTTGGTGCGGGAGCAAAATTGGGCGTAGGCGGTGATGATTTCGCTGTTGATGCGGTTTGAGATGCCGATGTTTGCTGTACCGCTGGTGTTGGTCCAGTCGCCGCATTGGTTGAGGGCGGCACTGAAGTTGCTGCTCAGCCCGGTCCAGCATTCCTGGCTGGTGTCTGAGACGCTGTTCGTCAGATCGAAGGCGAAAACCGCCTCGGCGGTCGTGGTGTCGATGAGGGTTTGGCCATCGGCCCGGAAGTAAGGGGCATCGGCTACCAGGGGCCAGTCGGTGTTCAGATCCCGGACGCCGGTCAGGCCCAGCAGGGCTTTGTATAATTTGGTGTTGTCCGGCGAATTGGCGTCTGAGTTGCAGATGCTGTCAGCCCCGGCCACGCCGCCAAAATCCCCAGCGCCTTGCCAGTCCGAGACGAAAATGCGCAGGTGCAGGCATTCACTGTCGGCAATCAGACCCATGCAGGTCTCGCAGTTGTCGCCCTCGTAGCCGTTGATGCAGTCGCAGGTGTAGGTATTGACGCCGTCGATGCAGGTGCCGCCGTTTTGGCAGGGCTCGTCCAGGCAGTCGTTGGTGTCGATGGGGATCTCGCAGTGGTCGCCTTCGTAGTTGGCCAAGCATTCGCAGGTGTAGGAATCGACGCCGTCTAAGCAGGTGCCGCCATTCAGGCAGGGCTCGGCAGTGCAGTCGTCAATGTTGGTCTCGCAGTCGTCGCCATCAAAGCCGGTCGCGCATTCGCAGCTGTACGAATCAACGCCGTCCGTGCAGGCACCGCCATTTTGGCAGGGCGTGTCCGCGCAGTCGTCGATGTTGGTTTCGCAGTTTGTGCCCTCATAGCCCGCGGCGCATTCGCAGGTATAGGAGTTGGCCCCGTCTACACAGGTGCCGCCGTTTTGGCAGGGCTTGTTCGCGCAGTCGTCGGCGATGATTTCGCAGTTGTCGCCTTCGTAGCCGTTGGCGCATGTGCAGCTATACCCGTTGACCTCGTCGGTGCAGATGCCGCCGGTCGATTTCGGTCTCGCAGTTGTAGCCCTTGTAACCGGCTTGGCAAACGCAGGTGGCTTCGCCTTCAACGAATTCGCAGCTGCCGTGATCACCGCAGTACAAATCGCATTCTTCCTCGGAGGCACCGCCGCAGGCCAAAAAGGCGAAGAGGGTGCTCAGCATCAATAGGGCTTGAAGTGATTTTCTGATCATTTTATCTCCCAATTTTTATCTTTTCGGAAATCCGGATAACAACAGTCGAATAATCCTCTTCCTCGGTAGAACTTTCAAGCCTAAAGGGGTGACCCCGGGTGACCCCCGTCATTCGGGTGACCCCCGTCATTCCCCGGGTGACCCCCGTCATTCCCGAAGGCTTCTGTCGGGAATCCAGACTTTGAATACCTGGATCCCCAGCAGAAACATCTGGGGATGACGGCCTGGGGATGACGGCCTGGGGATGACGGCCTGGGGATGACGGCCTGGGGATGACGGCCTGGGGATGACGGCCTGGGGATGAATCTCGCCTACTGGTGAAATTCCAGGAAGTGAAGTTTGTTACTCTGTTCGGGGTCTCTGAACAGAACGTAGGCTCGGCCGGCGCCGTCTATGGCGAGGGACATATTCCAGCTTGCCATGCCGATGACGCCGAGCTGCTCCCATGTCGAAAGGCCATCGTAGCGATACAGGACATACAGGCCATCTTCCGCGACGGCCAGGTAGAGATTGTCGTCCTGATCGTAGACCAATGCGCTAATTGCGTTCACGCTGGTCGAGGTCGGGCCGCCTAAGTCCACCCATTGATTTGTCTCCCAACGAGACACGGTGGCCGCCCCGCTGACGATGCCGGCGATGGTGGGTCGCGCCTTGCTGCTGTCGACGATGGTAAGCGTCCTGGAGCCCGTCTGGAAAGGCGCGGTCCAATCATCCCAGGAGCTGCCGTTGTATTTCTTCACGTACATGCTGCTTGAATAGCCGACCGAGGTGAAGGGCATGCTGTCTGCGCCAACGGCCATGGAATAACTTCCGGTGTTGCTGCCGAAAATTTGGCCCAGGTCTTCCCAGCCACTGCCGGTGTACTTGGAGACATGGGGGCGCTGCACGTTGCCGCCCTGGTAGATCACGACGGGCAGATCGTCCGGGCCCACTTCGACCCGCGGACCGTAGCAATTGGAGCCGTAGGCTGAAAAATTGGCGTCGCCAAGATCGCTCCAGCTCGTGCCGTCATAACGATGCACACTGGCCTTGTGCCCGTCGGTGCTGTTTTTAAACACGATCACGGGCTTGCCGTCCGCGCCCACCGTCATCCATGGGGCGCCATCCGAGTCCTTGGTCTCATCGATGAATCCCAGGTTCGTCAAAGTCCCATCGTAGGCACCGGTCGACACGGCCCGGGTGGCGTAGTCCACCCAGGAGAGATACAAAATGTCGTCGATGGCGCTGTAAACAATGCGGCCGCCCATGGTTTCTTGGCTGGTGATGATACCAAGGGTCCTGAAGGGGCGGACAGGACCGAAGACTTTTTCCGCCAAGACCGACGAGCCTGTCTGCCATCCGGTCTGGGCCACCGGGGTGACTTTCAGCCTGATGTACTTGTTCGCATCAAGGCTGGTCAGTGTGTAGGGGCCCGTGGTGGTGGTGATGACTTGTCCCGGATCGCTTGCGTCTTCGCAGCGATACCAAGTGAACCGGCTGTCGCCCTCCTGGTCACCCTCCACGTCATGGTAGACGTAGTGGGCCGTGAGTCCTTGGTCCACATAAGGCAGGCCGGTTATGGCTTGGTGATGGATGACCGTGATGTCGCCGTGGCCATCAGTCCCGTTGCTCCAGCCGGTCTCGGGGATCTGACTCGGGCTGGTGTAGTCGTAGTAATGATATGACTCGTAGGCATCCCAGATCGAGGTCTCGTCCGAGATCACCCAGGCGTCATCCATGCCGAACCAGAACAGCCAGACGTCTTCGTTTTCGTGTTTGTATTGGGTCTGGCCGTCATGCACCCCGTCTTCGCGATACCAGCCGTTGACGCTGGCCACGCCGGAGCCTGTGACCTCGATGCCCAAGAGGATGGTGACCGTTGGCGCCCAGTTATCCGAATCGACGATGTCTACGAAAACGCCGTCATTCATTTCGCCCTGTGCGTTTGAGGTCAGCACCAAGAAACGACTGGCACCGCCAGGGACCGGCGTATTGGCCGGCAGCGGGTGCAGCAGATCCGAGCCCGTCTTGGCGTACTCGGCCAGCGCGGCGCCCAGGATCCCGCCAGCGTCGTTGGACCAGTAAATGCGATAGCGGCTGATGCTGCTTTCGTCCGTTGCTCGGGTGATGAGAATGTCGCCTTGCAGTCGGCCTGTATCTCCATTGAAGTCGCTAAAAGATACGGCCTCCGCCGTGGCCGTGGGCGGGCCGTTGAATACGCAGCTCAGGGCCTCGCGTCTGTAACCCTCGTCGCAAAGACAAACGGCCGCACCGTCGTTGAGCACGCAAAGACCGTGGTCCGAGCAGGTTTCTCCGGCGCAGGGATCGACGTCCGCGACACAGGTCAGTGCCTCGGCATGAAAGCCCGCGTCACAGACGCAGACGGCCAGTTCGTCGGCCAAAGCGCAGCGACCATGGTCCGAGCAGTTTACGTCCAGGCAGGGATCTTCGTCTGCCAGACAGCTCAGTCCCTGGGCGTGGTAGCCCTCATCGCAAAGACAAGCGGCTGTCCCGTCGCGGAGCGCGCAACTGCCGTGGTCCGAGCAAGTTTCTCCGGCGCAGGGATCGACGTTCGCGACACAGGTCAGTGCTTCGGCATGAAAGCCCGCGTCACAGACGCAGACGGCCAGTTCGTCGGCCAAAGCGCATGCGCCATGGTCCGAGCAGGTTTCTCCAGCGCAGGGATCGACGTCCGCGACACAGGTCAGTGCCTCGGCATGAAAGCCAGCGTCACAGACGCAGACGGCCAGCTCGTCGGCCACGGCGCAGTCGCCGTGGTCAGAGCAGCTTACGTCCAGGCAAGGATCCGCGTCCGCCAGGCAATCGGTGCCCTGGGCGTGATAGCCTGCCTCACAGACGCAGAGGGCCTGATCATCGGCCACCGCGCAGCTGCCGTGGTTTGAGCAGGTGATGCCCTCACAGGGATCGCTCATGTCCTGAACGCAGATTTTGTCTGCGTTGCAGACCAGCTCCTCGTCGCAGGTGTTGTTGCCATAGCAGGGTCCACCCAGAATGCCCAAGGTCAGGTCGGCGTCGCTCCCGCCACAGGCAAACAGGCAGGTGCTGAGCAACAAAACGATTACAACAGAAAAAGAGCGCATGAATCCTCCAGGGTTTGAGCGCGGAATTGCTGTGTGGGGTTATAGCATATCGCCCAGGGGATGAAGCCCTACTGGTGAAATTCCAGGAAGTGCAGTTTGTTGCCCTGTTCGGGGTCTCTGAACAGAACGTAGGCTCGGCCGGTGCCGTCGAGGGCGAGCGACATAACCTGGTACGGGTCCGCTTTGCCGATGATGCCGAGGTCTTCCCAGGCCGAAAGGCCGTCGTAGCGATACAGGATATACTGGCGATTTTCCTCGACGGCCAGGTAGAGATTGTCGTTTTGATCGTAGACCAATGCGCTGATTGCGTCCACGCTGGTTGAGGTCGGGCCGCCTAAGTCCACCCACTGATCTGTCTCCCATCGAGACAGGGTGACCGCCCCGTCGACGATGCCGGCGATGGTGGGTCGTTCCTTGCTGCTGTCGACGATGGTCAGCGTCATGGAGTTCGTTTGGAAAGGCGCGGTCCAATCATCCCAGGTGCTGCCATTGTATTTCTTCACGTACATGCTGCTCGAATGGGTGACCGTGGTGAAGGGCATGTTGTCTGCGCCAACGGCCATGGAATAACGGTCGGTGTTGCTGCCGTAAACCTGGCCCAAGTCTTCCCAGCCACTGCCGGTGTACCTGGAGACATGGGGGCGCTGTATGCTGCCGCCCTGGTAGATCACGACGGGCAGATCGTCCGGGCCTACTTCGACCCGTGGACTGTAGCAATTGGAGCCGTAGGCCGAAAAATCGGCATCGCCCAGGTCGCTCCAGCTCGTGCCGTCGTAGCGATGCACACTGGCCTTGTACCCGTCGGTGCTGTTTGTAAACAGGATCACGGGTTTGCCGTTGGCGCCCAAGGCCATCCAGGGTGCATCATCCGACTCCTTGGTCTCATCGATGAATCCCAAGTTCGTCAAGCTTCCATCGTAGCTGCCGGCCTCCACGGCGGCGCCGGTGTCGTAATCCACCCAGGAGAGATACAAGATGTCGTCGATGGCGCTGTAAACAATGCGGCCGCCCTTGGTCTCTGCGCTGGTGATGAGGCCGAGTGAGCGGAAGGGACGGACGGGACCGAAGACTTTTTCCGCCAAGACCGACGAGCCTGTCTGCCATCCGGTCTGGGCCACCGGGGTGATTTCCACTCGGATGTACTTGTTCGCATCAAGGCTGGTCGGCGAGTAAGCCCCCGTGGTGGTGGTGATGACTTGTCCCGGATCGCTTGCGTCTTCGCAGCGGTACCAGGTGCGCAGGCTGTCGCCCTCCTGGTCACCCTCCGCGTCATGGTAGACGTAGTGGGCCGTGAGTTCGTGGTCCACATAAGGCAGGCCGGTGATGGGCTGGTGATGGATGACCGTGATGTCGCCGGAACCTTCGTCGCCGTTGTCCCAATCGGTCTCGGGGATATGGAACGCAGAGGTGTATTCGATGTAATGAAAAGAATTATCGGCCACAGAGGGCGAGGTGTTGTCCGAGATCAGCCAGGCTCTCGAATCATTGTACCAGAACAGCCACATGTCTTCGTTTTCGTGCTTGTATTTGGGGCGGCCATCATTCGTCCCGTCTTCGTAATACCAGCCGTTGACGATGGCCGAGCCAGAGCCCGTGACCTCGACGCCGATGGGGATGGTGACCGTCGGCTCTTCGTTGCCCCAATCATTGATTTCAGCAAAAACGCCGACAGTCATTTCGCCCTGAGCGTTTGAGGTCAGCACCAGGAATCGGCTGGCACCGTTCGGGATCGGCGTATTGATCGGCAGAGCGTGCACCAGATCCGAACCCGTCTTGGCGTACACGGCCAGCGCGTCGCCCAAGATTCCCCCCGCGGGGGTGGACCAATAGATGCTGTAGTGGCTGAGGGTGGTCTCATCCAGGGCACGGGTGATGAGGATGGGACCGGCCAAGAAGTCAGCGTCTTCATCGCTGTCGGTGAAAGATACGGCCTCTGCCGTGGCCAGGGGCAGGCGGGCGAATATGCAGCTCAGGGCCTCGTGCCTGTAGTCTTCGTCGCAAACGCAGAAGGCCGTGTCGTTGCTCACGGCGCAGAATCCGTGGCCGGAGCAGTCGACATCCAGGCAGGGGTCATCGTCGGCCAGGCAGCTCAGTCCCTGGGCGTGATGGTCCTCATCGCAAAGACAGGCCGCCGCGCCTTCCAGCAAGACGCAAAGACCGTGGTCCGAGCAGTTTTCCCCGGCGCAGGGATCGACGTCCGCGACGCAAGTCAGCGCCTCGGCATGATAGCCCGCGTTACAAACGCAGACGGCCAGCTCGTCGGCCACGGCGCAGCTGCCGTGGTTTGAGCAGCTTACGTCCAGGCAAGGATCCGCGTCCGCCAGGCAATCGGTGCCCTGGGCGTGGTAGCCCGCGTTACAAACGCAGACAGCCTGATCATCGGCCACCGCGCAGCTGCCGTGATTGGAACAGACGATGCCTTCACAGGGGGCGCTCATGTTTTGAACGCAGATCTTATCTTCGTTGCAGACAAGGCTTCCGTCGCAGGTGTCGTCGTCGTAGCAGGGTCCACCCAGGATCCCCTGGGTAAGGTCGGCGTCGCTCCCGCCACAGGCCAACAGATAGGTGCCGAGAAACAAAGCGATGATAACAGTAGAAAAGCGCATGAATCCTCCAGGGTTTGAGCACAAAGTTGCCGTGTGGGCTTATAGCATATCGCCCATCATTTTGTGATTGATAACCGGCAGATGATCCTGAATTCAGTCGCCAGAGGAGGCATGGGCACCGATGTCTTCAAAGCCTCCGCCCGGGGTGGGTCTCAGGAAGTCGGGGGAGCTTGGATCTGTGCTGACGAAAGCTATTTCGCCCTCTCTTTCCCATGAGTTGTCGTCAAAAATACCGGAAGAAGAATGAGCATTTGTTTCTCCCGCGGCGATGTTGTGATCGAGAGGTGTTGTAAGAGAAGCGAACGTTTTCGCCGCTGTTGTAGGTGAAGGCTCTTTTGGTGTTGCCGTAGGCGATGCAATGCTCCACCACGGCGCCCATGCTTGGTTCCAAACCGCCCGCCTTGAAGCCGCTGCCGTTGCCGTCGGCCACGCCGTTGGTGAAGGACAGGCTGTATAGAAAGCTGGTGTTGGTGGAGCGCCAGCAGTCGAATCCGTCATCCGAGTTGGTGTAGGCCAGGCAGTGCGTGACGACATTGCCCTCGCCGCTGGAAATGGAAAACCCGTCGGCGTTGCCGCCGTTGGCAAAGCCCGGGATTTCCAAGCCTTCGTCGAAATTGTGATGCGTGATGCAGTTTCGAAGGGTGTTCCATGAGCCGTATTCACCGTAGGGATAGGCCTCGTAAGGGCTCACGATCTGTATGCCGGTCAGGCCGCCACTCCGTCAATTACGTTATGGCAGCCCTGTATGTACAGGCCCTGCCGGGGCATGTTGCGGATTTCCATTCGTCGAAAGATCAAATAGTCGCCGTAAAGTCTGAGATAGACCGTGCTGCCCAATTCGTTCTGGGATCCGTCCAGGATGGCTTCTTCCTGGGGGTAGCTTTCAAAAAGAATCGGGTTCTTCCTCTTTTTCGCAAAGCCCTGCGTCGTTACACAGCAAGCCCAGCTCGCAGGTCCCATCGGCGTAACAAGCTTCTCCCTCGCCGCCCTCGGCGATCTCGACGGATTCATTGCTACAGTTGGCAAAAAGGAGTGGAACCGCAAGGCACAACATAAGGATTGTCGTATGTGGATTTTTCATTTTGTCCCTCCAGGAAACAGTAGGACCAAAGTTGTCCACATCCTACTTGTATGCGATATGTGATCAACTTGATTTTTGAGAAGCGCGAGGATTTTCACAGAAAAATCCATGTTTGTCCGTCGTCTGGTGTTTAGATAGCCATTCTTAGAGAAACGAGGGAAAAATGAAACAGTGGAAGTTGCTGATCGCTTTGTTGCCAATTTTGTCTCTGGTCGCTTGTAGCACGGGGTTTTCCCTCTCCTTGAACGGAGAGGAGGTCGGTGAAAAAGAAGAGGCCCAAGCCGAAGAAAAGACCGAAGCCACCGTGGCGCAAGCCGAAGAAGGGACCGTCGACTCGACGACACCCGCAGCGGCGGAATCCGCACCGGCGGCACCTGCGCCGGCGGCACCCGCAGAGCCAGTTGCCCC
>JAFCZJ010000231.1 GCA_019314375.1 Deltaproteobacteria bacterium | reverse complement strand
GTCGGTGCCCGGCTTGAAGCTGATGCCCAAGAAGGCCACGCGGCGGGCCGTGCTTGCCTCGATGCGATCGCAGGCGAGCTTGATGTGTCTGCGGTTGGAGCGGGTCAGGTTTTCCATCACGGGCAGTTCCATGTTGTGCTTCCGGGATAAAAAGCCCAGGGCCTTTACGTCTTTTGGCAGGCAGGAACCACCGTAGGCGAAGCCGGGACGAAGATAATAGGCCGAGAGGTTGAGCTTTTCATCTTTCACAAACAGGTCCATGACCTGCTGCGAGTCCACCTCCAGGCCCTTGCACAAGCGACCCACCTCGTTGGCGAAGGATACCTTGGTGGCGTGCCAGGCGTTGCAGATGACCTTGTGGATTTCGGCCACGCCCACCGGGCAGACCAGAACGGGCGCATCGAGAAAATCGTAAAGGCGCTTTAAGGGGGAGGCCCAGGAGGGATCATCGCAGCCCAGGAGGGTGAAGGGAGGCTGGTGGAAGTCGGCCACCGCCGAGCCTTCGCCGAGCCTTCCCGCAGGAACTCCGGGTTGATGAGCAGGCGAAAGCGCGGGCCGGGCTCTGTCTCCGTGGCCTTGCGCAATTTGTCTTCGCAGCGCTTCAAGGTGCCGGGCATGACCGTTGAGCGGATGACCACCGTGTGGGGCTCTTTTGCGGGTGACTCAGCCAAGGCAAGCCCGATCTCTTCACATACATTTTCCACAGCCGAGGTGTCCAAGGACCCGTCGGCTTTCGACGGCGTGCCAACGCACAAAAAGCTGATGCTTCCGTGGGCCATGGCTTGGGATACGTCTCTCGTGGCTTTGAGTGTGCCGGCTGCGTGGGCCTCAGCGAAATATTCGGCCAGGCCGGGTTCGGCCACCGGGCTTTCGCCGCGGTTGACCTGGTCTACCCGTTCTGTCTGCACGTCCACGCCCAGCACCTGGTGCCCGGCCTTGGCCAAACAACCGGCCATGACCGAACCCACGTAACCCAGCCCGAAGATGTTAACTTTCATGGACTTAATCCTTTGTGGCTTTGCGCCAGGAAGGCGGCAGGTTTTTTTTGATTTCGATGTGTTCGAAGTCTTGGCTTGAGCGAATGCCGTGGGTTTTCGCCCAGGCGGCCATGGTCGAAAGCCCCTGGCTTAAAGGAGTCTGAGGCTGGGGGCCGAAGGCCTCTTTCAGGCGGCTGTGATCGGACCAGGCCAGCTTGACCTCGTTGCGGGCTTCTACGTGTTCGATGGTGCCTTGTTTGTCCATCGCATGCATGACCGCTTGGGCCAGGTCTTTGACCGTGTGAGGCTGATCGGCGCCGACGTTGAAGACCTGGTTGCGTGCCGCGGGCACTTCGGGAGCCGATGCCATGGCCGGGATCACATCGTCGATGCAGGTGAAGGCCCGCATTTGTTCTCCGTCTCCGAAGACCTGCAGCGCTTCTTTTTGCATCAAGCGATTCATGAAGATGCCCACCACGTTGCGATAGCGATCACCCAGATTTTGTCTGGGCCCATACACATTGTGCGGACGAAAAATGACGTAGTCCAGGCCGAACATTTCCTGGCTGACTTTCAGTTCTTGTTCCACGGCGTACTTGGCGATGCCGTAAGAGTCCTCGGGTTGGGGCAGGGTGTCTTCGGTGAGCGGCACTTGCCCCGCGCCGTAGACCGCGATGGAGGAAGTGAAGACGAAGCAGTTCACGCTGGTGTTGACCGCGGCGTTGATGAGGTTGATCGAGCCGATGAGGTTGTTGGTGTGGTTGAAGCGCTTGATGAAGTGGCTCAGGCCCTCGGCGGCATAGGCAGCCAGGTGATAAACGGTGGAGAAGGCGTGATCCGCAAAGAGCCTGTCTACCAATTTGTGATCCACGATGGAGCCTTCGACGAACTCGGCTCGCGGATTCACGTTGTCGCGAAAGCCGCCGGAAAGATCGTCGAGTACGACGACTTCGTCTCCGCGTTGCTCGATGAGGTGATCGACCAAGTGCGAGCCGATGAATCCCGCACCGCCTGTGACAAGTACCTTGGACATCTTACGTGGCTCCTTTGGGCGCTTTTATAGCATGCGGGGAATAGGCTTTCTACGGCATCGCCGGTTCACACCGAGGTGGGTCGACTTTTTGGGGGCGAGTCGGGCTCATCTGTCTTCGTTTCAGGTATTTCAACACCTGCTTGCTGGTTTTGCAGGTCGAGGGCTTGCCTTCAGGCTTGCATACCGAGGCCACCCGTTTCTTCTGATCTTCGATGGCTTGCTCAATCCAAGAGCTTTCGGCCTCCGCGATGAATTTGACCGGCGGGTCGAGCTTGGCCAGGGCCCATCGGCAGCTCTTTTCGTCTGGGTACAGTCTGTACTGGAAAGCCCGAAAGGGAAGCAAGGGCCCGTCCTCGCCGGGCGTTATATGGTATCGGACACGCCGCCATTCCAATTGGCTCGCGAAAAAAAGCATCATTTCTTGATGCTCGATGTTTATGTAGGTGGAACGCGAGCGAAGGGTGGACTCCAGTGGGTCGGTGGACTCTTCCATGACGAGCAGCCAGGATTTTTTGGGCAGCTTGGGGCGTTCGGGAAGGCTCGTTGTGGAACATGAGTTTGGCTCGATTTCGTATCTCGGGCCAAGCCCGAACATCTTTTGCAGTCTCCATGACTCGCAAGTATTTTGGGCCAGGTCAGGGGCCGTCCGTAGGCTCATTTCGTCCCAACCCAGCAAGCCGGCGTTCCCCTTTTTTCGTAAGACGATTCGCGCAGAGACGGTTTCGAGCAAAGCGACGCTTCCTGTACCCGTGGATGGGAGCGGCGTCTGGGCTGGCTTGTTGAACAAGGAAGGAGGCGGCTCCATTTCATTCTGGTTTTCAATCACCAAGATAAAGCCCGTAGCGAGCAGGAGCATGAAGAGAGCAAGCGCTATCGTGATGATTGTGGCCTGGCGCTCTTTCTTCCCTGGTCTTGGCATGTTGCTCCTTTGGCGCTATCATCCCCCCAATTGACAACAGGAGGCAAGACCATGAAACGAATCTTTGTGTTTGTATTGGCTCTCGGACTTTTGGCAGCCTGGGGCATGACCGCCCCCTCTTTGGCCGCGGACAAGTGCATCGACGTGGAAAAAGCCAGCGCCAAGAATCTGGAAAAACTCAAGGGCGTGGGCCCGGCCCTGGCCAAGAAAATTGTCGACCACCGCAAGGCCATGCGCATCAAAGCCACCAAGGCCAAAAAGAAAGTCTGGAATTTCCAAAACTGGAAAACTTTAATGAAAGTCCCCGGCGTCGGGCCAAAACTCTGTGCCGACAACCTGAAGACCCTCTGCTTCAACGACAAACTCCAAAAGGCCTGTCCTGCCCCTGATAAGAAGAAATAGTTTTTTTTTGGTGACTATTATGAGTCGGGGAGATCCCGGTGGAGCCTTAGAGGAAGTTTGGCTACTGCTCGTCGCAGGAAATTCTGAACGAATCGGCCAGATCGAGCGGCAGGATTAAGGTGCGGATGTCGGCGGCAATTGCCGCGGGACAAATCGTTTCGGCCATGGCCTGGGCTTCGGATAGGGATCCCGCGTACTCGGCGTTCAAGATGGGTTTTCCGTTTTCCTTGAAGGCTGAAAGTTCTTCGCATTCGTCGAACTGGTGGCATTCCTCGTTCAGCTCAAAGTCATAGTAGTCGACCAGATCCTTAACCTGACCCCCGTCGTTTTTCAGCCCCACGGCAAGGCCGCGCTCGTGGGCCGCGTTGGACAGGAAACGGTTGAAGGCCAGCTGATCATCGTAGTTGAGGGAGAACCATGTGTCGTTGGCGTACCCGTCCACGTTATCGGGTTCCACACCGTCGCAACCCTTTAGCACGGCCAAATCCAGGCGGGAAAGCATGATTTCGTGGACGTTGGGCAGGCGGATGTCCAACCAGTGCTCTCCCTCCCAGTCGTCCAAGGGACCACCCATGTCGTCTTCCTTGAATTGATCGAAATCGTTGCGCCAGTCCTCGGAAGACCCCGCCGAGAAGTAGCAGATCACTTTTTTGCCATCTTCCTGCAAGGAGGCGATCTGCGCCTCGTCGATGTCGAAAAGGTCGATGTCAAAGATCTCAACGTCATAATCCGTATTGAGTTTTTCTTTGAGTTGCCACTGCCAGGTGGAGGCCGTTGTGGGCCGGTACCAGTTGCCGACCGTAACAGGAGCCACGTTCGGGTCGAGCGGGGTGTCGATGCCATCGTCGCCGTTGCCGCTTGAGCAGCCGAACGAACACATTGAGACCAAGAGCAAAGATAGAAGAGGACGTTTCATGGTTTCCCTCTTTCTTATTTTGAATTTGACTAAGGATAACAGAGACCTTCATTCTTGACCATGCCTTTGACCACGCCGGCATTTTGGTGGAGACTGGGTACTCAAGTCCAAGGAGCCATGAGCCAATGACTTCCACCTCAGATTCCTTGCCTCCCGGAGCGGAGTTTGCTTTCGGGGAAAGTCCCTTCAGGGCCAAGGGCTCGCTCTACCTGGGCACGCAGAAGTTTTTCAAGAAGAAGGTGCCTGGTGGATTGGAGGCCCTTGTCGAAGCCATTGGCCCGGGACCCTTGGCGGATTTCATCGGACAATTGTTTATGCCGGCCTTCTGGTACGACGCCTTGTTGGCGCCGAAACTCATCGCCCACGAAGCCAAAGTCATGAACTTGTCGCTGGAAGACTATCTTGTCGAACGAACCACTTGGCAGGTGGAGCAGGATTCGGGCGGCATTTACAAGTTCCTTTTGAAGCTCACCTCTCCCAGGTTTGTCGCGGATCGCTTGCCGATCATGATGTCGCAGATGTTTAATTTCTGCGACCTGGAGGTCGAGCGAATTGCTGAAGCCGAGCGGGTGGCGCACTTCAGGGGCATTCCCGTCCCCCTGGAAAGCTGGCTGCGCGTTTCATTGAAACTGTACACCGAGATTATCCTCAAGCTGGCCGGTGCCAAGTCGGTGGATGTGCATTTTCTTCCCAGTGAACCCATGGAAGCAAAAGCAGGGGTGGCCCGGCTTCACCTGACCTACCGGGTGATCTGGACTTGAAGGTATGATGGGCATGCGTTGGCTGCGTTTCTTTTTGGTTTTTGGTCTGGCTTTGATGCCACCAGCACCGGCTTGGGCGGAAGAGGAATCAGAGTCTGAGCATGAGAACGAACAGGAGACTTCAGAGCAAGCTGAATGCCCAAGTCCCCTGCTTGACGGTGAGGTGATGCTCATCACGGCACTGCGCTGCGGGCAGCCGGCCTTTGATGTCGATCGATCCTTGCAGCTTTTGCTGACTGAAGATATTTTACGTATTCAGGCCCAGAGTCTGCCGGACGCTTTGTTGGAAACCAGCGGCGTGTTCATGCAGCGAACAAACGCCGGTGCCGGGTCTCCTTTTCTTCGAGGCATGGTGGGGCCGGATAACCTGATTCTCGTCGACGGCATCCGTTTCAATAACTCCACCTTCCGCACCGGGCCCAACCAGTATCTCGCGCAGATCGATCCCGCCTCCATCTGGCGAGTGGAGCTCATGCTCGGGCCTGGCTCGGTGCTTTACGGCTCGGATGCCGTGGGCGGGGTGATCCAGGTGATGCCCCTCGGCTGGCGCAAGGCATTTGGCTTGAGCGCCATGGGCGGTATGCGTTATGCGAGTCACGATCAGTCTTCGGCCCTTTGGGCCGAGAGCGCTTGGAACAGCCCCGAAGGCGGCCTGCTTGTGGGCGGCGTTTTTCGGCGGTTTGACACCCTGCGTGCCGGCGGGGGTGAGACACAGGCCATAAGCGACCACGATCGGGGTGCCTGGCGCGCCCGGGCCCGGCTGCGTCTGGGCGACAACTGGGAACTGGGGTTGAACTATTTGGGCAACCGTATGCGCAGGGCGGGGCGCGTCGACCGGATCTACGAGGGGCGTTTTCGTTTCTACGACAACGACGACGATTTGCTCTGGCTGGACCTGCGATTTCGGCCGACGGGGTTCTTGCGCGAGTTGCGGCTGGCCGTGTCTTTGCATCGTACGCATGAAGTGGCGGACAGCTACCGTTGCTTGATGCCCGATTCGCCCGGGGCCAGCGACGCCGATCGTTGCCTGGGCCTGGTACCCCAGGGCTTGGAATTGCCGCACGGTCTTATGACGCAGCATGATGTCTACCGCGACACGGTCTGGACTCCGGGTTTGCTGGCGCATGGAGAGATGGCATTTTGGCGGGGGCGTCTGCGATTGAATACAGGTCTGGAGGCATACGGTGATTTGGTCTTTTCTGGAAAAAAGGAGCATCGTCCCGGGCCGGATGAGACATGGACCTGGGCCGAGGCCGGGCGGGGCAACTTCTCCGATGGCTCCAGCTACTTGTCTTTGGGGGCCTTCGTACTGGCCGAAGGGGACCTCTGGCGCAGGGGTGAACTGGCCCTGGTGGCGTCTCTGGGGGGGCGCCTCAGCCACTTCAGGGCCCATGCGCCGGAGGTGCCGGGTCTGGGCGACGTGGATTTCGATCACACGGGCATGGTGGGCACGGCGGGTGTCAAGTACTTGCACGAACGGAAGTTCATGGCCTATCTGAACTTCTCCCAGGGCTTTCGGGCACCCAACCTTCAAGAGGCCACCGTGTTGGGCGACACGGGCAGCAAGTTCGAGCTGCCCAACGATGGACTCTCCCCCGTCAGCAGTCACAGCCTGGAACTGGGCGGCAGGCTGAACCTGGCAGGCCTTCAGTTGTTCGCAAATGCCTTTGTCAGTTTTCTTCGAGACGCCATCGACGAGCGGCAGTTGGGCGAGGTCGAGTGGATGGCTTTCGGCCTGGATCCTGAGTCGGTGGGCGATAAGCCCGTGGTCCAACGGGTCAATAGTGCCACGGGTCTGCTTTGGGGCATGGAGGGTACGTTGAG
>JAFCZJ010000114.1 GCA_019314375.1 Deltaproteobacteria bacterium | reverse complement strand
TTGATGCTTACTTTTGGGTGAGTTCTACGACCCACTGGATCTGCGAGTGGTCACACTTGGTGGAGTCCTCTCCACCCCATTTGTTCGGGCCGGTGAATTGGACTTCGCCCGAGTCCTCATTGAGTTCCAATATGCCGCGACGCTCAACGCCCGAGATCGGATCAGCAAAGGCCAAGGGTTGGCCAACGTATTTCTTGAGTGTCTCCAAGTCAGGATTGTCGATTTTCTGTCCCAGCTCTCCATCCATCAATATGGCTTGCTGTTCAGGAGTGAAATCCATTTCATTCCGTCCTTTCTTGAAGAAGTGTCGTTTGACCAGGAAGTAGCCTTACCACGAACAACCCTTCACAACCAAGGAGACTGTCCATCAAGAATGGGCAAAAAAGAAGCAGCCAAATTCGCTGAGTTTTTGGTCAACGATTCTGGCTGCTTGGTTCTTCTCCGCGTATTCCGCCAGAATAACGCGCCTCTTTAAAACCATTCACATCAGTTGCTGGAAATTGCATTTTGTTTGACAAAAGACAACTTAAAGGCTATTTTTCACCAACGAAATGCAGGAGGTCTTTTGACCGGCAGGGTTTTCATCACCAGCCTGGCTGAACGCGGTCAGTACTTCTTCACCACCGAAGATGCGGCCAAGGCATTCAAATCTTCGCCCGCATCGACCAAGGCTCGTCTAAGGTTGCTGAAAACACAAGGGGCTATTGCAACCCCATATCGTGGGTTCCACTTAATCGTGGCACCCGAGTACCGTTCGATCGGCTGTCTTCCCCCCGAGCAGTTCGTCCCTGCCTTGATGAAACATCTGGGCGCGCCTTACTACGTAGGCCTCCTGAGCGCAGCCGAACTCCATGGAGCCGCCCACCAAAGACCACAGGTGTTTCAGGTCATCACCGACAAGGTTAGGCCAAAAATTGTATGCGGGAAGGTGGTGACACGCTTCTTCCAACGCAAGCAGATTCAACTTGTACCGACGGTAGCGATCGACACCCCAAGGGGCCCCGCATCCGTCTCCTCAGCCGAAGCGACCGCCATCGATCTGGTCGCCTTTGCCAGGAACTGCGGCGGTCTCGACCATGTGGCGACCGTGCTCGTGGACCTCCATGAGAAAATCAAAGGGGAAAACCTTGCCAGGCAGGCCCTTCGAATCGCAGAGACACCCTGGCTCCAGCGCCTCGGCTACCTCCTGGAGAAGGTCGAGGCCTTCGAAACTACCGGGCCACTGGCAGCCCTGATTGCTCGACTTTCCCCACGCTACGTTCCACTCCAGCCTGGGACCTCGATTGACCGGGCACATCGAAACACCCGCTGGCGGTTGCTGATAAATTCGGAAGTGGAGCCGGACCAATGATCAGCCGAGATTACCTGACCGAATGGAGACGGTTAGCACCCTGGCCCCGCGATATTCAGGTCGAGATGGATCTCATCATCAGCCGGGCGCTGGTTGAGATATTCAGTGTGCCGTCCATACAGAAGGCCCTTGCCTTCCGCGGCGGGACTGCGCTGTACAAAATACACATCTGTCCTCCGCCCCGCTTCTCGGAGGACATCGATCTTGTCCAGGTGCGCCGTGAACGAATCGGCGAGACACTCAACTCCCTGCGCACGGTGCTGGATCCATGGATGGGAAATCCGCGTCGCAACTTCAGTGAAGGCAGCGTCAAGCTGATCTACCGGTTGAAATCCGGGGGCACTCCACCCCAGACGATGAGATTGAAGATCGAGATCAACACGCAAGAACACTTTGCGGTTCGCGGTTATGAGACCCGGCCCTTCAAAGTGGATTCGAGATGGTTCTCCGGCACCGCTGACATCACAACTTTCGGTCTCGAAGAGATACTGGCCACCAAGTTGAGAGCCCTGTATCAGCGAAAAAAAGGTCGCGACCTCTTCGATCTCTGGTACGCGCTTCACCACGCAAACGTTTCCGCAGCAAATCTGGTAGACGTATTTCTTGCATATATGGAGAAGGAGGGACATCGAGTGTCTCGCGCCGAGTACGAGAAAAACCTGGCCCGGAAAATACTCGAACCGCGTTTCATCTCCGATCTCGGAGACCTTCTTGCACCTGGAACCGCATACGATCAAATGGCCGCCTACCAATTTTTATCATCGATGTTGGTTGAACGGCTGCCGGGAGATCCTTGGCGTGGCGAAAACTCTCGGGAATGAGTCACCTGCTGCAGTCCTGGATGCCAGACGAATAGTTTCAGGCGAATAGTTTCATCTAGGCAAGCAAAAAAGAAGCAGCCAGAACACCGATTATTAATCAATGCTTCTAGCTGCTTGCTTATGCCGAGAGCGAGAATCGAACTCGCACAGCGCTCAGCGCCCGTCCAGTCCTGGGTGCCAGTCCTGGGTGCCAGGCGAATAGTTTCAGGCGAATAGTTTCATCTGGGTAAGCAAAAAAGAAGCAGCCAGAACACCGATTATTAATCAATGTTTCTAGCTGCTTGCTTATGCCGAGAGCGAGAATCGAACTCGCACAGCGCTCAGCGCCGAGGGATTTTAAGTCCCTTGTGTCTACCAATTCCACCATCCCGGCGACAGGTGAGACGCCGCGGATAATAACGCCTCCCCTTCCCCTTGTCCACGCTCATTCCGATCAATCTTGCCCCGATTAGACCCGCGGGGGAGTAACCCCGGTATCGGGAACAAGCGCCCGCAGAAATTCCTCGGTCGGTAGGCAATGAATCCCATCGACCCGGAGTCTCTCCTTGCCGCGGTACAAAAGAATTCTTTCGGCTTGGGGATAGTCCTTTTCGAACTCCAGAATTTGCAGATAACTCTCGATCACCTTGGATACTGTGAATCCATTTTGCCCCGCTTTTTGGAATTTCCATGTGCATTTTGACGACTTTTTAAAAAATCAAAAGGGAGGATCAATCTTGCGTCGCGTAGACCAGCGCCACCTTGTTTAAGACCGGCGTGGCCAGGGGGTTGGTGCTTGTGAATTCGGCTTGCCATTGGACATAGCGGCCACGCGGCAAGGAAGGGTCGAGTTCTCCTACCTGCACCTCGACCCAGGTCGAAGACTGCAATTCGTCTTGGCTGTCGGCCATGCGCAGCTTGAAGGTGAGACCGCAGGTCTCGGGCAGCTCGGCGGCGGCGGTGAGCCAGGACCAACGGACGCCCGCGAAACCCGAATCCACGGGTTGGCTGGTCACGCTGCCGAGTTCGGCATAAGGCTCAAAGGCCCAGATCTGATCATGCGAGGTCCGTTCGCCGTCTGCTCCGCCGAACAAGACAACCTGCCCCCGGTCGTTTACGGCACAGGCCATGGCCGAGCGCGGCTCGGGCAGGGTTTCGGCGTAAACCTTGTGGCTGAAGTCGGCCGGATCGAACTGGATGACCTGATCCAGCACCTCAAGCCCGTAACCGGCCACTCGGCCGGGCACATAGCGCTCGCCGCCGAAGATCATGATGCTGCCGTCGGCCTGCCTTACGGCGCAGGCGGCCGCCACGGGGGCGCCCAGGTCGCCGATGTGCTCGATGCGGATGGGATCGGCCTCGATTGCGTAAATGCTGCTTTTCGTGAGGTCCACGGTGTTTATCAGCGGCTGATCCTCGTCGCCCGTGCCGCCGAAAATGTAAAACACGTCGTTCGCCACGGCCCCGGCCATCAAATTGTTTTTCTCCGGCAGGACTTGGGCAAAAGCCCATGTATCACCCGTGCTCAGGTCAAAAGCCTGGACCACGTCTTTGATGGGACCTGAGCCTAAGCCCCCCACGGCCACCGCGGCCACCCCTTCGCCGAAGGGCACCAGGCCCGCGCTGAAGTAATAAACCTGATCGGGATAGGAAGCCTTGTACGAAAAGAGCCCAGTCAGCGGATCGTAAGCATAGATCTTCTGCTCTTCCGCATCCGACTGCCCTGAAGCATAACCCATCATGAAAAATATCTCGCCATGCCAGGCCACGGCATCCATGCCCCGCTTTGGGAGCGGCAGGTTGGTCAACGAGCTAAGCAAACCCGTGTCCGGATCCAGAACCAAAAAGCGATCGTTGCATGCCCCCTGGCTGGGAAAAGCCTCGTTGCCGCCGCCAAAGTAAAACCGCTTGCCCAAGGCCTCCGCCGAACCCGCGGCCGCCGGCACCGGCAGGCGCGCGTCCAAGGTCGCAAAGCCCGGCAAGCGCAACAAGCGAGCACCGAAGGCGTCCACTTCGATTTGGTTGAGCTCGGCCCCACCAAAGGCGGGCTCTTCGTCGGCCGGAAAGACCAGCGCCGACTCCCCAGAGCCGTCAAATCCATAACGCGCGCATGCAAAAACCGCCACAATGGCCAGGATGACAAGACACAATCGCCTGATTCTGAACATAGGCGTCTCCACGAAAGAGTCACAAACCATAAGTATAGCACGTTATTAAGGCTTAATGAGCTTCCGGTAAGTCATGCGGTGAGGCCGGTCGGCCGCATCGCCGAGGCGACGGCGACGGTCGGCTTCGTAGACTTGATAGTTGCCCTCAAGCCAGACCACCTGACTGTCGCCTTCAAAGGCGAGGATGTGGGTGGCGATGCGATCCAGAAACCAGCGATCGTGGCTGATGACGACGGCGCAGCCGGCGAATGCCAGGAGGGCCTCTTCGAGTGCTCGCAGGGTGTCCACGTCCAGATCGTTGGTGGGCTCATCGAGCAAGAGCAAGTTGCCGCCGGATTTGAGCAGCTTGGCCAGATGCACCCGGTTGCGCTCGCCGCCGGAGATATCCCCCACCCGCTTCTGCTGATCCGAACCCTTGAAGCCAAAGGCCCCCACATAGGCACGGGACTTGATGCTGCTGCGCCCAATCTCGATGGTTTCCTTGCCGTCGGCGATCTCTTCCCAAACAGCGCGTTCGGGGTCGAGCGTGTCCCGGCTCTGGTCCAGGTAGGCATGGACCACGGTCTCGCCCAGACTCAAAGTACCGGCGTCGAGTTTTTCCAGGCCCGCGATCATCCGAAACAGCGTGGTCTTGCCCGCGCCGTTGCCGCCGATGATGCCCACGATGCCACCCGGCGGCAGCCGGAAATCCAGCTTGTCGATGAGCAGACGATCGCCATAGCCCTTGCACAGGCCCTCGGCCTCCACCACCTTGTCGCCCAGGCGCGGCCCGGGCGGGATGACCAATTCCAATTTCCCCCTGCTGCCGCCCTCGGCCTCTTGCACGGCCAGAAGCTCTTCGTAGGCCTTCACGCGGGCCTTGCTCTTGGCCTGTCTGGCCTTGACGGAAGAGCGCACCCATTCCAACTCGCGGCCCAAGGTCTTGGCCCGGGCCGAAGAGGTCTTGTCTTCGTTTTCCAGACGCTGGCGTTTTTGCTCCAGCCAACCCGAGTAGTTGCCCTTGAAGGGATGACCCACGCCCCGGTCCATCTCCAAGATCCAGCCGGCCACGTTGTCCAAAAAATAACGATCGTGGGTCACGGCGATGACCGTGCCCGGGAAATTTTCCAGGTGCCGCTCCAACCAGGCCACGCTCTCCGCATCCAAATGATTGGTGGGCTCGTCCAGCAAGAGCAGGTCCGGCTGCTGCAACAAGACCTTGCACAGCGCCACGCGTCGCTGTTCCCCACCCGAAAGCTTGCTCACGTCGGCGTCGCCCGGGGGCAGACGCAAAGCATCCATGGCGATATCCAGGCCGCGATCCAAATCCCAGGCACCGGCGCTCTCGATGGCGTCTTGCAGTTTGCCGTACTCCTCCAAGACCTTTTCCATTTCCTCGGCGGGCATTTCCTCGCCCAACCTGGCGGTCAGTTGCTCGAAGCGTTCCAGCAAGGCCATGCTTTCACCCATGGCCTCCATCACGTTGCCGCGCACGTCTTTTTCCAAATTCAGCTCGGGCTCCTGGGGCAGATAGCCGATCTTGATGCCCGCGGGATGCCAAATCTCGCCATCGAAGGACTTGTCCTCTTCAGCCAGAATACGCAAGAGGCTACTCTTGCCGGAGCCATTGCCGCCGATGACGCCGATCTTGGCACCCGGCAGAAAAGACAAGGACATGTCCTTGATGATCTCCCGATCACCGTGGACGACTTTGCGCAAATGCTGCACCGTATAAATAAACTCGTGGGCCATGGGCTCCTCTCAATTCGCCTTGCGAAGTGTGCTCACATGTACGATACTTTGCCACGATTGAACACAACAAAAAGGTCCTCAAGATGACGAATCGACTCAATCACGCACTTGGCCTGTCACTCTGGCTGGGGATGTTTGCCGGGCTGCTCTTGCCGGCCGCCTGCAACCGGCCCGCGCCGGACCGTGAACCCGAGTTGGTCACCCAAAGCACCGCCGCCGAAGCCCCCGCCATCGGCCAGACCGACTCCACGGACGAGGCCGATCGCGAATGCGGTCTGGTGATGCGCTACCTCCACCGACTCTGGGGCGATGATGGCGAGTTCTTGCAGGCCTGCGACGAGGAAGGCTGTCACTTCGTCTGGGAGGGCAGCTTGGACGTGGCCAGCGAGGACCTCAATCCTGAAACCACAGTCGCCGTACTCTACCATCTGCAAGGCGAGGCCGAGTGGTGGCAAGTGCAAGCCCAACCCGAAGGCCCCGGGGGGCCCGGTTTCCTGCGCTACACTTTTCGCTTGGACGCCCACCTGCCCGGCCCGGACACGGATTTTGACACCCTCATGGCCTCGACCCTCGAGTTCATCCCCTTCATCCAAAAAGCCGACGGGACACGGGTCTTCGACCACAATCGCAACCCGGGCGATTTCGACAACTACCTGGCCCGTGGTGGCCAGGGCTTCTCCCTCAGTCTGGACCCGGGCATCTGCACCCACCGGGCCCAAACAAGCGCGCTCCATTTCGGCGCCGACTGGAGTGAGTATCCCCTCAGCGTCTTGCGGGCGGGCGGCCAACTGGCCATCCACTATGAGCTGGCCCGCTTGCCGGACTGCAACGAAGACGCGGACTGGGACATCACCGCCTTCGTGCAGGTGGATGAGGACGGGCCCTTGCTTTCGGGCTCCGTGGTGGGCGTGGCCATCGAGGACGAGGGAGAAAACAGCCGGACTTATTCATGGCCCCTGCTCCTGGAGCTACCCGAAGAGGCCCAGGCCATAAGCCTCTGGTTTTTGGCAACCAGCACCGACGGCTGCGAAGTCTACGACTCAAACTTTGGGCAAAACTATCACTTCGAGCTGGCCCCGTCTTTGGCGAGCGATCCCTGCGCCGATTATGAACAGTGGGAAGATCGTTACGGCGGAGCCGCCGAATGCCCCGACTACGAAATCGCCGAGCCATTCGACGCCACATACTGCGAGTTTGCTCTGCAGGGCTTGGGCGACGGCTACGAAGGCCACTACGGCATCCCCTTTCGCTGGCTGGAAGCAACCCTGTGGATCGGCGAAAACGACGGCGAAGTACTGAACACAGGCATGTACGTGGCCTATCAGGACCACAGCGACGCGAGTTCGGGCCAGCGCTGGATCTTCGGCCGGCCCAACGACGACGGCACTTGGCAGACGGGCTTCAACTATCTGTTCACCGGCTACATGGGTTCGGGCAGCTATCTCTACACCGTCGAGCATTTCGCTTTCTTCATCGACGTCCTGCGTCCGGACGGCGCGGTGCATCGACTTTGGCAGAGCCAGCAGGGCCAAAACTACGCATGGTCCGATGCCTTCGCCCTGCCCACCGACACCAGCTACATTTCCTATGGTCGCATCGAATACGCCAACCGCGATGCCATCATCTTCGACAACCTGCGAGCCTGCCGCTGACCAAGCCCCCTCAAGTTGAGCAGGAACTCGAAAGCCTGCAAGGCGAGTTGCTGCGATTGCTTTATCAAAACGAGGAATCGGGCTGGTCCGTGCTGCAGTTGAACGCCGAACCACACGGAAAGATCACGGCCGTGGGCGTCCTGGCGGGCATTGAAGCGGGCGAGCACCTGCGCATGCTGGGCCGCTGGGTCGACGATCCCCGTTTCGGGCGGCAGTTCCGTTTCGAAGGCTACTACCCGGTGCTGCCCAGCACGCAGGACGGGGTGGCGCGCTACCTGGCCTCGGGCCTGGTGCCCGGCGTGGGCAAAACCATGGCGGGTCGCATCCTGGACCACTTCGGCGACCAGGCATTAAACGTGCTCGAAGAAAGCCCCGAGCGCATCCGGGAAGTGGACGGCATCGGCCCCAAACGCGCCGAGGCCATCCACGAGGCTTGGCAGCAACAACGAGCCGTCAAGGAAGTCATGATCTTCTTGCACAGTCATGGCGTTTCGCCAGGCATGGCGGTCAAGATCCACAAAGCCTATGGCCACCGCACCATGACCTTGCTGCAAAAAGACCCCTTCCGCCTGGCCAGAGACATCGACGGCATTGGATTTCTAAGCGCGGATCGGGTGGCTCGCTCCTTGGGCATAGCCCCCGACGCACCAGAGCGCATCGAAGCAGGTCTTCTGCATTTGCTGGACAGCCTGGCCGGCGAAGGCCACACCTATTGCCACCTGGGCGAACTTGCGGCCCGAACGGCCACCGTGCTGCAAGTGCCCGCCGCTGCCTGCGAGGCCGCAATCGATCGCTTGGGCGAACGAGGCGGCTGCGTCATCGAGCGACCCGACGACGAACACCCCCTGGTTTTTTTGCACAGGCTGCATCGCGCGGAAACCCGATCGGCGGAGGCGCTGACGGCCCTTCTGCGGGGCGAAAGCCAGACCGCCCCAGAAGATACCGACAAACAGATTGCCCGCTTTGAACAGAAAGAAGGCATCCACCTGGCCGAGGCCCAGCGCGAGACCGTCATTCGCTCTCTGACCGAGAAACTATTAATTATCACCGGCGGTCCCGGCACGGGCAAGACGACGGTGCTCAGGGCCATCATCCACATGCTGGAACAAAGCCAACTGAGCATCCACCTCTGTGCACCCACGGGTCGAGCCGCCAAGCGCATGGCCCAGGCCACCGGCAGGCAAGCCTCAACCATCCATCGCCTGCTTCGATTCGATCCGCTTCACATGGGATTTGTCCACAACGCAGACAATCCCCTCGATGTCGATGCCTTGATCGTCGACGAACTGTCCATGGTCGACATCTCCCTCTTTGCAAGCCTCCTGGACGCCTTGCCTGAAAGCTGCCGCCTGGTCCTGGTGGGTGACGCCGACCAATTACCCAGCGTGGGACCGGGGCAGGTGCTCCGCGATCTCATCCGCTCCGAGCGTCTGCCCGTGGTGGCCTTACACGAGATCTTTCGCCAGGCCTCCCAAAGTCAAATCGTGACCAACGCGCATCGCATGTTGGCGGGCGAAGCGCCCATGCCGACCGAGTCGGGCGAGGACCTCAGCGATTTCCATTTCGTGGAACGGAAGGATCCGGAACAAGCCATCGAGACCATCAAACACATCGTGGCCGAGCGCATCCCCAAGCGATTCGACCTGGACCCCATCGAGCAAGTCCAGGTGCTCTGCCCCATGCACAAGGGCTCTTTGGGCACCGAGCGCCTCAATCGCGAGTTGCAGGCCAGGCTCAACCCCGCGGGTCGCCCCGTCAAATGCGGCGGTCGAGAGTTCCGCGTGGGCGACAAGGTCATGCAAATCCGAAACAACTACGACCTGGAGGTCTTCAACGGAGATCTCGGCCGGGTACACGGCGTGGAGGCCAAGAGCGGCGAACTGCTGGTGCGCATGGACGGATCCCTTGTGCGCTACAAGGCCGTCCAACTGGACGAACTGGTCACCGCTTACGCCACCACCATCCACAAAGCCCAGGGCTCCGAATACCCGGCCGTCGTGATCGCCTTGCACGACCAGCACCACATCATGCTACAGCGCAACCTCCTCTACACAGCCGTCACCCGAGCCGAGCGCCTCGTCGTCATCGTGGGCAGCCGCCAAGCCATGCGCCGCGCCATCGCCAACAACCGGGTACAAAAACGCGCCACGCGATTGAGCCAACGACTGCAAACATTGATTGACGTCCCGTGCAGGCCCTCATGACCCTGATAAAAACCTTCGCGCTATTGCTCATTGTTTTTCAGGCAAGCTGCGTTACGGATCGGCTGGGCCGCAAGGTTGTACAGGGGGAGCTGATCGACGGAGTCTACGATGGAGAGTTCTACCATTTCCCCAACATCGCCCACGTGCTGGTGACGATCAAGGACCGGAGAATCGTGGACGTGGAACTGCTGGAACATGGCGGGTCCTGGATCGGGCACCGGGCGGATGTGGATGTTCTCATCCGAATCATCGAGCAACAATCCACTTCGGTCGACGCGGTGACCGGGGCGACCAACTCCTCACACGTAATCATGAACGCGGCAGAGGAGGCACTCAAAAAAGCCAGAGGAGAAGCGCCTGACCAGAGGCCGTCACCGTAATCTTTTTTCACTTGCCTGGCGTGGCAAGCCTCCGAACCGCTTGATCCAAAGTCGCGTTGATGGACTTTCCATCGCAACCGCAAGGCGAGCTAAACTTGGCGAGGGCTTTGTTATGAACCACATCGTGCAGGTGCCAAATCAATTCACAAGCCGAAGCCTTGGCTTTGAGTTCAACCCAAAGAACCAGTTCCACACCATCATCTTTTTGGAACCCGGCGGCGATCACCTTCCGGCCCGGCCTGGACCGACTGAGACTGGGCCTGGCGGGCGGTACCCGCATCCAACTGGTGCCCATGCTTGAGCGGATGACGGGACGGGATTGGGGACGCGACGACGGACTGGCCCTGACCCTGGGCCTGACCTGGGTGAAGTACCTGGAAAAAGAAGTCGAAGGAAGCCAGGCCAATCCGGTGGTGGACGGCCTCCACAACGCCGAGGCCTGGCTCTTCAACACAAACTTAGAGTGGAAACTCTAGAAAAACTAACACTGCGCAATACGCAGCAGCATAACGTGGCACTAACGAATCAAAAAACGATTCGTAAATGCCACTAACAAACTAAGACCGTATTTCTTGACAGACGCTGACGATTTCGTGGATTATCTAGATAATCCACGAATAGGCAGCGAGATATCTATGAAAAGAACCGTCGATCCTTCAGCCCTGCTCTCCAAAAAATCGCACTTTCTCTTCGGCCCCAGAGGCGTTGGGAAAAGTTTTCTCATTCGCCAAATGGATAAAAACAAGGTGGACACCATCGATCTTCTGCGTTCACAGGTCTACCTCGATCTGCAACGCGATCCCTCTCAGCTGGAAAACTACATCAAGAACTCCCTTGTGGTGATCGATGAGGTTCAACGAATACCCGAATTGCTCAATGAGGTGCATCGCCTCATCGAAGAGCAGCAGAAAAAATTTCTGCTGACGGGCAGCAGTGCCAGAAAACTCAAAAGAACCGGGGTCAACCTTTTGGCGGGTCGAGCATACAAGGCCTCACTCTTTGGACTGACTTGGAATGAAATCATCCAACATGCAGGTTCTTTCGACCTGGATCGATATCTGCTCTATGGAGGTTTGCCCACGGCCTATCTTGAGGAGGATCCGGCCGACTACCTCTATGCCTACACAGACACCTACCTCAGAGAAGAAATCCAAGCAGAGGCACTTGTCAGGCAATTGTCCAACTACAGTCGTTTCTTGGACATGGCCGCCAAGAGCAACGCCGAGCTGGTCAACTACTCCAAGATAGGCAACGACGCTCAGGTTGCTCCCAATACCGTTAGAGACTATTACCAACTTCTTGAAGACACCCTGATGGGACAAAACCTTCCCCCTTGGACCAAATCCGTCAAACGCAAGGCCATCCAGACAGCCAAATTCTACTTTTTTGACCCAGGTTTGGTCCATTCACTCAAAAAAATGAGCACTCTCGAAAGGAACTCGGGAGATTACGGCAAAGCCTTTGAGCACTTTCTGTATTGTGAAATCAGATCCGCCCTGTCTTATCTGCGCTGTCGAAAAGAATTTTGTTTTTGGCGTTCCAAAAACAATCAGGAGGTCGACTTCATCATCGGTGACGATACAGCCATCGAGGTCAAAGCCTCACGGCGAGTGACTGAGCGCGATCACAAAGGACTTAGAGCCATTGCCGAAGAGAAAACATGGAAGCATCTTCTGCTGGTTTCACAGGATAAAACAGACAAGCGATTCCCTTCAGGTGTACGGCACCTGCATTGGGAGGACTTCCTGCGCAGCTTGTGGCAGGGCTTGTATTTCCCAGAAAAAAACTAACAAACTAAGACCGTCCCCGTATTTTCCCGTATTTTGAACTAAGACCGTCCCCGTATTTTGGGAAACAAATCAATCAACCCAAGCCGGAAAAATCTGGACAAGCGCGACCCTCGCTTGAAAAGCAGCGGGATTTGGGTATTGTAGGCGGCGGGGATGTGGTGACAGGAACGAAATGTCTTCGATTAACCTGCATACGCGCGAGATCAGCATCAAGGTTGTCTATTACGGGCCCGGACTCTGCGGAAAGACGACGAGCCTGCAGCATATCCACCGGACCTTGAAGCCGGAGCTGCGCGGTCAGTTGGTTTCCTTGGCCACGGGTATCGATCGCACCTTGTATTTTGACTTCCTGCCCATCAAGCTACCCAAAGTCAAGGGCTTCAACATTCGCATGTCTCTGTATACCGTGCCCGGGCAGGTGCATTACAACGCCACCCGCAAGCTCGTGCTTCAGGGTTGTGACGGCGTGGTCTTCGTAGCCGATTCCCAGATCCCAAGACGAGGCGCCAACATCGAAAGCCTTGCAAACCTGGGCGAAAACTTGCAGGCCCAGGGCATGAACATAGAACAAACTCCGCTGATCTTTCAGTTCAACAAGCGCGACCTGCCGGACTTGATGTCGATCGAGCAAATGAACAAGGAGTTGAACCCGCGAGCATTGCAAAACTTTGAGACCTGTGCCCTGACGGGCAAGGGAATTTTCGACTCGCTCAAGACCATCGCCAAACTCGTGCTCAGCGATCTGAAACGCAAGGGAATCTATCAGGACAAACCCGCACCCAGCACGCCCACGATCGAATCAGCGCCGGTGGTCAGCCCCAGCGTGGAGAGCGGCCTTGTGGCGGCGATCGAGAGGCAAAAGGACCTCGTGGCCGCCAAGAGCAAGGCCAAACCGGAAAAAGGAGCCACCGAAAGCCTTTCTTTCTCCAAGCTCTGGCCAGCGGGCGAAGCGCGCAAGCAGATTCTGGATATGGAGAAATCCCTGAAACGCGGAGAGTACAAAACCAGCAACAAGCTTGCGAACAAGATCCTCAACCAATGCGTTCAAGGAGCAGAGACCAACAACGCGAATCCGGTTGAGATGCTGCTGATGCTGGGCGTCTATGGACCGCATTTCTCGCGCTTCCGCAAGGCGGTTGACATCGCCGACCCAAGCCGCGAGGACGCCCTGTTTTGCCTGTTTTTCTTAGCCGACGTGGAACTTAGAATGCAAGCGGTGGGCCTGCGGACCTAGTATTTCTGGAGCAGGCACGATCTTGCCATTTGAGTCAAGCATACAAACACATGGCACATGAGAAGAAACATTTGTGCCGCCACCCGCAGGGTTGCGGTGCTAGCCTAATCGACAAATGTGACCAGGTCGGCGTGAAGCAACTTGCGCAAGATACGCAGGGTTTCAAGCTCCCCCAAAGGAGTCGCCACCACCAGGGTGGCCACGTCCATCTGCCCACTCAATCTGGCGGCCAGATATTTCTCCCGCCGGCTGAGCCCTGTCTTTGAAAGTTCTTCGAAGCTCATCTCCAACTTCAGACTGCGGTGCGGAGGCAGTAGTTGGTATAGCTGCTCCAGCTGGGCGTCTTTGACCTTCAATAGCAAATCTCGAGTCTCCGTACTTTCGGGCTCGAGATTGGCCACGGTGGCCAGCACCTCCCACGCTTCGTCATATTGCGCCTCACCCATAAGCACTCGCGCGTTTTCGAGCAGCGTTTTGACCGGTCCCAGTTGATTTTGGCCTGATGAACCATCGGGAACCTGGTCGACGCTGATTCGCTTCTGCTCGAAGGCCTCGAAGAGTTGTCGGTAGGCCTCGAAACGACTGAATCCTGCCCGCAGGCAAAGATCGCCCACCGAGATGGGCTGTCCGATGGATGTGAGTTTCCGCACGATGGGATTGGCCGGCCCGGCGGCTCCCTCTTCAGGCAGGGCGTGAACCACCACCAGGGGGCTGGGGAAAACCTGACGAATTCGGTTCCACTCGTCGACCCGTTTCATGCTCTCCATCAGGATGGCCTGAATGGAAATGGGCTGGACGAAAAAATTGCTCTCGGAAATCTCAGGCGCGCCCAACAAGCCCAAGGCCGAGTTGCGGGGAGAGAAATGAAAGCTTCCCTGCGGGGCAAAAAACAGATCCATCACCATTTCGAACAGATGCTCGGACTGAAACTGGTGCAGTCTGGTCTTGTTGATGGCCTCGTTTGCCACCAGCGATTCGGACACGGTCTGCTTTGGGCCGGATTGGCGCAAGGCGTCTGTAAACTGGGCCTCGCTGATCATCTCACGGGCCAACAAAAGCTGACCGGTGTCGAGTCGCAAGGGATCGCTGGAGCCCACCGCGGCCACGTCGCCGTCCATCAACAACAGGTAGGTGTCCTCCATATCCACCGAGATGCTCAGGGTGCCGGATTTGCCAGTCTGGTGAAACCACTGCAAGAGTTCAGAAAGGGCGACGGTGTCGAATGTGCCGGACAAAGGCATGGGCACCTCCTCGCCGAAGAATACTCGAGCCCGGCGTCGCCTACAAGTTGCCGCAATCAGACCGCTTCCGCTTTTGCTCGAATCGAAATTGTGCCAAGATGCCGCCATGAAAAAACCCAGTATTCTTTTGGCCATCTTTGCCTTTTCCCTCTTTGCCGCAAGCTCGGTCGGCCTCTTGGCCTCCGAGCCGCCGAACGCGGTCCAGCTTCTCGCGAGAAAAGACCTGCAGGCTCTCGGGCAAAAAATCTTCTTCGATGAAAATTTATCCAGACCCGCGGGCCAATCCTGCGCGAGCTGTCACGGTGTCCAGGTGGGTTGGTCCGGACCGGACCTGTTGATCAACCAGGCAAGCGGCATCTATGAAGGGGCCACCAAGGGTCGTTTTTCCAACCGCAAACCCCCCAGTTCGGCCTACGCCACCTTGAGTCCCAAGCTGCACCTGGGCGAAGAGGGATTCGTCGGTGGTAATTTCTGGGACGGCCGGGCCACGGGCTGGATGCTGGGCAATCCGGCCGCGGACCAAGCCCAGGGGCCCTTTCTCAACCCGGTGGAACAAAATCTGCCCGACGCGGCGAGCGTGGTGGCAAAGGTTTGTGCAGCCGAGTACAAGGCTGATTTCAAGGCCCAGGCCAAAGCCCATTGGGGCATCGCCGACATCTGCGCGGCCTCCGGGAAAAACCCGGACATGGCCTTCGCGATCGTGGCCCTGGCCATCGCTGCCTTCGAACACTCGCCCGCCATGAACGCTTTCAGCTCCAAGTATGATCGTTTTCTGACGGGCAAGGTCCGCTTGAGCCCCTTGGAGAAAAAGGGTCTCGAGCTCTTTGAGGGCAAGGGGAAATGCGCTGACTGTCATCCGAGTCGCCCGGGCCCCGACGGCAGCCCTCCGCTGTTTACCGACTTCACCTACGATAATCTGGGCTTTCCCAAGAACCCCAAAAATCCCTTCTATCGCATGCCGAAGAGCATTAACCCGGAGGGTGGAGATTGGATCGACCGGGGTCTCGGAAATACCTTGGCACTCATGCCCGCCTTCGCTTGGATGGCCGAGGAGGCCATGGGCCTGCACCGGGTGCCCACCTTGCGCAATATCGATCTGCGTCCCCGTCCCGACTTTACGAAAGTTTACGGACACAACGGCGTGTTCGAGAGTTTGGAGTTGGTGGTCGATTACTACAACACCCGGGATGTACTGCCGGACTGTGCGAAGACCAAAAAACCAAAAACTGGCATCAATTGCTGGCCGGCCCCGGAGATTCGCGCCAACATGAACACGGAAGAATTAGGCGACCTGAAACTAACGCGCGAAGAAGTAAAAGCACTCGTTTCCTTCATGAAAACCCTGTCGGACAATTACCCGCCAAAAAAATAGGCTGGCACCAATGATAGTGCCAGCCTTATGAATCCATTTTCTTTTTGCTAATTGCTAGTTACTAGTAGACACCCACGTCCTCGGGGATACGGGTGGTGATCATTTTCTTGCCGGGGGTCCAACCCGCGGGCGCGGCCTTGCCCTTGTTCTTGGCAACGGCCTTCATGGCTTGAATCTGGCGGATCAGCTCATCCACGCTACGTCCCACGGGACCGGTCAAAACTTCAACGGCCATGATGGTTCCCTTGGGGTTGATGATGAAACGACCACGCTGGTTCAAACCCGAACCCGGTTGCCAAACACCATAGGCGCGGGACACGGCGCCTGAAGGGTCGGAAGCCAGGGCGTACTTGACGTTCTTCACAGTCGGAGAGCTCTTCTTAAACATGATGTGCGAAAATACGGTATCGGTGCTGATGGCGATAACTTCCACGCCCAATTTCTGCAACTCGGTGTATTTGTCTGCGACCGCAGACAGCTCAGTCGGTCAGACAAATGTGAAGTCTGCCGGGTAAAAGCAGACCACACGCCATTTGCCATCGTAATCAGACAATTTGATGTTCTTGACCTTTTTGCCCACAACGGCAGCCAGTTCAAAATTGGGCGCCTGCTGACCCGGCAAGGGCACGGGGCTGACCAGCAATGCAGCCGGACCCGCGGCAGGCTGAGCCGCCACGGCCGCATTGGGCTTCTGGGCCTTTTTGGTCCCGCAAGGACCCAAGACCTGGGCCGAGGCCAAAGGTGCCATAAAGGCCACCAAAGCCAGAGCCGCAATGAACGTTCCCAGTCTCCTCATCTCTTTCTCCTTTGCTGTGGAAGTTTGGACCTGTGCATGCTGGCAAGCCCCATCGGACATGTCAAGTCATATCGGACATATCGAGTCCGATTATAAAACTCCAGAAGGGCTTGTCGAAAGAACTCAATACTGAGTCAACAGAGACATGCTGATCCCGATGCCCGGGGCGTCTATGCCGGAGCCGTGATAGCGGTACCGCAAATCGCCAAGGTTTGTGGCGGCCAAATCCAAACGCAGGCTGCGATGAAAACGATAGCCGCCGCGCACATTGATCGTTGCCCAGGCCCCCGTCCCCGGACAAGACAATCCAGCATCCGCGTAGCTGTCACCCAGATGATTCGGGTCCTGGCAGATACGCAGATCGACAAGATCGCTTGGGTGCAAACGCGTCTTCTCCGCGGCAAAGCGGGTGAAGAACTCAAGATAGAAGCCCTTCCCCGGAGGACTGTATCGCAGG
>JAFCZJ010000005.1 GCA_019314375.1 Deltaproteobacteria bacterium | reverse complement strand
GATCTAGAAATTCGCGATTCTTGAGCAGCAGCACTGGATGAAGGGCCGACCAGCCCCGACGCAAGCGTCGAAGGCTTCATCGCAGGTGGCAAGAGCGGTCCAATCGTCGGTCGTCGGCCATTGCTGTGTTGGAAAACATCGGCCGGCTAGTGTTTGGCCCTCCACGATGCAGAAGGCCTCGCATCCTTCCGCCAACCCTACGTGGTCGCGGCAGTACTCCGTGCAGTTGGTGGCTGGCACTGCTCCCGAGTCGAAGGTGGGCCATAAATCGACGATGGTATGGCTCGTGACCAGGCTTTGACGCATCACGTTCAGTTCGGCGTCGAGATAGTCGACCTTTTTCTCCGGGGCCTGATTGTCGTTGGGAAAATAGTGCAGGGCATGGATGTCTTCGACCGGGTCGTCGAACACCAGCAGGAACCGATCGAACCAGTTGTGCTGGCCGTCGACGAAGGCGAGACGGAAAGGGTCTTCGAGCAAGCGTTCCTCCTGCCCCAACTGAAACCTCGCCCGCACCAGGGCCGTTGGACAGGCAAACATGCAGTCCTCGGATGGGTAGTAGCGTTCCTCCAGCAGAAGCTCGGCACCATCAGCGGTTTGGACCCGGTGGAGGACGGGCAGGTAGAGGTCATGGCGGCAAGTGAGAAAATACCAGCGCTCAAATTCCTCACGGTCCACGGTGAGTTCGATCGTCTGAGTCGGATAGGTGACCGGCGGTGAGAGGTAGAACTCGTCGAAGACCCTCAAGCGATCATCCGTGGCGCTCGGGTCGAATTCGACCTTGTAAGTGAGCGTGTAGGCCATGCTGCCGTCCGAGAAGGTCTGGACGAACTCGTACTCGTCCCGGTCGGCCAAGGAGGTTAGCGTGAAGTATCCGCTAGTTAGTGGATCAAGGAGCACACGGTCGGGCCCGAACTCGACCGAGGCTATCCAGTCACGCTCGAAGGAGGGTTCGTTTTTGGGCAAGGAAACCACACCGTCGCGGAAAGTGACCCGCATCCTGGTCTGGTAAGCGCCAAATACGTCCCAGCTCGAGTGCTTGTCAGTGCATACTCGCGTGCCGGCCGGAATCACCAGGGCGTAGTCCTCGCCCAGGCTGAGGCAGACGCCCTGAACACAGCCGTCGGGGCATGTCCGCTCCGATCGCTCATAGTCACAACGACCGCTGCTCGCTTCGCAGGTGCCAGCCGAATCGAATTCTTCGACGGTGGAGTCATCAAGGCATCTGGCAGGGGGCGGATCGTCACAGACGACACCCTCGCACAAGTCTTCGCCGACGCAGCGAGCATCCTCACATCCCGTCGTGCAGGCCCGATCAGTAAAGCCATAGTCACAAATGCCGTCGGCCTGCCCGCAAACCCCCCAAGTCTCGAAAATCCTAAGCGTCAACGCGTCGACGCAATGATTGTCCGGCGGCTCATCACAGACCACGCCCGCGCAAGGGTCAATTGAATCGCAGCTCCCCTCGGAACAACCCTGATCGCACACAATATCGCTATGTCCGTACACGCAGGCGTCGGTGTCCGGGTCGCAGGAGCCCTGCGAGTCGTAAGTCCTAAGGGTGTCGGCGTCGGCGCAAATGTTTGCTGGCGGCTGCACGCATCCGGTGTCGATGCAGTCCAAATCGTCTCCGTTCGTACATCCGATCACCATCAACGAGGCCAGGAGACAGGTCATCACATTGGAAAATCTCATAGCTTTCATCCTCATAATCGTCACGTCTTCAGGGTGCCAGCCACATAGTGGGAGGGTGGAATCATAACACAGGCTGCCAAATCGAGGTGCCAGCCGAATAGTTGGAGGCTTGTTGGACCTAAAGTTGATTCTCTCAAATAGCCAGGACCTATTGGTAAGTTAAGGAAATTGCTCTTCAGGTGCAAATCGAGGTGCTGCAAGTCGAGGTGCTGCAAGTCGAGGTGCCAGGCGAATAGTTGGAGGGGCGAATAGTTGGAGGCTGAACTGGCAAGGCCCCTTCATTCGGGTTGGCGATAAACCGGATCTTGCCGCTTCTTGATATCGAAAGGAATGCGGGGGGACGCGATGTGGCCGTTCCAGACATCTTTTTCGCCTTCCACCCGGTAGCTCGCTTCCAGCCAGTAGCAGCCGTAAGGGATGAGTCGCTTGCCGTTGATTTGCCGCAAGGCCCAGGTCTGGAGATTGACCTGGTGGACGATGGTGTTGTTGTATCGCAAAGTCTTGATCACCGAGGCCGACTTGTCCCGGTCACCTGTAAAGCGGATGGTGCGTGATTCGTCCGAGTCCTCCAGCAGGCCGCAGTCATCGCGCGGCTCGATACGAACTTCGAACCAGTCTAAGTGCTTCTCGTGGGTCGCGACGTGGGACAGGACACGGATGGTCTCATGCCCTTCGTTGCGGAGCTCCATGTTGAGCATGATGGGCGTGTTCTCAGCATAGGCCTTGGCGGCCAGGCCAGATCTGAGCGTGAGTGTCTTTTCATCCAAAGCCTGGCTCGGGCTGCCCATAAAGAGGGCGCAGAAAACCAAAATCATTGCAGTCTGTACGCTTCGCATGCCCAACACCTCCGCTGCTTGGATTTCCAAGGGTCGGTCCAGTGTATCCTATTTCGCCCATCTAAGGGGGCCCAAATCGCGGTGCCCCAAATCGAGGTGCCAGGCGAATAGTAGGCGGCTGGGCGTTTTAGATGACGGATCAAACCCCTAAACCAACATAGGGTTCCCCAAAATCAAAACAACGAGAATAACGCAACAACGTCCCCCCTAGCCGATGACTTGGACTAGGACGGCCATTTGGGCGTGTAGGCGGTTTTCGGCTTCGTCGAAAACTTTGCTTTGGGGGCCTTCGATGACTTCGTCGGTGATTTCTTCGCCTCGGTGGGCGGGTAGGCAGTGGAGCACGATGGCGTCGGGTTTGGCTTTGGCCAGGGCCTTGGAGTTTAGTTGGTAGGGCATCATGTCTTCGTGCCGCTTTTTGGCCTCGGCTTCTTGGCCCATGCTGGCCCAGACGTCCGTGTAGAGCGCGTCGGCACCGTCTACGGCCTCGGCGAGGTCGTGGGTGACTACGAGTTCCGCCCCGGTGGTTGCGGCGTCGGCTCGGGCCTCGGCTAAGATTTCGGGGTTGGGCTCGTAGCCTTTGGGTACGGCCAGGCTGAGGTGGACGCCGGCTTTGGCGCAGCCGTAGAGCATGGAGTGGGCTACGTTGTTGCCGTCGCCCAGGAAGGCCATTTTCAGACCGTCCAGCTTGCCCTTTTTCTCGCGGAGGGTCATCAAGTCGGCGAGGATCTGGCAAGGATGCAGTTTGTCGCTCAAGCCGTTGATGACCGGCACACTGGCGTGTTTGGCCAGCTCCTCCACGCGGGCGTGGGAGAAAGTGCGGGCCATGATGGCCTCGACATAACGAGACAAGTTGCGAGCGATGTCCGCCGTGGTCTCTCGTTTGCCCAATTTGATGTCGTCGGGCCCCAAGTAAATGGCGTGGCCGCCGTAGCGATACATGCCGGCTTCGAAGCTCACCCGCGTGCGCAGGCTGGGCTTCTGGAAGATCATGGCCAGATTTTTCCCCTTGAAGGGGCTGTATTCCTCATTGCGCTTCTGCTTGCGCTTGAGTTCGTCGGCCGTATCCAGGATCTGGAAGAACTCCTCGCGGCTTAAATCGTGGATAGAGACCAGATTGCGGCCTTTGAGGCTGACTGTCATGGTTAGATCCTCCGTCCTGAAGCCCTGCGACTCAGACGAATTTTTCCTTGATCAAATCCGCCAGGGTGGGGGAGCCCTTGTCTTCCAGCTTGTAGTAGACACGCATGGAAGGCTTGTCCAACTCGATGACGCGGGTCAAGTCGATGGGCGTGCCCAAAAGCACCAGGTCGCAGTCACAAGCTGCAATCGTGGCCTTGAGATCGGCAAGCTGCTGATCGCTGTAACCCATGGCAGGCAAAAGATTTTTCAAGTGAGGGAACTTGGCGAAAGTATCGGCGATCGAGCCCACCGCATGGGGCTTGGGATCCACGATTTCGGCGGCACCGAAGGCCTTGGCGGCCAGCACGCCGGCACCATATTCCATTCCGCCGTGAGTCAAGGTGGGTCCGTCCTCGACCACCAGCACCTTCTTCCCTTTGATTCCTTCAGGATCGTCCACGGTGATGGGGGAAGCGCACTTGATGATTTTGGCCTTGGGGGCCAATTCGGCAGCCGTCTTCGCCACTTGTTCGACCTTGTCGGCATCGGCGGAGTCGACCTTGTTGACCACCACCACATCGGCCATGCGCAGATTGGCCTCGCCCGGATGGTACATGAGCTCGTGGCCGGGCCGGTGGGGATCGACCAGCACGATTTTGAAATCTGATTTGTAGAAGGGCAGGTCGTTGTTGCCACCGTCCCAGATGATCACGTCGGCTTCCTGCTCGGCCTGGCGCAGGATCTTCTCGTAGTCCACGCCCGCATAAACCACCACGTCGTTTTCGATGTGGGGCTCGTATTCTTCTCGCTCTTCGATGGTGCATTCATGTTTGTCCAGATCGGCCAATTCGCCGTAACGCTGAACCTCTTGCTTGACCAGATCGCCGTAAGGCATGGGATGACGGATGGCCACGACTTTCTTGCCCATCGCCTGCAAGGCCTTGACCACGTAGCGAGTGGTCTGGCTTTTGCCAACGCCGGTGCGCACGGCGCAGATGCTCAAGACAGGCTTGGTCGAAGGAATGCAGGTTTCCCTGGTGCCCAGCAGCATGTAGTCGGCACCGGCGGCGATAACCCGGCTGGCCAGATGCATGACGGTCTCATGGGTCACATCGCTGTACGAAAACACGGCCAGTTCCACGTCGTGCTTGGCGATGATCGTCTCCATCTCTTTTTCATCCAGGATGGGAATGCCTTCGGGATAGAGCTTGCCGGCCAGTTGAGCCGGATACTTGCGTCCGTCAATGTCGGGAATCTGAGTTGCCGTGAAGGCCACCACATCGTAGCGTTCATTGTCCCGAAAAACCGTGTTGAAGTTATGGAAATCGCGGCCCGCCGCGCCCAGGATGATGACCTTGACCTTGCTCATGGAAACCTCCATCAGGTTGCAGAATTGAACAAAATTTCTTTGAATAATGCTCAATTTGCTTAGCTCATCAATCCTAGACTGTCAAGCCTAGTCAATTCTGGACAAATACCCATTTGAATAGGATAAATGGAGTACTTGCTCGACACGATTGCAGGGCATATTGCCAAGGATGCCTCATGAAGCTCAGTCCTGATCAAAAAAAGTACATTCGAAGCAATCATGGGCGCCTTCCTCCCAAGGCCATGGCCCGACAGTTGGGCATTGAGGTCAAGTTCGTTCGCAAGGGCATGCGTGAACTGGGCTTAAGTCTGGGTGATGAAAAAGAGGCAGCCAGCAACTTGCGTGCGTCCAAGCGCTTTTTGCGCAATCAGAAACTCAGCAAGATAATCGATGCCCTGAAAAGCCCGAAGCTGGCCTGGCCTCTGCTTTTGTTTCTGGCTTTTGCCCTGCGACTGATCCATCTGCTGGAAGTCGACGACACGCCCTTCTTCTTGCAGTTGCACAACGACTCGGCCGTGTACCATCACTGGGCCATGCTCATCTCCTTGGGTGATTGGCTGGGCACGAGCTACCCTGTTTTTTACCAGGGGCCTGGCTACGCTTATTTCCTGGCCTCGATTTACACGGTCTTCGGTGAGGCTCCCTGGTGGGCCTGCATGATCCAGGTCATTTTGGGTACTTTGAGCGTAGGTCTTACCTACGAGCTGGGCCGCCGCCTCTTCGGGCCGGCCACGGGCTTGATAGCCGGCTTGCTGGCGGCATGCTATCCCATGTTCATCTTCACCAACGCCCTGCTTTTGGGCGTGACCCTGATCGTTTTTCTCAACCTGCTCATGCTCATTTTGATCGCTTCCGCCATGCCGCGGCCATCCTGGTGGAAATGGCTTGCAGCCGGCCTTCTTCTGGGGCTCTCAGCCCTGCTGCGAGGCAATATCTTAATCTTCGGTCCTTTGGCCGTCATCGCCGTCATCGCTTACTACGGCTGGGACAACAAGCGACGCTGGCTTTCGGCCGGCCTGCTGATGTTCTTTGGCTGCCTGCTCGCGCTTGCCCCCGCCACAGCCCACAACTTCTTGATCGGCGAGGACCATGTTCTTTTGACCGCCAACGCCGGTGCGAATTTCTACATCGGCAACAACCCCGATTCCGACGGAATCTACATCGCCGAGGCTCGTTACAAGGGTCGGCCCATGGGCATGAGTGTGCGGGACCAGGAGGCGAATTTCCCGGCGGTGGCCCGAAAAGAACTCAAGCAGAAGAAGGTCAAACCCTCCCGGGTCTCCAGCTTCTGGATGGGCAAGACCTTCGATTCGATCAAGGAAAAACCAAAGCGTTGGCTCATGGTTATCAGCAAAAAGCTTAAGTACTTCTTTAATTCCTACGAGGTGCCCAACAACAGGGATCTGGAGTTCTCAAAACGCTTCAGCTTGATTCTGAGCATGCCCTGGCCGAGTTTTGGAATCATCATGCCCCTGGGATTGCTTGGCCTGGCGCTGATGGTCCGGCGCTTTCGCAAACGCGGCCTCTTGCTGATGTATTTTGCGGCCTATCTCTTCGCCCTGCTGGCCTTCTTCGTCAACGCCCGATACCGACTGCCACTTGTGCCCGTGTTGCTCATCACAGCGGCCGTCAGTCTTCGATGGCTGTGGCGAGTTTTGCAGGATCGACGATGGCTGCCGGCGATCATGGCCGTGCTGAGCCTGGCGGGGCTATACTTCCTGGCCTATCAGCCGGTCGACGAGGTGGGTTTCCGCACCAATCACCTCAATTTGGGCAACGCATACCGCGATCTGGGAAATAACAACAAGGCCTTGGAGTCTTATGATGAGGCCATTCGGATGTCACCCGGGTACTACTATGGTCACTTCAAAAAGGGCGAAGTCCTCGGCAGAATGGGCAAGCGCAAAGAGGCCATCGCAAGTCTGGCCCATGCGCTGGATCTGGCGCGCAGACGCAAAGACGGAGTCAACGCAAGACGCATCGTGTTGGCCTTGGGAAAACTGGGAGTAAAAACCCAGGTGGTCGACAAGCTGCCCGAGCAACCCAAGAAGAACACGATTCGTATTCCAGCCCCGCCAAGGACTTCACCTCGTCCCTGACGCCAGGCGTCACAACTTTTGCGCAGCGCGTCACAACTGCCCGTCTCGTAAATTTCGCTAGTTATTACTTGCACATAAATTTTCTCAGGGCGGCGACACTGTGGAGAGTTCTTCACAGTGATCAGCGTCACATTTACACCCAATACCTTGAATGTATTGGGCTAATATCTCTTGACGCGCCATGGCACAAGGCTTGCGCTTATTGTCAGTTCAAACCCGCTGATAAGGAGGCGCGCATGCGACAAATCACACTGGCCTTGGGCCTAAGCCTGACTGTATTGACCTTCATGGGCCCTGCTGAACTCTTGGCGGCTGAAAATCAGAAAGACAGGCTTCAACTCGATTGGGATAAGAGCTCCTGGTGCGTACAACGCGAGGGCAAGCCGGTCCGGGTCCAATGTGACAAGGGACATCCAGCCCGTTGCCTGATCGCGCCCGATCTCCAGAAAGACGGGCAGGGCTTACAGCGCATCCAGGATTGCATCGGCGGACAACAGGCTCTTTTTGATGAAATGCTTCGTGCGGGTGTTCCCATGGAGGACGCCATCGCCGAATCCCCACCCGGCTGGCACCGGGATGAAAAGGGCCGGGTTTTCCAAGTGACTTTCGATTTGCTCAAGCGCCTCTATTTGGGCACTGCCTACCAACCGGCTTTTCAGCTTGACGACTCGAAGGCCGACTGGGGCCGGGTACGCTTCGATCTGGGCATGGTGGCTTCCTGGTTGGACATCGATGAGCGCAGCCGCCACGAATTGCGCGCATTGGAGGGCTACGTTGTCTTGACCGACTTAGAGGCCCGAGCCTTGCTCTTTGGATACGACATGTCTCACCGCAATCGGCGGCCGCTCATGCGGCTGACCACTTTTTTCGGCAAGCCTTTGCGCCACGACATGTTCATGGATTTGGGTTGGGGATTTAGCTTGCTCGAACTGCAGGCTCGTCCGCATCATCAAAAAGACCTTTTGGTCTTGGAGTTTGGAGAACTTCGCGCCCATACCATCTTCTGGCAGTCGGACGACTTGTACAACTACGTGAGGTTGAGCCTGAGCCTGGGCGCCGAAGCACTCTTCAACCTGGAGACGGACGAAGACCGCTATGCCTTGACGCCGGGTGCCGCCCTCCAGGCCCGCTTTGGTCTGGATCGGGACGGCTTTCACTATCTAAACGCGGAACTGGGATGGCAAATGCCGATCTGGCTCAACCTGTCTCCAGGAGAAAGCAACAGCCGGGCAGGCATCAAGGCGGGTTACGAGGTCATCTTTCTGGCCATCAACGACCAACCTCTGAGCCTCATCGTCGAAGCGGGTCTCGACTATCGAGACGATCTGGGTCCTGAGGCCCATCGCTTTGATGTCCAGGTCATGGCGGGTCTTCGCTTCAGCCTTTGGGCACCAGCTCGCCTTCACGAAGCCCTGCCGGAAATCCACGGCCGATAAATCGCTTCTTTCTGGGAGGCCACCATGAACCGGCATGCCATCGTCTTCTTGATTCTCTTTCCCTTGGCCTTTGGGATAACCGGCCTGGTGCATGCGAACCCGGACTGGACCGTGGACGAACAGGGCAGGCGATTCAGGGTTGGCTTTCATCCCGAGCACGAATTCAGGCTTGGCCTTCGGGCTGGCGTGGTGATGGACGACGGAGAAGTCCGCAGCGCCCAGGAACTACTGATCGGCCTGCATCTAGAGCATGACTTGCGCCTTGGAGAGGGCGAGGAGCAAATTCATTGGAACTTTGCTCATGCCCTTGTCGTCGGACGCCTGGACCTCAGAGACCCGCAACAAGGGGATCTGGCCCGTGGATGGGATCTGGATGCCAGCCTCTACCATGGAGAGTTCCGCTGCCACAGCGCGGAGCCCTATTGGGTCCTGCCCACGACGCCACCGCGCAGGTTCTTCTTTCCTTTCGACGTGGGACTGGCCTCAAGGCTGGGTCGGCTGCGCCTGCGCACGGTCGGCGAGTCCCCAGATCATCTGCTCCGCCTGGAGGTGGCCGACGCCCGGGTTTTGTTGGACCCCTGGCGATCTTCGTCACCTGGAAACCGCATCGAATTTGGTCTGGGCGTTCGCTACAGCATCGACTGGACAGCCCCGGGCGGTTCTCTTTCCGAGGGACGGACCATCCATCGGGTGGCACCCCTGACCGCCACCAGTCTGCACTTTCACTGGAGGGACGCTCCGGGCCGCACCTCGATAAGCTTCGACGGCCATCTGGTGCCCCATTGGGCAAGCCAAGGAGGCTGGGCCCTGGGGGCCGAAGCACAGGCGGGCCTGCAACGTGTCCTGCTGGCCATCAACGACCAACCCCTCAGCATCAACTTGGCCTGTAGCTACCAGCGCTGGCCGGGCATGCCCGAGCAGGATGCGACCCATGAATTCAGGGCGACGCTGGGTCTGAGCATGGGCTGGCAACTGCGTTAAGCCAAATGAACCCAACCATGGACTTATCTATCCGCGCGTGAAACAAAAGCCGTTGTTCATGATGTCTTCAACTTCCCCCAACAAGGTGCCAACAAGGTGCCATGCGAACAGTAGGTGACCGAGATCACACCACGCCGTGACCGGAATCCGGAAGATGCCAAGCTCGGTTCTCCGCCTGCTTGCCTCGACCTAAAACAGTTTTTCTTGGAAATTCATGGTGTTTCTTGCCAAAGCGGCAATCCCGCCCCATGTGGTACAGGATTTGCTTCTACATATGTGCATGGCCAGAAAACTACGATACATGCGTAATTCAAAAGGCACCTTCGAGATCACTACACGTACCCTTCAAGGCAGGCTGCTGCTGAGACCATCCAAGGAACTCAACGCCATCATTTTGGGCATCCTCGGAAGAGCTATCCAGCGTTACCCGGTCATGCTCCATTTGGTGGTGGTCGCTTCGAACCATATCCACATGATTTTGACCACGGAAAGCGTCAAACTCCTGTCCGACTTCATGCGCTACATCAATTCCAATGTCGCCAGGGAGGCAGGTTTGCTGCACCAATGGAAAGAAAAGTTTTGGGGCAGGCGTTACACCGCCATCGAGATCCTCGATGACGCCAAACTGATCAAAAAAGCGATCTACTTGCTTTCCCATGGTTGCAAGGAGGGCCTGGTGATGCGGCCGGGCGATTGGCCTGGGGTCAATTGCGTGGATGCGGTTACCCGGGGAAAAACAATGAAGGGGCTCTGGTATGATCGGACCAAGCAATACGAGGCCGGTCGGGCAGGCCAGCCCGTATCGAGAACCGACTTCGGTACCAAATACGAGATTCCCCTCAGTCCACTGCCTTGTTTTGCGGACCTGGGCATCGGTCAGCAGCGGGCCCAGTATCGAGCCATGATTCGGGACATTGAGCAGCAGACCTGCCAACAATTGGTCCGGGCTGGGCGACGGGTGATGGGTGCCAAAAAGGTCTTGACCCAATCTCCCCATCGAAAACCGCTCAAGGTGAAGAGGAGCCCGGCTCCTCTCTGTCACGCCTCCGACCCGGAAGAGCGAAGGCGCTACCGGGACGACTTCCGTTGGTTCATCACTTTGTACAAGCATGCATCCAGGCGTTTGAGAGATGGCGAGCAGGCTGTGCGCTTTCCCGAGAATTGCTTTCCGCCGCCCCTTGCGTTTTCTGGAATCGGGGGAATTGGGCCACCTGGATAGTTTTGCATGATGAGCCTCCGATCGAACTAGCACCTATCGAAACAATCCTATTAGGAAAGCCCTTTGAGGCAGGAAGGGCTCCTGCCTGCTTCCCAAAGAAAAAACAGTAATTGTAGTTTTTCCCTTCTCGCCTGGCTCAGTCTCCTCCCTTGTTGGGGTGTGATCGCACCTTGTTGGGGTGTGATACTACGGATACTACGACTCGTATGGCACCTTGTTGGGCAGCACCTTGTTGGGCACCTTGTTGGCACCTTGTTGGCAGCACCTTGTTGGCACCTGCACCTTGTTGGCACCTTGTTGGATAGCACCTTGTTGGATACTAGGCCGCACCTCGATAAGCTTCGACGGCCATCTGGTGCCCCATTGGGCAAGCCAAGGAGGCTGGGCCCTGGGGGCCGAGGCGCAGGCGGACTTGCAACGTGTCCTGCTGGCCATCAACGACCAACCCCTCAGCATCAACTTGACTTGCAGCTACCAGCGCTGGCCCGGCATGGCCGAGCAAGCCGCAAGTCATGAACTCAGGGCGACTTTGGGTTTGAGCATGGGTTGGCAACTGCGCTGAGCCAAAAAATCATCCCTGAAAATTGATTAAGGCAGCTTCCCTTGATTCGAAAGCCAGCCTGGAATAAAGTTTGCTTTGTCCAAGGATTAGAATGGGCATAGGCTTTGGTTTTGGAAGAAAAGAAAAGGTAGAGAGAGATGAGCGATCGCGTTCCCATGACGCCGGAAGGACATCGGCAGCTTCAAGCTGAGTTGAAACACTGCAAATCCGTCGAGCGGCCCCGGAACATCCAGGCCATCGAGGTGGCTCGTGCCCACGGCGATCTAAGCGAAAACGCCGAGTACGACGCGGCCAAGGAAGCCCAGCAGCAATTGGACCAGCGCATGCGAGAAATCGAAGACAGCCTGGCCGGGGCTCAGGTGATCCACCCTTCGGAAGTGAGTGGAGACAAGGTGGTCTTCAGCGCCAAGGTGACCTTGACCGATTTGAACCGGGATATCGAAGTGACCTACCAAATCGTCGGCAAAGACGAGGCGGACTTGAGCCAGGGCAAGTTGTCGGTGATTGCCCCGTTGGCCAGAGCCATGATCGGCAAAAAAGTTGGTGATTTTTTTTCCATCAAGGCCCCCGGCGGTGAGCGGGAATACATCATTGAGGGGATTGCGTTCGAATGAAATCCAGTCCGATAACAGGACGTTTGTTGAGTATATTCCTTCTGGCCTCCTTGGGCCTTGCTTTGGCTTGCTCTCCCGTACCCGAGTTGCTGCGCCGTGGAGACGATTTGGCGGCCAAGGGAGAACACGCCGAGGCCATGAAATTATTCGTTCAGGCCGACAAGCACGAAACCGACACCAACCAGGCGGTCATGCGGGCGGGGGATCTCAACCTCAAACTCAAGCGCAATGACCTGGCGCTGAAGGCTTTTGAACAGGCTTTGGAGAAAGTCCCCGGCACGGCGGGCGCCTATGTGGGCATGGCCAAGGCCTACTTGGCCAAAGGCGTGGAGAGCACGGCCTTGCAGTCTCTTGCTCGGGCAGCAAAGCTTGAACCGGGCAATGCCGATATCCAATTTTTGCAGGGCTTGATTCACCTTCGTCGAAAAGAAAACACGGAAGCCATGAAGCGTTTTTCGACGGCTATCCGCCTGCGTCCAAGACACAGCCTGGCCCACTTGAAGCGCGGCGACATCCTGTTTTCTGATGGAAAACTCAAAAAGGCCCTGAAGGCATACACCTTGGCGGTGGCCTCGGATCGCTCGAATGTGGATGCCCTGGTCCAGATCGGTCGCACCTACCTCTTGGCCAAAAGGCCTGACAAGGCCTCGGCCACCTTGGCAAAAGCCGTACGCTTGGACCGCGACAATGCATGGGCCTTGTTCTATCTTGGGCAAGCCCAATACCAGCTGCGACGATATGAGAAAGCCGTAGTCTCCTTGCATTCGGCTTTGCGCTACAACCGCAAGTTGGGCCGAGCCTATGTGCTCCTGGGCCATATTTACGAACGCAACCTGATGCGGGACAAGGCATTCGACGCTTACCTGCGTGCCGTGCGAAGTGACACCAAGTACCTGGATGGCTACATCCATTTGGCGCGCATGCAGCTTGATCGCAAGCAACGGCGTGGTGCCAGGCGCACCCTGGAAAAAGCGCTCAAGATTGCCCCCAACTGCCTTGGCTGTCGGGTGTTGCTGGGGCGCATGTATGTCAACAAACGCAAGTACAAGCGGGCAATCAAGCTCTTAGAGCGGGTGGTCCAGAAAGACTACCAAAACAACGAGGCTCACTTTTTCCTGGGCCAGGCATACGTTGGGCTGGGCATGATCGGAAAGGCCACGGCGGAATACAACGCCTTGTCTTTGGCCAATGACCTGGAGCGAGCCGGGGCTCTGTTGAAAAAGATTGAAAAACGCTCACGTCGGCGATGACATGGGCGCAAAGAATACGCTCGACGATTCCATCCAGTTCGTCAAAGGTGTCGGCCCCAAACTGGCCGAACGCTTCGCCTCTCGGGGCATCGAAACGGTGAGTGATGCCCTGTTTTTTCTGCCCAGACGATACGAGGACCGGCGTCCGGTGAACCGAATCGCCGACCTGCAGGTGGGCGAGTTGGCCTCCTTTCAGGCGGAGATCATCAAGATCGTTTTTCGGCGAGCAGGCCCTCGACGACGCATATTCGAAATCATGTTGGGTGATGACAGTGGTCGAATTTTGGCCCGCTGGTTTAACTTCCATGCGGCTTCTTTTGCCAAAAAATTCGAGGAAGGACAATCGGTTCAGGTGGTCGGCAAGGTGGAGATCTACAAAGCTCAGCGCCAAATTGTCCATCCTGAAATCGATATGCTCGTTCGCTCGGAAAAGCAGGGCCAAGAGGAGCCTCTGCGCTTGCTCCCCGTATATCCGGAGATCGATGGCATCTACGCCAAGAGCTTGCGCCGGATCATGCAGCGTGTCGTCGAAAAGTATGTAGCCTCGGCGCAGGAACTCTTGCCTGAACAAGTGCGAAAGGCCCACAGCCTGATGCCGGTGGCCCAGGCCTTGCTCCAGGTCCACAGGCCGCAGCCAGGCCAAGATGTTGAAGAGCTCAACGCCATGCGTTCGCCCGCACAGCGCAGACTCATTTTTGAAGAGTTTTTCGTCTTGCAGACCGCCTTGGCCCTCAGACGCCAGCTAAGCAAAAATACCCAGGCGACCAGCTGTCCCGCAGCTTTGAGCTTGCGAGAAGAAGCCAGGTCTTTGTTCGGCTTTGATCTGACCAGCGCGCAGGAAAGAGTCCTCGGAGAAATTGCCGAGGATTTGGCGAGCGACAAACCCATGAATCGCCTTTTGCATGGGGATGTGGGCTCAGGCAAAACAGCCATCGGCGTACTGGCCGCCATTTCGGTGATTCGCTCGGGAGCCCAAGCCGCCTTCATGGCCCCCACCGAAGTGCTGGCCGAACAGCATTATCGTCGTTTGCAGGCGCGCCTGGCCAAGAGTCAGCCGCCGGTTCGCTGCGTGTATCTGTCTTCCGCGGTCAAAGGAGTCGAGCGTCGGCGGGTCTTGGAAGAAATCTCATCCGGCAAGGCTCAACTGGTCGTGGGCACCCAGGCCTTGCTGGAAGAAAAAGTAAAGTTTTCCAGGCTCGCTTTGTGTATCATCGACGAGCAGCATCGCTTTGGTGTCCTACAGCGTGCCCGCTTGCGGGCCAAGGGGCCTGTGCCCCATGTGTTGGTCATGACCGCCACCCCCATCCCGCGCACGCTGTCCATGACTTTGTATGGAGATTTGGACCTGAGCATTTTGGACGAAATGCCGCCGGGTCGCTCCGAGATAAAAACCACGATTCTGCGAGGCAGCAAGGCGGGGCAGGCCTACCAGCATGTGCGCTTTGAGGTGGAGGCGGGCGGGCAAGCCTACCTCATCTATCCCCTGGTCGAAGAAAGCGACAAGGTGGCCTTGCTGGACGCCAGCAACATGCACCAGAGATTAAAAAAGGGAGTCTTTTCTGAACTGACGGTGGGATTGCTTCATGGGCGCCTGGCCGCGGACGAGAAAGAACAGGTCATGGCCGACTTCGCAGCCGGTCGCATACAGGTCCTGGTCTCAACGACCGTTGTCGAGGTGGGCGTGGACGTGACCGCGGCCAGCATCATCGTCATCGAGCACGCTGAAAGATTCGGTTTGAGCCAATTGCATCAACTGCGCGGTCGGGTCGGACGAGGCGGTCGCCCAGGCATCTGCTATTTGGTCGCGCACACACCAGGCAGCGAGGATGCCCGGGCTCGCTTGCGCGTCATGGAGCGCAGTCAGGATGGTTTCGAAATCGCCGAAGAAGACTTGGCCATTCGAGGACCAGGAGAATTTTTGGGTACTCGGCAATCAGGGATGCCGGTCTTCCATTTTGCGCATCTTCTACGCGACGAAGAATTGTTGACAAAAGCCCGCCAAGCGGCTTTCGAATGGATCGAGCAAGATCCCGGGTTACGCATGAAGGAGAGCCTGGGGCTGGCAAGGGCCATTCGGTCACGCTGGGGTGAACGATTGCAACTGGCCGAGGTCGGTTGAAAGGGAAGGTGGAACATGAAATGCGAGCAATGCGGCTTTGAACAAACCGCGGCAAAGTTCTGTGAGCGATGCGGGCGGATGATGACTCGCCTTCTCCTCGACGATGAGGAGAAGACGGACCGAGCCAACGCTCAAAAAGGTGTCAAGATGCGAGTCAACAAGTGCCATCGCTGCGGGCATGAGCAGGCGAAAGGTCGCATTTGCGCGGGCTGCGGCATCATGCTCGAAATCTTTCGGGAGGAGATAGACGATAACGCGGTCGTCACGCGCCTTTGCCCGAGTTGCGCCGTTCCATCGACCACATCGCGCTGTCGCAATTGCGGGGAACGCATTCCAGGGTTTGATGAATGATAGATGGCGTTCGCCCCAAAATGCCCGGCAGGCCTTCCCAGCGTCATGAGGTGAAGGTTCGGCTTCGACGCGCTGGCCTGCTCACGGTCTGCGAAGAAGCCCGTTGTCCAAACGTTTGCGAATGTTTCGGCGCTCAGACGGCCACCTTCCTGATCATGGGGAAAGTTTGCACTCGGTCGTGTCGTTTCTGCGCCATCGAAAAAGGACAGCCTCCGGAGGCACCGGACTCAGACGAGGCCAGGAGATTGGCTGAGGCGGTTGTGGAATTGGATTTGGCCCACACCGTCATCACTTCGGTGACCCGGGATGATCTACCCGATGGCGGTGCGGCCATGTTCGCCGCCTGCATCCGGGAGATCAAGCATCGACGGCCCGAAACCACGGTCGAGGTTTTGGTGCCTGACTTCGCCGGCCGCAAGGAGAGCTTGACGACTGTTCTGCTCGAAAAACCGGAAGTGCTCAACCACAACGTGGAGACGGTGGCTCGGTTGGTGGATCAGGTAAGACCCGGTGCCAGCTTGAAACGCTCCCTGTCCCTGCTTCGGCAGGCGGCCGAGACCTCGGATGCGGTGGTTAAATCCGGCTTGATGGTGGGTCTGGGAGAAGAAGACAGCGAGGTCGGCGAACTCCTGGGACAGTTGGCCGATGCGGGCTGCCGTGTGGTCACCATCGGGCAGTATTTACAACCGAGCAAAACGCAATGTGCCGTACAACGGCAGGTGTCGGAATCGGCTTTTTCATCCTGGCGGTCCTTGGGACATTCCCTGGGTCTCCATGTGGTGGCGGGCCCCCTGGTGCGCAGTTCTTACCAGGCCAAGGAAGTCTTGGATGCGCTGCGTCTTGCAAATGGATCAAGCAGGGGATAGAGTTCGTCGAAATTTGATAGGCCCTTAGCGCTAAGACAAGAAGGGGAAAAATATGTCCGCTGCCACTCGCACCATCGAAGTCAACGCCTCGCCAGCTGATTTTTTGAAGGTCCTCACCGATTTTGAGGCCTATCCCGGATTTTTGGACGGACTGGGCATGACTGACGTTCGCGTTGAAAGTCGCACAGACAACGAAGCCGTGGTTGAGCATTCGGTCAAGAAGATGGGCAAAACCGTTAAGTACACGCTTCGATACAAATGGCCCACGCCCAACAAAATGGAGTGGACCTTCATCCGGGGCCAAATGATGTCGGAAAACAAGGGGAGCTGGACTCTAGAAGAAATGGGAGAGGGCAAAACCCGGGCTGTCTATTCCGCTGAGATAAAATTCGGCATGCTCGTACCCAAATCCGTCATCAAAGTGATGGTAGAGCGCGAGTTGCCTGAATTGATGGGCTCTTTCAAAAAAAAGGCCGAGGCCTAAGGAGTCTTCGTGGGGGATCACGAAAAAGACGAATTGGATGACGGGCTGCATGTGGGTGAGCGGATCAAGCGCTTACGCGAGGGGGCCTGTCTGAGCCTCGATCAGTTGGCCGAGCGCTGTGGCTTGGACAAAAAAGAGTTGCAGCATGTCGAAGAGGACTTGATTTCTCCAGCGCTTGGTACCTTGATCAAAATCTGCGATGGCCTTGGGGTTCGAATGGGGCATTTTTTCGAACAGGGCCCGAGGAAATTCTATAGTCTTTTCAGAGCCGGCGATGAAAAAGTGGCCGCGCGTTTCGCGTCGAAGAATGGTGCCGATTTCGGTTACGAGTATCATGCATTGGGCTCGGAAAAGCGTGAACGCTTCATGGAGCCCTTCTTAGTCACCATTTCACCTCCTTCCTCCAAGGACGAAAAGCCCATTGAATTCGAAGAACTGGGATCCCATTCCGGCGAAGAATTTCTCTTCGTCTTAGAGGGGCAAATCCTCGTCGAATTGCAGGATGAAGAATTCGTCTTAGGGCCAGGCGATTCGTTTTACTACGATGCCAACATGCCTCATCGAGTGACCCATCATGGGCAGCTTCTGTCCCGCGTATTGGCCGTCGTGTACCTCCACCGAACAGACTGACCGCAGGTTTTGTCAGGAACCCCGCAAAAATTGCAGAGTTATTGGGCCCCTTTGTCTTTTTTTTACGAGACCAAATAGCTAAGTCACTGTAATTCTACGTAAATAAAATTCAGCATGCAAAAAACCCCAGGCACGCTTCTTGCGTCTATACAAGTGCGAGCCTATATTGACATCAGGGCCAGCAAAGAGGGCAAGACCATGTTAGATGCATACATCATTGAAGAGCTCAAAAAACGCCGTCGTGAGCAAGCGCGCCGCCGGGATGAACGTCCTGTGGTTGAGCTTCCCCTCGAAGAGGAGCCCAACGAAAAAGAGGACAGCCGTCCCTCGGACGACGAACAGCGCGGGGTAATCATCATCGACTTCGGTTCTTGAGCCCAATCGACCTTCCTCCCAGGGCGACCATCGTCTGCCCATCCGTCTGTTATTGTCTGAGAAATTCTGAGTCGTTTGCTTTCCCGCCCAGATGTGGTATATGCCAGCCTTCCATTTCATTGGACCCCATACCCCCGTCGGGAGGTTGTCATGAGCGAAATTATTGAAGTCAGGTCACGAGAAATCTTGGATTCCCGCGGCAATCCCACGGTGGAAGTGGAAGTGGGTCTGGCCAGTGGTGCTTATGGTCGATTCTGTGTTCCCTCGGGCGCCAGCACCGGCCAGCACGAAGCCTTGGAAATGCGCGACGGCGACGAGAAGCGTTATCTGGGCAAGGGCGTACGCAAGGCCGTGGCCATGGTCAACGAAAAGATCGCGCCGGAAATCATCGGTATGGACGCGCTCGAGCAGTTGGCCCTGGACCGGGTTATGCTGGATCTGGATGGAACCCCCAACAAAGCGAATTTGGGTGCCAATGCCATCTTGGGCGTATCGATTGCAGCGGCCCGCGCCGCGGCCATGCATGTTGAGCAACCGCTCTATCGCTACCTGGGTGGCGTCTTTGCTCGCAAGCTGCCCGTCCCCATGATGAACATCCTCAACGGCGGCCAGCACGCCACCAACAACTTGGATATTCAGGAATACATGGTCGTGCCTTTGGGCGCGCCTAGTTTTGCCGAAGCCCTGCGTTACGGCTCGGAGATTTTCCACCATCTGAAGAAAGTGCTCAAGGCGCAAGGCAAGAGCACCGGGGTGGGGGATGAAGGCGGCTTCGCCCCGGAAATGGGCTCCAACGAAGAGGCCCTGAAGGTGATCATGGAGGCCATCGACAAAGCAGGATTGGAACCCGGCAAAGACATCATGCTGGCCTTGGACCCTGCCGCCACTGAGTTTTATGACACCGACAAGAAGATCTACAAGCTCGAAGGCGACGGCAAAGAGCTGGATTCGGCGGGCATGGTCGATTACTGGGCGGACCTGGTGGAAAGATACCCCATCATCTCCATCGAAGACGGCTTGGCCGAAGACGACTGGTCCGGCTGGGTCAACATGACCAAGAAAATGGGGGACAAGATCCAAATCGTCGGAGACGATCTGTTTGTGACCAACACGGGCCGCCTCTTGACCGGCATCGAGCAGGGTGCCGCCAACTCGATTCTGATCAAGGTCAACCAGATCGGTACTTTGACCGAGACCCTGGAATGCGTCGACACCGCGCATCGGGCCGGCATGACCTCCGTGATCTCCCATCGATCCGGCGAAACCGAAGACACCACCATCGCCGATCTGGCCGTGGCGGTCGGCGCGGGCCAAATCAAAACCGGCTCGGCCTCCCGTTCGGAACGCATCGCCAAGTACAACCAACTGCTTCGCATCGAAGAATGGCTCGGCAGCTCCGCGGTCTACGCGGGACGCAAAGCCTTCAAGCAGTTGGGTGCCGAGTAGAAACCCCGCCTTTTAGAAGATCTACAGACTCAGTCCAATCACGACCGAGGCGCTTGGTAGCAAGCCTTGACTTTCGGCACCCTGTACTGTACTTTAACTCCAGTAAACTAAATACGGTAAATTGCCATGAGCCGAGCAGCAGAACCAGAATTTGAACCGGGCCGAGCCTATCGAACCCGTCGAACCCGCAATCTTCGCCGCTTCAGCGCCAACCCAGCCCGCCTCGCCAAGCGCCTTGTGCGCGAGGGCAGACTCATCCACGCTGCCCACGGCATATACTATGCTCCGGTCGAAAGCCGTTTCGGTCAGGCACCTCCAAGCGAAACCGAACTCATGCGCGCCTTTTTGGACGGCAGCCCCTTCCTGATCACCGGGCCGCCTAAGTGGAATGCCCTTGGGCTTGGGGCCACGGCCATGTTTTCATCGACACTGGTCTACAATCAAAAACGCAGTGGAGAGTTTTTTTTCGACGGCCGGCGTTTTCTGTTACGCAGGGTGCTCTATCCTGAAAACCCCTCACCGGAGTGGTTCATCATCGATCTCTTGCAGCATCACGACATGGCCGGCGTCTCGCTGACCGAACTCCAAAACGGACTGGTCGCTACCTTGAAGCAGGAACGATGGAACAGGGAGCGTCTTTTCGACATGGCAAAACATTACGGGACCAAGAAGACCCTGGCCCTGGTAACAGATTGCCTGCGCAACACGCGAGGCGAGTGACCCCTCATGAGCTTTGTTCACGAAGACCCCGAATTCCCAGAACTCGTGCAGATCGTGGCGCGCCAGACAGGCATCGCGGCAGCCCTCATCGAGAAGGACTATTGGGTGACCCACTGCCTCTGGGCCCTGCATCAATTGGGACTCGATATTTGGTTCAAGGGCGGCACGTCTCTATCCAAGGGCTTCGGGTTGATCCAGCGTTTTTCCGAGGATCTCGACCTGATGATCCAGCAGGGTTCCTTTGAGGGCCTGCCCGAGGTCACGAACTGGACAAGCACCAATAAAGGGCCTGTTGCAAGGCGTCGCGCTTTCTACGATGCGCTTGCCAGCATCATCACCGTGCCTGGCGTCCGCATCGAGCAGGACGCTAGCCGGATCGACAAGCGGGCTCGCGGAGCAGACTACCTGGGTTATTACCCCGGCGTCCTCCTCACCGAACTTGCACCTACCATGACCCCATTTGTTAGACTCGAGGTGGGTCATGCCCGTGTGCTGCCTTGGACCGAAAAATCGCTTAGTTCTTTTGTACACAAACAGCTCGCGGGCCAAGGCATGCTCGAAGAATTCGATGACAACCGGCCCAATGGCGTGCGCTGTGTCCATCCCCTGGTCACACTCATCGAAAAACTCGACGCCATGGCCCGACGCTACAAGCGCGAGGACATGGATTCGGATAGCTTTGTCCGACACTATGAGGACGCCGCCCAGATCATCCGCTCTGAAAAGAAACTTCCCGATATGGGGATGACCGCAGCCGAATTAGCAAAGGACATGCTCAAACAGAAGGACATTGCTAAGCTCCCGAGCCCGGACGAGCCCGCCCTTCTTCTGGCAAGTCCGCAAAAGCGCAAGGCCATCGACAAAGCCTTTGCTGAGATTGCGCCAATGTACTGGGGCCCAAGAATTTCGCTTGTCGAAGCTTGCGAGACGATCCGCACATGGCTTGACAAGCTGTTCCGACAGTTGAGCGGCGATTAGAAGCCCCGCCTTTTAGAAGATCTACAGACTCAGTCCAATCACGACCGAGGCGCTTAAGAGGTAGCCTGGGAAATCTACGCCGCCCAGTACGCCGGCTTGTGCGCCCAGCCAGATTCGACGGCGGGAGCTGTGCCAGGCGAAGCCTAAGTCGGCGGACCAGGCCAGGTGGAGATCCGAGTTGAAATCTTCGACCCGAACCAGGATGTCGGGCTGGGCCCACATCAGGCCGGCGCCGCCGTGAGCGAAGAGATCGAAACGCCCCAGGGGCAGGTTGACGCGCAAGAGACCTTGCAGCGCGTAGGTGGAGTAGCTGCCTTCGGCCGGCGGATGGGGCTGATCCGTGTTGTGACTGCCCGTGGTCCAGCTTGCCTCGAAGCCCAGGTATGGCAATAACTCATAGCCCAAATTGAAATGGTAATTCATGCCGACTTGACTGTCCGAGCCCACGTCACCCAACCAGAAGGAAGGACCGACGCCGGTGCTGACGATCATCCCCCGAGGAATCGAATCCTTCGGCTTGGGACAGGCCTCTTCGGCTGAAGCCGGAGCGCCCGTCAGACACATGCAGAACAAAAGGCCGAGAAAAAAGGACCCACGCATCTCAACCCCCATCCCGCACACGCACAACCCACTCCAGGGAGAGCGCCGCGTCCGGCTCTTCTCCCGGCAGACTGACGCCGATAAAGAGACTGATGGGCGCGGGCCAGGCGTTCGCGTCCTCGCCACAGACACTGTGGCGTTCGATCGCCCAGGCCAATTCCATGTCCGCTATTTCCTCTTCCAAAAAGCTGGTCTCCACAATTTGGCCAGGGTTCAGCCGGTGCAGGTGTTCTCCTAAGACCTCGATCCAGGGAAGATCGGGGAGTAAATCCGGGTCAGAATCCTGCGGGCGCTTGTCGACCCCTATCCACACCAGGGCGTTGAGCTCTTGCCCCCCTTCATGGGCCAGTCGATAGTCGATGCGGGTGTCTTGCTCATCCAGACTGATTCCAGGGTAATCGCAGATGCAGGGCAGCTCTCGCTCGAGCTCAAACTCAAGGCAAAGATCCAATTCTTCCAACTCGGACACATCCGTGGCGTCCAGGGGCATCTCGAAGGTCCGCGCCGCCGAGCTCTCGCCGAAGGCCGTCGGCACCGCTACATCATAGGGACCGAAATAGCGCTCGGCCTCGCAAGCATAAAGGGCGATGCTCATCAAGCCCATGCACAGAAGTGTTCTCAGGCTGCGTCGTTTCATCTTTTTCGACCAAAGGTGAAAGGGTAAATGACGCGCACCTTGCCGCCTTGCGGCTTGGGAAACTGCCATCGTCGAACAAATCGCATGAGGCAGCTTGCCACTTTTCCCTTGGCCGCAGCCTTGTTGAGCTTGTTGCTGGAAACCTTGGCCGTGCGTACGCTGCCGTTCATTTCGATGATGAAATCCACAACCACCTTGCCTCGCAGGGTGGGGAAGCGTGTGAGCTGGGACTCATAGCAGTACTTGATGGCACCTTTGTTGCGCATGATGACCTTGGCGATGGCCTTCTTCGACAGGGTGCCGCCGGTGACCGTGGTGGAGGCAGCTGAAGGCAAAGACAAACTGGCCTCGGCCCTCTCGGCCAAACGGCTGCCGCTCGCCACGCGACGAGCGGTTCGGCCCGTCTTGGGGCCCGCGTCGGAGATGCCTTCGCCCAGGGCCTCTTCGCTGCCGCGCCGCGAGACCAAGCTGGGGACGACGATGCCGCCCGCACCCTTGGAGGTCAACAAGCGGGCGCGTGCCTTGCCGTGGCGCATGGCCGACATGGCGGAATCGATGCTCATGCCCAGACCACCGTCGTTGAGCACATGCGCCAATGCGCTGTTGCGCCTGCGGGCCTTGGATAACTCAGCCACCATGCCTTTTTTGGCCACTTTTTCCCGGATGCGCTTGGTTTCCGCATCATCCGCCGGCGATTCCACCGCCTTCTTCTCGGGCCGGCGTTCCTCGGGCCTGCTGCGCTTGGGTTTCAGACGTTTCTTGATTTCTTCAGCCTGTTTTTTCTCTAATTCCTTCAGGTCTTTTTTGAAATCCTTGACCAAACTCGGATCGTCCACCACAAAAGACACAAATCGATCAGGCAACTGCTCAATCGAAAAAGCCGTTCCCGGCGCGCCCAAAAGCCGAGACACCAGCATGAGCATCACCATAAGCGCGACGCTGGCCCCAAAAGCACGGGTGACCGTCTTGTCCGCCCCCAAGATTTGCCCAACACTGGAGGGGGGCAGGGCGGGCGCCGCCTTCCCCAATTGAAACGCCAGGCCCACCGAGCCGAACACAAGCACGCCGCCATCGCCGGGCTCAAGCTCATAGACTATCGACTGGCCTTTTCGATCCGCCAAACCCTGAGGGTCCGTCAACAACTCATCGACCTCCCAGGTGCGGCCCTTGATCTGAACCCGACCCAACATCCCTTCCTGCAACCACAACTCACAAGAGTTCGGTTTGGGCCTGAATAAGCAGCGCTTTTTACCCAGGTTGGCGGGCAAGGTGAAGGTAGCTCGATGATCTTCGCCGACGGTAATCCGTCGTCCGGCGGGGAAAGCTCGTTCCTCCATCATGGTATTTTGCCAGATGATCGAACAGTTCAAGATGCTTTGAGTCGAGCTTGCCATGTCTTGGTCCGGATTCTCGTGTAATGTCTTTGACGTGTCAAGCCGTCATAAGGTTCCCGGGCCTTGAAACACAAACACCATCTGCATACCATCGATCAACCTGGCCTTGACTGAGGCGGCCTGGTGCTTACTTGTGTCCAAAGAACCGGGTGCGGTACAGTATGAGCAGGTTCGATATGCGACAAATGCGAGTTCGAGTTGGAAAATCTAGACCTGAAAACCTTGCGGCCTGGAAAAATGAAATCGGCATGAAGACACCCATACTCTCTATTTTGGTGATGGTGTTGGTGTTGAGCTCGATACTGACCGGGTGCTCAGATTCTTCGGCTACTTTTGATGCCGGACTGGATGCTGCGCAAGATGCCGGACTGGATGCTGCGCAAGATGCCGGTCTGGATGCTGCGCAAGATGCCGGACTGGATGCGGACCACGATGGTGGCGCAGAATGCCAGGATGGTCCACCGATCCACTGCCTGCTCCAAGAACTCACCGCAAGCTCTGTGAATCCAGACTACTCGCAGGGCAAGGCTATTGGCCTTGTGGTAGGTGTGGCTACGCCTAGCTCTCGATATGTGACCGGCTTCGGTGCGACTACGCTAAGAGGAAGTACCCCACCAGGAGCCGACTCTATTTACGAGATCGGCTCAGTGACCAAGGTTTACTCCGGATACCTCCTGGCCCGGGGTATCGACCGGAATGAGGTAGCGCTCACCGACAGTCTGGAGGATACTTTCGGTCTGAACGTTCCCACCGGGACCCAGCGCTCCATCTCGTTGCTGGATCTCGCGACCCACACCTCAGGTTTGGAAAACTTTCCTGACAATGTGCTTTACCCTGGGGATATCAACCCAGCCCGAAACTACACTGTGGCCTTGCTTGAAGAGTACCTTTCTACCGCCACGCTTTTACACGAGCCTGGAACGACCTATGCGTACTCTAACCTTGGCTCCGGCATCTTGGGCTACATTGCAGTCACGGCCTCTGGAGAGGTCACTTTCGATGCGCTGGTGCATCGTGAGATCTGCGAACCCTTTGGTCTTGTTGACACTACTACTGTACTCGACACCAGCCAGCTCCTGCGCAAAGCAATGGGGTACAGCAGCGGTGCGGAAGCGCCCCCCGTGGACATCGGTGAGCCTTTACATGGTGGCGGCATGCTACGTTCCACAGGAGATGAGGTGTTGCGCTTCTTCGAGGGTGCGCTCTCCGGAACAGACCCGGCCTGGACCCTGGTGATAACCCCATACCGAGACAGCCCCAACGGGGTCGACGCCAAAACCGGCCTCCTTATTAACATCGAGGATCCCGAAGGCAAGGCTTACTACTCCAAGAACGGGGGTGTTCCAGGCTTCAGCAGCCAGGTGGTATTCACCCTGAATCCCCCTGCCGTGGTGGTGTTACTGTCCAACACAGCGAACACTCAGGGGCTCTATTCCCTAGCCAAAACCATCCTTGCAGAGCTGGAAACCTTCCCCGATTTCTAAGCCTGGTTACCATCTGAGCCTAAAACCCTAGAACGGGGTGCCCCTAGAACGGGGTGCCAGGCGAATAGTTGGGGAACGGGGTGCCTTTGAGTAGGCCCTTTGCTTCTCTTGGCTGGCCTCAAAGAAAGATATCTTTTCCGTTGATAAAGTATTCTTTCTTAGTCGTAGATCAGCCCAAGCCTAGAGAAAGTCGGCTTCTTCCTTGGCTTTCAGGATTTTATTGGAGAAATTTTGTTTGGGTAGGCGGAAGGAACGAAATCGTTTGCGGATTCTTTTGAGGAAGTACATGAGTTGGGGGGTTTTTACGTTGCCCTCTACGTCCAGGTTGTCGAAGCGGTAGACTCGGACGGAGCCTGCCTTTGGCTTTTTGGTCTTGGCCTGGGCGTAATCGGGGGCGAAGATGAGGCTTGCGAAGACCAGGCAGGCTAGCAACAATCGGCTGATAAACCTCATGGGCTTTTGCTCCCTTTGCCGCATTTTTTTGGGTGGTTCAAGCGCAGGTCTTCTAAGAAACCCTTGGCTTGTTTGACTTGTTCTTTGTTGATTCTTTTGGAGTTCAGGGCTTTCTTGAAGGCCTCGCAGGCCCAGGCTGGTTTTTCTTTGTGGCGCATGTAGAGCAAGCCCAGGTTGAAGAGGCTTTCGGTGTTGTCTGCATCGAGGCCTAAGATTTGCTGATAGGCTTTTTCCGCCTGGTTGAAGCGTCCCATGGCCCGTTCCGCCACAGCCTGACCCACCAAAGCGGGCAAGAATCCGGGGACGGAGCGGACTACCTTGCGATAAGCCAAACGAGCGCGGTTGTAAGCGCCGGAGGCCATGAAGACGACCGCGGCGTTCAGGCCGGCTTCGGTCAGGCGGGGGTTGGCCTTGATGGCCTTTTCGAACATTTCCAAGCCTTCTTGGACCTTGCCCTGCTTCAGGCGTGCCAGGCCCAGGTTGTTCAGCACTCGGGGGTTGTCAGGCTCCAAGGCCAGGGCGCGACGGAACAAGTCCTCAGCCATTTCGTGACGACCTTGCTCGCTGAAGATGGTGGCCAGATTGTTGTAGGCCATGACTTGCTTGGGATTGCGATCGAGCACGTAGCGGGCCTGTTCGGTGGCTTTCTTGTGGTCGCCTTTTAGGCGGTAGATGACGGCCAGGTTGTTTCGGGCTTCTTGATCGCCCGGGTTGTCTTCCACCAAGGCTTCCAAGACCTCCACGGCCGCATCGTAGCGTTTTAGTGATACGAAGAGCTCGGTTAGATTGAAGAGGGTCTTGCGGTCTCCTGGTTTGAGCTTCAGGGCCTTTTTGTATTCCTGCTCGGAGCGCTTTGGATCGTTGCCGCGAGCCATGAGCAGCCCCAGGTTGTAATGAGCCTCGTAAAACTTTGGATCCAATGCCAAGGCCTTTTCCAAATCCTGGACCGCTGTGTGGTAGTTCGCACGTTTGGAGCCGAGGGTCTTGACCGCTCGGTTGTATGCCAAGACAGCCTTGCGTCGCTGCATCAGGGGATCAGGCCCTTTGCGGATCGGGGCTTTGGTAGTGGTGCAAGCCGCAACAAACAAAAGCAGCATCAAGAAACCAAGCATCCAAGATATTCGCTTCATGAAGCGCCCCCTTTTTTCTTCTTGGCGGGCTTTTGGGGCACCTTGATGCGCTTGAGATTCAGGGGGAAACGGGTGAAAGAGTCAGCCCAACCCGTACCCGGACGGATCTCTTCTTCTTTCGGGTATTGAGCCGGATCCAGCTTGCGTAACATCTGCAAGGTTTTGTTGCTCCAGGTGCTGAAGTAGCGTTGCTTTTGCGCGACCCCCAGGCTGATGACGAAAGCGTTGAGCGCCTTGTCTTCGATGGGGAAGGCCAAGGTCTGTAGTTCTTGTCGGTAGATCTCCAATTCACGCTCGCTCAAACCCTTGGGCAAAGGCGCGTCGTAGATGGCGCGAGCAAACTTGGAGTACATGTCACCGATGCGGTAAAGAGCCGCCGAGGCCCATTCGGGATGCCCCGCCTCCACCACCTTGGCGAATAAGGCCTCCGCTTTCTTCAGCATGGTGGCCTTGTGGTTCAACAATTTGGCCAGCCTGCGCATGGGCGGTCGCAAAACAATCTTTTCGTATTCCTCAAAAACCAACTCACCCAAGAGGAAGCGACATTCAGCAGCGGCGGCAAGCTCCGAGCCGGCAGGCGAGCGCCTGGCTTTGAATTTTCCGCATCGTTCAAACCACTTTTTTGCCGAGCGCGTACGTTTTTGCGCCAAAAGACAGCGTCCGAGATGAAGGCCGGCCTCTCGAGCATGCCCCAGCTTGAGACCATGTTTTCGTTGATAGACAAAAAAGAGTTTTTCAGCTTTCTTGAATTTTTTGGCTTTTTCCTGGGCCAAACCCGCCCGAAATAGGGCTTCTGGCGCTTTGGCATGGGCCGCAAATCGTTTGGTGAAATCCTGCAAAAGGGCCGCTTCCCGGTCGAATTGTCCGAGAGCGCCAAGGAGCAAGGCCGCTTGCAACAAGGCGTCCTGCGCTCGCTTGTCCGAGTCGAATTGCTTGCTGAATTTCGCAAAACTATCCGATGCCTGTTGGTAGTCATACTGCCGTTCATGAATGCCGGCGATGACGAACAAGGCATCCGCCGCGCGAGTGGGGTATTCGGCGATGACTCGCTGATACAGCTTGACCGCCTGGGCTTTCTCTCCCGCCTTTTCCTGGGCCACCGCCGCATTGTACAGGGCCTTGGAAGCGCGTTCATTTTTTGGAAACTCCTGCGCCATGCGCAGGTACTCTTTCGCGGCCTTGCCATGCTCGTCCGCTTTGGACCTCGACGCGGCATGCTGAAAAATAGCCCCGGCCATGATGTCCTTGAGTAGACCGCCTAAGTCCTTGCCTCGATACCATCCTTCCTTGTCAAAACGACGAGCCTCGCGTTCTACATCGGTCCAAAGGCCGGCCTTGGCATAACAATCCAGGGCCAGGTCCGCGGCCGCTTCCGAATATTCGCCCTTGGGCTTGGCCGCAACCAAAGCCAAAAGATGCTTGGCCGCCCTGGGAAATTGTCCCCGAAGATGATGGATTCGACCCACTTCAAATCGAAGTTGGGCAAGCTTGGGATCGTCGGGCGCAAGCTTGGTGAATTCATTCACCGTGCGCAAAAATCCCTGTTCAGCCGGACTCAAGTCCTGAGGTTTGGCCGGGGGCTTTTCATTCTTGGGCTGTAAGTCTCTTTGTTTGTCCCAGGCCAAAATCGCGGCATAAGCCGCTTCTTGTTTCAGCGCTTGTTCTTTGCCGGAGTGAACCGCTTTGCTGTAATGCTCAGCCGCCTTATCGAATCGCTTGAGCTTGAACAAAACTTCGCCGAGATAAAAGTGAATCCGGGGTGCTTGTTCGGTTTTGCCGAATCGCTCCAGGTATTTTCGATAGGCTTGCTCCGCCTTCTTGTAGGCCTTGTCGCTTGTGCCTTTCTGGGCTTGTTTGTGTCGAGCCATCGCGACGTAACGCAAGGCGTTTTCCGCGAGACCCAAACCCATCTTTTGGACCTCGGGCTTGGCCGCGTGATGCTTGGCCCAAGAAGACCCGGGACCATAGCTGTCCGCCAGCCGATTGCGCTCGGTCAAAGAGGCTTCCAGCTTGCCTTCCTTTTCAAAGGCCAAAGCGATTTGTTGCTGGTGCCCCGGGCTGTCTTTGGCCAAGGGAAAACGCTGAACCAACATGCGATAGCTGTCGATGGCCTTGTCGTATCGGGCCTGGCGAAAAAAGACCTCGCCCAGGTTTTCCAAAACCCGGATCGAGTACTGCTCGCCGCCCACCTGCTTCATAAATAGGTAGGCTTCTTTGGCGCCGCCGTATTCGCTGAAAGTCAAAGCCAGATCTTCTAATGCTTCCCGTTCCAAATCGCCGCCGGGCGAAGCCTGCTTGTTGCCTTCTGTTTTCTGTTTGCGCGAGCGGTCCAATACCCGCTTGAAAAATTTGGCGGCATCCTTGGCTCGGCCCAATTTGAAATGACACCAGGCCGTTTTGTAGAGCGCCAGATCCAAAAGCACCGATTTGGGAAAGGCCAAAACACGGGCATAAGCCTTCAGGGCAGGTTTGTACTGGGCCTTTGCGAAGTGAAACTCGGCGATGGCCAGATTGGCGTCCGCCGCGAAGGTACTGTGCGGAAAGCGCTTGAGCAAAGAACGATAGATGGCCAAGGCCGTGTCTTCGTCTCCTTGCTCATTCAAAGCGAAACCGTAAAGATACAGCACCATGTCGCATCGATCGAAGTTCGGGTGCTTTTCCAACATCTCTTCATAAATAAGAATGGAGGCATCGAGCTGGATACTCGGTTCGGGCGGACGTTTCTTGAGTTGACCGAGCCTGAACTCCTCGAGCCTGCGTTCGTATTCCCGCATGGCGACCAAAAGATCGGCCTCGGCTTGTTCCCAACTCAGCTCGGCCAGGCGATAGAGGGCATCGGCTCGCTGGGAGGCCTTGGGGTGTTCGGCCAAAAACTGCTTCAGCAAACGGATGGCTTCGTTTCGCCGCTGCGCCAAGGACCCTTCTTTTCGCTGCAACTGGAACTCAAGCCAGCCGGGCTCCCCAGGCTGAGGAGCACAGCGGGGCTGGGCTGATGCCTCAGCCGCCAAAGCCGGCTGGCTGCAAAGCCAAAGGGCCAAGAGCCCAAAAGCCATAAACAGGTGCTGTATTTTACTCAAACTCATCCGGCCACTCTTCTCCGTCGTAAGGCCAGTACTCCAAATCGGCATCCAATTGCCCCGCCTCGATAAGCTCGCGAAGCAAGCTCAAGGGATAGCGGCCCAAAGCCAAGTTCTGCACCTCGAGCTCCAGGGCCTGCTTTTCACCCAAGATTGCGTCAATGCGCCCCAGGGCAGCCTGGCGGGTCCATCCTTTAACCTTGGTGGACAATTCAAAACTGCGGTGCCGAATGTCGTCTTTTCCAAGAGACTGGACACGCTGCAGCTGTTTCACCAGGTCTCCCCCCAATTTGGCTAAAGCCGTCATCTCCGCCTGCAGATATGCCGCGGGCAGGTCGGCGCCTTTGACGAATCCCGTCGGCAAACTGCCCACCTGCAAACCCCTGAGCTTGTTCAAGGCCTGCCGGGCCCGGTGGGCGGCCTCGTCAACCTGGCGGCTGAGCTCAATCAATCGCTGACGTTTGTTTTGCTCGCCCTTGGCCGAACCGATCTGTGCTCGAAGATTTGCGATGCGCTGCTGCAATGAGCGCGCCTTGGCCAGATCCCTGGTAAGCGCCGCTGCTTTGATCTGCCCTGGAAGTTGCACGGACGTTTCCAGTTCGGACTGGGCCAAATTCGCCAAGGCCCCCTGGGCCAAGCGACTCCGGATCAGTGCATCGCGGATCTTGTCGGCCAAGGCCTGCAATCGGCGTTGACTTGCCTCAAGCGGCATCCAATGTCGGGCTTTGCTCGGCAAGGGCCAGGGCTCGTTTAGTCCGGCACCCAGGAGGTCGTCGGCGGTTTCTGAAACCCCAACCAGGTCTTTGTCGAGTCTGTCGAGCAAGCTTCGAGATTCATCGAACATGCAATCACCCAAGCTTGCATAAGCCAACAACAGACGAGCGGAAGGGGATTCCGAAGGAAGCAATGAGCCGCTCAGTAAACGCCGCAGGCGGAGCCTGACTTCACGCATGCGGCCCATACGAAACAAGGTCCAACTCGATTCATAAAGAGCGCGACGACCCGCCGACCCACCTTCGGGGACCCGTGCGTAGGTTTCCAAGGCACGGCCGAATTCACCGGCGTCATGTCGCATTCTGGCCAGGGCCAACCAGGTCTGTTGCAAAACCGCGTCGGTCATCTCGTTAAAATAGAAAGTAAAGCGTCCATCGCCCGGCTGGTGCACCAGTCGACAGAAAGCGTCCTCGGCAGCCTCTGCCTGGCCGGATTCCAGTTTGAGCGCGCCGGTCAGGAAAACCGCCTGGGCAAATCGTCTGCTGTTTCGCTCCACCACCTTGAGCGCGCTCAGGGCGGCATCAGTATGGCCCATCAAGGCCAGAGCCTTGCCCTTGAGATAAGCCACTTCGCTGATTGCATCCGGCTCGTTGAGACTTCCCAGTCGAGCCAGGGCACCCAGGCTGGCATCCAATTGCCCGCTTGCCAGGCTGATGTCGGAAAGCTTTCGCCAAGCAGGCGCGCGCATGGAAGAGGCCGGCTTGGCGGCCAAAAGGCCCAGCAAGATTTCCCGGGCCTGCCCCATGGCCCCTTGCCGGGCCAGGGAAGCCGCAAGATGAAAACGAACCGCATCAAAATCCGGCGTCCCAGCCAGTTTCTGAAAAGCGGGGTCCAGCACCAAAGCGCCGAAGCGGACGGCCGCGGACCTGTCTCCTCCGTCAAGTCGGACAATTTCAAGCGACTGCAGAATGGTGCCTAACTCTTTGGGCGTCGCTGGCTGTTTGCCGCTTTGCTGGCGCAGCAACCAGGCGCGAAGCTGTGCCTCGGCGGAGCCGAAAGTAGGCATCTGGGCACCGGCCACGCCGTAATCCAAGAGCAGCGCCACGATCAGCAAGAAGCTGTATCTTCCAATCTTCATCTTTTCCGCGTCACTCCTTTGCCTGGGTCTCAAACCGCGCTTCGATTTCCACGTCCCAACTGGCTTCGGGTTCCGCATCCGAAGCTTCGGCCGGTTCTCCATCTTGTTCGGCCTCGAAAACCAAACTGCCCTGTGTTTTTTCCTTAAGCAAAACCACCAGGCCGCTGCCGGCCACGTAACCGGGCAGGTCGGACTTGGCGGCCTTCGGTCCATGCGCGAAGACTTTCACTTCCAAGAGATGAGAACCTGGGGGCAAATACCCGTCAAAAAGTTTGAGCATCTGAACGCTTGGCGCTTTGGAGAAATCCTTGCGATAGGCCAAGCCGCCATCCAACCAGAGCTCAACCCGCGCCAGAGAGAAAGGAGAATCCAACTCGCCCCGATAAACCACCTCCAGCCGACTGTCGAAGAGTTTTTCGGCCAAAAGGCTCAGTCGAGCCTCGGCCGCGAGCAGGGCATCCCGGCTGCGGCTGTGCTCCAAACCCAATTCGCGAAGGGCTTTGGGATCCAGGGGCTGTATGGGCTTTTTCTCCGCGACCGTCGGCGATTCTGTCTTTTCCCCGTCTTTTGGTCCCGCCGTGGCCGTCGTGCAAAGGGATAGCGCCAACAGGACCGCAAGGCCCCGGATCTCCCAGCTGCACCTGTACTGCTTCGTCGAATCAGCAGATTCGGTCCTCGACGTGGAGAGACCACGCCTCCGGCCGAATCTACTGCTCCTCCTTGCATTACAGGCACATCTGGAAGCCCGGGCTGCTGAGGTAGGAGATCTGGGAAGGCAGCTTCCAGCTTTCCTTTTCATGTGTCCCTCTCGCTTCATCAAAAACCAGCTTCGAAAACAAACAAGCCGCCAAAAACCCAAGCGCCGTCGAAAACCTGCCGGTCGGTGAAGTCCTCATCGGCATAATCCGTAAAGCCGTTGGCCGAATCCAGACCCTCGAAATTGTAATCCGCCCGCAGCAAGCGACCGGCCAAGCGCAAATCGATGTACTTGAACATGCCCATCAATCGCCCGTCACCGGCCAACCAACCCAGACAGAGTTCCAGGCTCGACCACCAGGCCCAGTAAGAACTCAGGCTTCGGTCCGCGCTCCAGTAGGCACCTGGGGGACCCGCCGGATAGTCGTCACGGTAAAACGACGCCCGGGTTTGGTGGTAGGCCCCGCCGGTCAGTCCCAGGCGAACATGGTTTCCCATCCTTTGTGACCAGCCGATCAGGGCCCGACTTTGTTCAACCCGCCAGGAGCCCGATCCCCTGCCGATGCCCAGTTCGAGCACGCTGCCCCATGCGGGGATGGCTTTGCGCAAACGCAGCATGGAAGCCCAACGAACACGTTCGCCAGGATGCCGTTCGGCCTCCGAGCGAGGCGTGTCGGCCGGCCCATCGAGCAGGTCTTCGGCCCGATGACTCCAAAGAGACACCAGGCGATAAGGGTCTTGCAAGAAGCCCGACTCGACCCGGCCGAGCACTTCCAAACGCAGGTTCCAGCCAGGGACCCAGCCCTGCTCCAGGGCCAAGGAGAATGCATCCGATTGGGCTTTAGCATCCACGGCCTCTTCAGCGGGGTGATGCCCGGAGCCCACTTGCAGAGCCTGACGCTTGTGGCGATAGTCGACCTCGATCACGGTATCTCGTCTCAAGACGGCGGTCCGGGCGCGGATGGAGGGCTCATGCAGGTCGCCGTCCCAGGCGTGGCGATAGCGATATCCCAAGCGCAAAACACTGGTGCCGTCATCGTAGACGATGGCTGCGTCCGGTCCGTGGGACAGACGATCCAAAGGAAGCGGATCCGCCACACCGTCTCGTTTGAAGACCTTGAGCTTGTCCAAGTCGGTGCCGTAGCCGGCCTCTAAGCCCAAGCCCGCCCAGATGCCCACGGCGGTTCTTATCCCGCTCACAAGGTGAGTCGCCTGCACATCGCTGCCTGGTTCCATGCTCATGTCCACCGAGGCGCGAACCGTGTCCACCGGCAAGCTTGAGTCATCCCTGACCGGGGGGGCGTTCGGCGCATCGATGGCCCGTGCCGGGCCAAAGCGCATGAGCGGATCGGCCAGGACCTCGCGCGCCGCGGTGCGCTCAGCCGTGCAAGCGCCTTGCAGCAGTCCGGCACAGAAGAATAAGAGCCAAACCCAGCTCAGGTGTTTTCGAATGGAATCCAAAAACCGGCTCCCAGGGTCACCGAAATGTTGTTGGTGATGGTTTCGGAGGCCATCAACTGTTGGACATAAATGTGATCCCTGAGATCGACGCGTACGGACATCCAGGAGGTCGAGAAAATCTTGATGCCAAGACCCAGATTGTAAGTCAAACCTTTGGCGCTGCGGCTATCGGTCACGCCCAGACCGGCGCTCAGGTAGATGTCAAAGTGGGGAATGAATCGATGAAAGAGCATGAACTTGCCGTGAATGGGGTGCCAAACCAGAGCGCCCGAATACATCATCGCATGATGGCTTTCCAGCAAGGTGTAGCCTGTGAAATCTTCCACGGGGCCCTGAAGACTGGAGGCAAAATGGGCCCAAGCCAGGCCGGCTTCCAGAGCAAAATCCTCATTCAGATGAAAACTGTAACTCAGCCCTGCATAGGGTGCCGTCCCCATCAAGTCGCTGGCGTAAAGCCCCCCGAAGACATGAATCTCATGCCTCAGTTTTTTGGCGAAAAGCCGTTGGGCAAGACCTTTCCGTCCACCTTGATCGGTTTCGGGCGGTTCTGGGCATCGGGCCTGCGCCGGCGGCACCGCAAGGCAGGCCAGCCAAAGGACCATCAGGAACGCGCATCGGGCAATTCTCAACAAAACAGACTCCTCGCAGCCCTTTCGGGCCGATTCAATACGTCAACATCAAACCACCCAGCAAAGCCACCATGCCCCAGGTCTCGTCGGCGGAAAAAACCATCACTCGTCGCGCGTCGAAGCGCAAAGAGAACCCACCCTTTAGCGCCAACATCAAACCGCCGCCCGCCATGAGCATGGGCAGGGTGCGCTCGGCGAAAAGGCGACTTTCGCGGTGGGGCAGGGCGGTGGCGCCCCCGCCGCCCACCGCTGCAAAGGGCACCAAAGAGCGCCAGGGACCGAAGGACACGACCAACTCAGCACCATAGAGACTTAAGCTGCCCAATCCCCCGGAAGACTGACTGGCCAAAAGTTCGAAGGCATAATGTCGACTCGGGGCATAACCCAGTCGAAGAGCGAAATAACCATCGCTATCCAAAGCACCGCCCGCGAAAGCAAACCGCAGACCACCGTCACCTATCGGGCTTTTTCCCAGGACGTTTTGCCGCATCCAACCCCTGGCTCGAGCCGTTGCGCCTTCGTCCACCACCTCAAAGGGCCAGACCAACTCGGACAAAACCCATCCACTGACTCCTCGGGCCAAACGAATGCGATACCAGGCACCATCCGGGCTTCGATCCAGGGCTTGATAAACTTGTCCCTTCCCAACCCGGCCCAATTCCTGATACGAGCCCCCGGGACCTGCTCTGACGGGGACCGAAGTGGCCATGACCCGAAGTTGCACATCCCGGGCCGAGTAATCAGCAGCTTGAACAAGACCTGAGCACAAAAACAGGCTGGTCCCCAGCAGCAACAACCTTACGGCCCAATTCATGGCCCAACCCCGGCCAGCCAATCCAAGAGCATCTGTCGGCTTGCGGCGTCGAGCGCATCACCGCCAGGGTGGTCGGCCTCATCTCCATCCGCCCAGCGAAACAAAACACTGGCCGTCGGGTTATCAAAGTTCACCCGCGACAAGACCGTGTAGTAATCGGAGCGAAAGGGCTCGGGCAAATCCAAGGGATGCGCAATCTCGCTATCCGAAGGCAAGGCATCCGCCGTATGCAAAGGAAACAAAGCCGAACGCGCATGGCATTCAGTCGCGGCGCAGCCTGAATCCTGGGTCAAGGCAGGATGAACAGCAGAAGCAAAACGAACCGGGTCCGGCAGCCGTTGTGGTCGGGCCAAAGTCACCTCACCCGGATCCACGGTTCCACAGGCCGAACCCAAGCCCACAAGACAGAAAACAAGGGCCCAAAAACGGCGCCTGTTGCTGGCTGCGCCCATGGCGGCAGATTATGCCGAGCCCCAATCCATGTCAAACCCAAATCGCCGATGATACATGGGAATTTCGATCAAGCGATCCACAAAAGACGCATTTGCCTGGCGCGCATCGCAGCTATCTTCTGCCGAACAAGACGTCGGAATATGACAGCTCGTCGACCCATTGTTTCAGCTTGCGTTGGACCGGGCTCAAGAGGCCGTAACGCTTCCACCACTCGCCCATGATGCGGGCTTGTTCCCGGTAGCGGGCCGCGGTGTTTTTTGAGATGTCGTCCCAGAGGGGCAGGGTGGGGAAGTCCTTGTAGTCGAAGATGCGCACCAGCAGCTCGTAGGCGATGTCCTGGGTGAAAAAAAGTCGGCGATGGAAATTCCTGGGACCTTCCCGCTTGACCAGGCGGGTCAGGCGCGGGTCCCAGGCCAGGGTTTTCAGCAGGGCCTCCACCGCGGCCGGGCCTTCGTCCAGCAGGGCCAGGCACACGGGATCTCGGGGGGAGGCGTCCCGGGGGCGAAGCCGCACGTTTTCCAGATCCACGATCAAGGCGTCGATCCAGTCCTGCTGGCGGGCAAAGGCTTGGCGTCCCTGGCTTAGAGCCGAGGGGTGGGGCTTTTGCTTTTGGCGGCGGCGCTGATCCAGATACAGCCACTTGGCGGCCCGGGCGACATCATCCATCACGGTCGTGCCCGAATGGTTCCAGGCCGCCAGGGACTGGCGCAGATAGGGCAGGGCCCGGGCGTCGTCGCCGCGCATGTGGGCACCGAAGCCCCGGACGAACAAAGCCCACATGAAGTCGTGGCGCATGGGCAGCAATATTTTTGCTTTGAGGTCCGGGCGCACGCTCTTGGCCCATTGCCCCCAGACCCGCTGGGCCAGCTCGCCTCGGCCCAGGCGGTGGAGCAGGGCTGCCCGGCCGGGCAGCAAGACTTCATGGGACGCGCTTTCGAAGTCTTCCAGCAAAAGCCCCCGGCGGTAGGGCCCATGGGGGCTGGGCTGGCTGTCCCGTATCAACATGGCCTCCACGTCGGCCACCAGGTCGGCGGGCGGGCCCAGCTCTTCGGTCGGATAGACCAGGCCGTTCCAGGCGATGGCCCGAGGCCCCGTCTTGGGCTGCGTGTAGACCCAGGCGTGGATGCCGTGCAGGCCCGCGTCCCCGTCCTCCGAGTCGGCCAGGCGCACCTTCACCTGCCGATAGGCGCAGTCGCGGGGATCGGCCATGCCCATATCGAACAAGGCACCGAAACCCTTTGAAACATAGAGGGGCAAGTCGCTGGCCGGCGGGGTGAAGGGCCTGTGCTGGGCAGGCGGCGTCGCCTGGGCGAAGCGCTGCTCGGGGACGGGAAAGTCGTCAATCGCCGAAGCGGTCTTGTCTCCGGTCGCCTTGGCCGGATCGTTTTTATCCTGGCAGGCCAGCATGGTCAAACACAGCAGGAGCAAAAGGAAAAGTCTGCGCATGGGAGTAGTAGCCTAATCGGATGTCTTTCCCTCGTGGGACTTTTGCAGGACCAGGTGTTGTTGGCGGATGATTGTTTGGAAAGACGGATCGGTCATGGCCCAATCGAGTACATCGACCTTGTAGGGGATGTTTGATTCGCTGAAATCATCTCGCAGGGCGGCCAGGGTTTCAAAGGAGAGGGCCTCATCCGAGATGATGACCAGATCCAGATCTGACACGGCGTTTGCGCCACCGGTCACCCGGGAACCAAAGGCCCAGACCTCCTGGTTTGGGATGCGTTTGCCGAGGATGGACTGGACCATCGCCAGATGATCGGCTCGGACGTCAAGCGTCATTTTGCAATTCGGCAAGCAGGGACTTTGCGTCAACGAGGAAAAGTTGGGCTCGCTCAAAGACCTGTTGCGCCATCCGGGCATTGTAGGAATGGGAGGTTACGTTGCGCGCTTCGTAATGACCGATCCAGGCTTCGGCGCTTTGGACCAGAGCAAGCCGGGCCGCTTCGCGAAAAAGATCTTTCTTGGAGCGAATGGCTGAGTCTTGCACTCCAGCGACGGTCTTCAAGTAGCGCTGAATGGTTTTCCAGCAGATGTCCATGCTGTATTCGAATCGCTGGATCACGCCGTCCCGCATCAGCTCGTCGCCAGGATTCAGGCCGGCTTGTTCGATTCCCTTTTCCAGCTGAGCCAGCGCCTTTTTAAGGGCTTCGAGTGAAAGCGTTTCGTTCATGGACCGTCGTCCTTTTTGGGGCAAAAGCGCGTCTTCTCCAAAACAGTATCCAGGCCGACATGCCGGGTCAAGTACGTCGGCCGAAGCCTCATTTGATACCGGCAGCGTTCGGCGTGGTTGAAGATCACATTAATATGTGGTACACATATTAATGTGACACAGGAGAGGAGGAAAACAAAGCATGGAAAAGCAGAATTTGACCCTTTCTTTGCCCAAGGGCTTGTTGAAAAAGGCAAAAATACTTGCTGCACGCAAAGAGATTTCACTGAGCGAGCTCGTCCGAGAGTCTATCGAAGAGCGAGTCCAAGAGGATTCGGGTTATCGCAAAGCACGCCGACGGCACAGGCACACATTAATGCACTCCTTCGATCTCGGCACAAAGGGGCAGATCAAGGTATCCAGGGAGGAACTGCATGAAAGGGACTAGAATCTTTCTGGACACGAATGTACTCGTGTATGCCCATGACAATTCGGCAGGCCGCAAGAATGAGATCGCTCGTGATACCCTCTTGGAGCTGTGGGAAAGCGGCATGGGCATTCTCAGCACGCAGGTTCTTCAGGAATTTTTCACAACCTTGACGAGAAAGATCGCCAAACCCGTAGAATCCGCAAGCGCAAGACAAGTCATCGAGGACCTGCTCAAGTGGACCGTGGTCATCAACGACGGCGATTCGATACTGGCGGCCATCGACATCTATAACCGCTACAAACTGTCATTCTGGGATTCCATGATCGTCCAGGCCGCGGTCCGCGGCGGCGCGGAGGTGCTGCTGTCCGAAGACATGTCCGACGGCCAAATCATCCACGGTGTCCGGATAAACAATCCCTTCCGATAATGAACATCCCACGATGAAAAAACGAAGACCAGCAGCCTAACCGGATGTCTTTCCGTTGTGCGACTTTTGCAAGACCAAGTCGAGCTGGGATATTCGAATATATACTCGAAGCGAGTGGCGCTGTAACTCATCAACGCTTCATTCCTGGTGGGAGCATAACCGGCTTACCGAACTAAATTACGAGGTGATGATATGGACATTGTGCGTTTGAGTATCCCATACGAATTTATCAGGGGGCTGGTTCGTATGAGTTGGCGAGAGGTTCGCTTCGGACTCGATAAAGAGCTGCTCGACCCTTGGGCACCGGTCGAGCTAGCCATCGAACAGGCCGCCGGACTCGAACAGCCATCGGCAGCTTTAGTTGACCTTGCCAGCGCAGAAAAAGACAATCCAATAATGGGGCCAATCAACAAACTTGCGGATGGTGACCCCCCTCGCTCAGAGAATGATATTCGCAACAGATGGCTTTACCTCGTACTGGCGTGGCTCTACGAGAATCGTGATGCGCACCAAGACCCTTTGCAAAAAGTCGAGGAAGTTTACGCAGATTTTGATTACCCGGAGCAAATAGTGAAGTTCGTCAGGTACATGCCGATGGACGGGCCGGATCTTGGGAGCCGAGAGGCAAACGTGAAACGACTGTTCGAACGATGGAAATGGTACCTCGACGAGACCGCAAGGAAATTGGTCGCTTCCGAAAAATAAGGTAGTCGAGAATCCCTAGAAGTGACCGAGAACCCCAACAATAGTACGACTCGTATGGCACCTTTTTGGGGTCGGAATGCTCGTATCAAATTGCAGGAGTTGGTAATGGGTTTGAAGACCGCGATGGTTTTCCTAGTCTTATGTGTTTCTTGTAGGCAGGATGCTGAAGAGGTTCGTGCTCAAGAAGCAGTTGTGGACAATTTGGAAAGGGTGAGCCTGGATCAGAATGGAGTAGTAGGCCTTGAGGAGCTTGCCCTCAACCAAAACAGCTATCAGAATAAAATAATTGAAAGAACAATTCCTTGTTCTCGTCCCCAATTACTCTTGGGGGGGCCTTTCCGAACACCTGGTGCCGGGTTGGCGAAATCGCCATACAGGTACAAGATGACTTGCTGTTGGGAACAAGAGGTCGACACCTCAGATGATGAAGTTTGGGGACAGGCCGTTGTCTTACTGGTGGGGGACAAAGATTTGGCATTCTTGAAGCAAAAAAGAGTTAGCTCATCGCTGGGGCCGAAAGTCCGTAACGAGAAATGTGCAGATGCTTGGTACCGAAAAATTCCTCTTCAAATCCTGTTGGCAGAATGGAAAGAAACATTGAGACCTCCATATGCATTATCTCCGAAAGTTGTCTTCAAGATTGTCCGCCTGGGTGGTTACCCCAATCCCCAACAAGGCAACAAGAGAAATCGGGACAGAAATCGGGGGCGGAGGTAATGTCTTGCAACGCCAATCGCCGATTTACTACACCCGCGACTGGCATTGGTTGAGTGCCACATTGTGTCGGGCATATTCGACGTGGTCGGTCGGACGTTTACGGACAAGCAAACCCTTTCGATAATGAAAACCCCACAGCGTCCCATCCTTTTTTGCAGAACACATCTGACAACGCGGTTCCTCCGTTTCCTGGCATTGCCTCTTTCATAAGAATTTGGTAGGAATCGCAGCTCGCCTGGGAGGGTATTTTGTATCGATCGCTTGGGATTTCATTTCTTTTGTTTTTGCTGACTGGCTTTGGGACCGTTTCGGCTGCTCCGTCGGCTGAGCTTCTTTTTGAACTGCCTTGGGCCGCGGCACCGTTTTATTTGGATTCGGGTGGTGAGGGGCGGCCGGTGCAGGGGCCGGGGGCGGTGAGCTTGGGGCCCGAGGGCGAGATCTGGATTTTGGATGGCCTGGACGATCGGGTGCAGGTGCTTAGCGAATCTGGGCGCTTGTTGCGCAGCATCAAACTGCCGGGACATTGTGATCTTTTGGCGGTGGGCTCGGACGGACGTGTGGCGCTTTGGCGCAGGCATCTTCGGGCTGTGGAGGTTTTGGACTCGGATGGTGATCATCTGGGCAGCCTGCCGGTTTCTTTGCATTTGGGTACCGTGCGCAGTTTGGCCATAACCCCCTTAGGCGAAGTGGAAATGGAAAACGCCTTTGGTGAGCGGTTTATGCTTGGGGGGCCTGATGCGCCTCGGGGTCTTAAGGCGGTCCGCTTGGACAGGCGACATGGACCGGTTGGGAGCTTGCAAGGATGCGGGCTGAGACTGGAGCAGGATGGTCTCGTGCGGCTCGCCTTGAAGGAAGGCACGACGGGGCCGGTGCGGGGGAGAGAGGGCGATGGGCAGCGTTGGACTGAGCTTGACCTGGGTGAGGGTTTGCGCTCGGTCCGTTTTGCATCTCCTTGCATGGGAAAGGACTTGCTGCTTGAGCTGGAAGTGGCCGACGGCCCGAGTACTGTCAGGCGTTCTGTTGTGCGCATTGAGGATGGTCAGGTCGGCGCTCGTCTCGATCTTGCTTCCGATTGGCTCTATGTCCCCTATGGTCGCTTCTCCTGTCGCGATCAACGCTGCGTGATGCTGCACCCGGTAGCTGACGGGCTTCAGGTCTGGGCTTGGGGGATGCCATGAAGTCTTTGCTGAAGTCTTTGCTGAAGTCTTTGCTGAAGTCTTTGATGCATTCATTATTTCTCATGGCGGTTTTGGTCGCCTTCTGGCCATCCACCAGCCAAGCCATTTCCCGCGCCGAGGTCATCGACCGGGCTCGGGCTTATTGTCTTCATCCCTGGACTTGCGACTCGGACAACCTGCAAGCGAGTTGCCTGTCGGGCTATTCCAGCGAATTCGTCATCGGCGATCACATGGGCTTGCCCTACGATTGGGGCGGCTATGTGACTTTGCATGATTTTGATGAACGAATCGCCAATGGATACGGGGCGGGCACGCCGGTGGGCGGCGACGTCGCGAGTTGTACGACGGGCGTGGATTGCTCGGGTTACGTGAGCGTGGTCTGGAACACCGGCCACTACGGCACCTGGACCATTGAGGCAGTAACCTCGGTTTTCACCTCGGACAACGATCTGCTGCCTGGGGACGCCTTCAACGAACCGGGCTACCACATTACTTTGTTTTACGACCGACTGCCCGATGGCAGCCTTCGCTACTTCGAGGCCATGCCGCCGGTGACCTGGCTCAACCCGGTGTCGAGTTGGTCCGGCGTGTCCGGCTTCGACCGAATCCGCTTTGATGACATCACCGACGGCGGCTCCGATCTGGGTACCTTGAGCAACCCCATCGTTATCAGTTCTTTTCCTTATAGCGATGATCGCAACACCCTCAATGCGCCTTCCGACTTGCTGGATGCCTGCGGGGCCATGCCGGGCACCAACGAATCGGGACGAGAGTTCATCTATGTCTTCGATATTCAACAACCGGGACAGCTTTTCGTGACGGTCACAGACGGCACCGGGGTCGACATCGACGTGCATCTGTATCGGGATGTCGCCGAGCGCGATTGTTTTGCTCGGCATGACAGCATGCTGGATCTGCCCATCGATGTCTGCGGTCGCTATTATTTGGTGGCGGACACTTTCGTCAACTCCAGCGGCGTGGAACAGGCAGGCCTGTACCACCTCGAAGTCGAATTCACCCCGGGTGCTGGAAGCTGTCAAACGCAGACGACCTACGATTTCATGGGGGCACTGGGCGAGCCCTGCGGCAATCCCTATGATTCAGACGGCCCTTTTTGCAACCCCAACCTGGGTGCCCTGACTTGCCTGTATAGTTCGACCGACTCATTCTGCTCCAAGCCCTGTGAGAGCGAGTCGGATTGCCTGGCGGATTTCCCTGGCGGATGCTGCGCCGACATCGATGACAACGATTTCTACTGTCTTCCCTCAAGCTTCTGTGAGGCCCCGGAACCCGACGGTGGTGATGTGGACGCAGGTGATCTCGACGGGGGTTTTCCTGACGCAGGCACCGAGGATGCCGGTGGGGTGGACGCTGGTGGGGTAGACGCCGGTGGGGTGGACGCTGGTGGGGTAGACGCCGGTGGGGTGGACGCCGGTGGGGTGGACGCTGGTGGGGTAGACGCTGGTGGGGTAGACGCTGGTGGGGTAGACGCCGGTGGGGTAGACGCCGGTGGGGTAGACGCTGGTGGGGTAGACGCTGGCGGGGTAGACGCCGGTGGAGAAGACGCCGGTGAGGTAGACGCCGGATTAGAAGATGCGGGCAGCTCGTCGGGCGACCAGACCGGCTCCAATTGCCCGGATGGTCTGGTGGACTACGAGGGAATCGGTTGTGCCCCTCCGGGCTGGGAGCCGGAGAGCGAAGAATCTTGCGGCTGCGCCGGCGCGGGAAGCCCCACCGGCGGTCTCGCCTTCTTCTTCTTGGCGATGATTTTCCTTCGACGAAGGGGGACCAGGCAGGCCTAAGTACCTGTTTTCCCTCGCTCCACTTGACAGATGCCTCGATAATCATTATTTTCGATCTTCTGCGCCACGATCGCGACTATTCGTGTTCATGGCTGGCCGAAAACAAGTAAAAGACTGCGGTAACTTATCTCAGGAGGTGTTCTTAATATGGCTGACGCGAAAGCCGGCAAGGGCGGAAACGGAACCCGCAAAACGAAATCGACCACCAGCAAACGCCGTACCACCAGCACGCAGAACCAGAAGAAGCCCCCCACGAAAGCCGCGATGAAGCAACTCGTCAAGGATTGGGAACAAGTGACCTGATTCTGCCCGCGGCAGGCAGGACCCAAGTTCCAGATTGCCATCGACATGAAATCAGCCCGCAAAAGGCGATATTCTGTACTTCTGCTCGCTTTGGTTTTCGCTTTGTTGTCCATGGGCATGACCTGCCAGCCAAGATCAGGCAGCAGGGTGGACCTGTCTTCTCCGGACTGGACCCGGGATGCGGTGGGATACCAGATTTTCGTTCGTTCCTTCGCCGATTCGAATGGCGATGGCATCGGCGACCTGAATGGGCTCATTTCCAAGCTGGACTATTTGAACGACGGAAAGGCCGGCGGGACCGACCTTGAGGTGAATCTGCTTTACCTGATGCCCATCCATCCCTCGCCCTCATACCACGGCTATGACGTGACCGACTACCAGGCCATCAATCCGCAATATGGAAGCCTGGAAGATTTCAAAAGACTTTGCAAAGAAGCGCATCAACGAGGCATGAGGGTAATCATCGACTGGGTCTTGAACCACAGTTCCATCGCGCATCCTTGGTTTGCGGACGAGTCAAAGCGGGACTGGTACATCTGGCGAGATTCGGATCCAGGTTGGACCCGACCCTGGGGTGGTGGCCCTGTTTGGCATCCGCAGGCTGAGCACTACTACTACGGCTTGTTTTGGTCCGGCATGCCGGATCTCAACCTGCGCCAACCGCTTACGGTCAAGGCCATGATCGAGGCCATGCACTTTTGGTCCGAACAGGGCGTGGATGGTTTCAGGGTGGACGCCGCTCGCTACCTCATCGAGGAAGAGAGCGGAGAACAGGCAGACACGCATGCCACCCATGCCCTGGCCAAGGATCTCAAGAGACATTTGCGCGAGGTGGACGAGGACGGACTGTGGTTGGCAGAAGCCTGGACCACAACCGAAATCGTGGCCACATACGCTGGCGACAACGACGAGTTTGATCTGGCCTTCAATTTCGACTTGGCCCAGGTAATCCCCATCGCCCTGATGGCCGAGGAGCCTTTGGAAATCGAACGCTGCCTGCGCCGGACAGAACAGGGCTTTTCTAAAAGAGGTTTCGACGCACCTTTTCTGACCAACCACGACATGGACAGACTGCGCACTTCCCTGAATGGAGCGACAGGCCCATTGCGGCCCGCCATGGCGCTCCTGCTCAGTCTGCCGGGGACGCCCTTCCTGTATTACGGAGAAGAGCTCGGCATGGCCAATGCCTTAAGCTGCCAGGGCGATGTCTGTCGACGAGCCCCCATGGCCTGGCAAGCTGGCCCGGGGGCGGGCTTCTCCTCGGTCGAGCCCTGGACTGCGCCGGCGGAGGATTCGGCGACCGTCAACGTAGAAACCCAGGCCGCGAATCCGGACAGTTTGTTGAACCTGACCCGAAGGATGATCGCCTTGCGCCGACAATGGCCGGCAATGCGCTCGGATGAGCGGGTCATGCTGACGACGGATCAAAGCGCAGTCTATGCCATGTTGCGCGGGCGAGGAGCCGGATCGATTCTCGTGTTGCTTAACTTCTCTGAAACCGAAAAAACAAGCACCGTTGATTTGAGCGGGGTGGGACGGACGGGAGAGGTCCTGAAAGGCAGGGACCTGTTTGACGACAGGGAACTCAGCTTCCCGGCAGAACGATCCAGGCACATGCTGGAAGAATTGCCCCCCTACGGTCTTCGTCTTATTTCCTTCGAGTGAAGCAACAGAATCTGTGTTATTGAATGTCTTCATGACTGCCTACATGATGAGAAGATTGGTTCTTCTGCTGGCCAGCCTGTTACTGCTGTGCACCTGCGGCCAGGGGCAGGTCTCCGAACAAGATAAGATTCATGCGATGTGGGAGAAAGTTCAGCGTGACTATGCGCGCAGGCTTCCGCCCAAGACGCCTCGTGGACATGCAGAGCTGGAATCGTTGCCGGTGTACGGACCGCACAGGTTTCTGAGGTCCTCGGATCTGGACCCCAAGGCCTCAACCCAGCAATTGTACAATGAACGCATGACGACCTTGGCGATCCTGATCAAACGATGCCAGAAAGAGCATCCTTCTTATGAAAGCAATTCAGCCTCGGTTTTTTGCCACATGCAGGCCAACAGAAAAGTCATGGCCATGCAACGCGGATTGATGCTGTCCGAAAAAACAGAGCATCTGATCATACAGCCACTGTGGAAAGAGGCCTTGTTGTTTGCCGCCTTTGCTTTGCTGGGCTTGCTCTTCTCCGCCTGGCGCTGGAAAGGCTGGACCGGCATGGCCCTTGCTGCCACCGCGCATCGTTTTGTTCTGGGACTCAAGAACTTGCTAAAAAGGACTCCTTTGCTCCGGCAGAACCCTGTCCTGCGTACGATGCTGTCTATTTTGATCTTCCTGTCCGTGGCTTGGTCGCTGGTCTTTTTCGGCATGGGCGGTGATGGCTTCGGCATTCTGCTGGGCGGCATGGGCAAGTGACAAGTTCTCTACACAGCCCCGTGGCCCTGGCCGAGAATGCGGCCCGCAGGCGCCTGCTCCGGCTGGACTGGGCCCAGGCTTTCGACGAAGAGATTGAGGGATTAAAGGCCAAGCTCATTTGGGTGCCTTTCAACCTGAGTCAACGCAAAGCAGCACTGGATTCAGACGATCATCCACTTCTTTCCACGCTGTCCATGCCGGCACAGACGGTTCGCAAGAGAGCGTGCTCCGGCGAACCACCAGCCCGCCAGGGGCAGGCCCTGGAAATCAAAAACGGCGACAAGATCCTCTTTGCTCCATTCTGGGTCTTCGGTGAGCCTGACCGGACAGGAAACTGGGCTCTGGTAGACGCTTGCAAAGGAAATATTTGTGCGGGGTCCCTTCGGGTTTCGGCTGGCTCTGCTCGAAGCCGTTTCGTATTGCTATGTGGCCTGGCCGTAACGACCTGCATCATCGGCATCGCTCTGATGACTTTTATGGTCGACCTTTTGGCCTTCGAACTGATGGGCGGGCCTGGATGGCTGCCCAAGATGGTGGTGGCATTCGTTGTTTTGTTTCTGGTGGCCAGACTCTGGACGGCATTTGAACCAGCTCTCCAAGAGGCCGCGGGCAGGGCGGAGTCATGTCGGGTTCGCTTCCCGCTGGACCCGAACTGGCAGCGCATTCCCCGGTCCCTCGGCATGGTTTTCGGCATGGTGGCGGCGATGGAGGCTTATGGAATTTTGTCAGCGATGCAGGCCTTCCATGAAGCAAACACCATCATGGTTGCGCTGGGCTCGATCTTGCGCATGTCGGGGGCCCTGTTGGTGGTCGCCGCGGCGCTTGCTGCCGCCGGCCCGCGCCGGCAAAAGAAAGGACCTGCGCCGGAAATCGTAGACAATCGCTGGAGTGCCGCCGCGCGCCTGTCGTTACACACGGCCATTTTGGCTTCTGCCGGCGCGGCCCTGGGCCACTTGCTGGCGCGTAGCGAGGTGGGTTCGGCACTCTGGGGCGCTTCTTTGGGCTACTTTTCCTGGATGTATATCGGCGCAGCCTTGGGCAGCTTTCTTGCTTTGCACACCGGGGGTCTGAAAAACCTGGCCCGAGGCCCTTTGACCCTTGCCTGGTTGTTCGAAGGCTTGCTGCATCCCTTCATGCCTTTCCTGGCGATTCCGATTGCAGCCTTGCTACTGGGCCTGGCGGAATGGATCTTGCTGCGGCGCAAACAGGCCAAGGTCATCGGCGCGGCAAAGCCTTGGAAGGCCGCACTGAGCAGCGCCTGGGCTTACGGCATCGGTTCATCAAGCGGAAGGCTGCTTGGCGCGATCTTGGGTGGTTTTTTCTTCGGGCTGTTTGGTAGTGGAGGACCACTGGTCAGTCGAACACTGGGGGGTCTGATGGGCGCGGTTTGGGCCTACAGTGTCACCAGCAAGCTCAAGTCGGCACCATAATCTTTTTGTAGTGGATACTATGGCGCATCCATTTCTTTTTTTGGCTTGTTGCTTTTGATGACGTCATCTTTCAATTTTTGAAACTGCTCTCGACTTACATCCATGGCCGCTGCCTCTTTTTCGAATTGGTGGCTGCGGTAGATCTTGTAGCCCACCCATACGCCCAGACCCAGCATGAGGATCAAAAACAGCAGCAAGACCTCTTGCAGACCGATGCGTCGACGTCGAACCCGCCTGGCATGAGCCATGGGAAGAAGATCATCAGGTCGATCGTCGAAGCTGCGTGGGGTGATCTTTTGTTGGTTCTTTTCAGGCAAGGACCCGCCGCCGAAGCGACTCAGGTCCAGAGGCTGCATGCCGGCTGTTAGTCCAGTGCTGAAACGACCCTTGCGCTTCGGTTTCTTGGAAGAAAGCTTCACCGGCGGTGGCGTGGTTTGGGGATTGGGTGGCCTTTTCGGTGCTGGGGCCACCGACACGGTCTTCATGGACTTCTCTTCAGAAAGATCATCAAAAAGACCGCCCCGTTTCAGCCGCCCCCCTTTGGGCGCCGAGCGATCGGACATATCCGGTGTGGACAGGGTCTCGACGGGTTCGGCGATGACTCCTTCCGCGCCGATGGCCGGCCGGTACAAGGGCTGGAGGTCTTCTGATTGAAGGGGGGCTTCAAGTTGATACTCTTCCGGCTCGCTTCTGGCTTTCGGCCCGGGTTTACGCACGGGCTCAGCCCGGGTGCCCCGCTCGCTCGCTTGCTGGTCCTGGAAAGCGGAGAGCTCCACGGTCGCTTCGTCCTCATCTCCGAAAAAATCAGAGACGTCCGGAACCTGCTCGGGATCGGCTTCGGCCAGGGGAGGAGGTGGCGCATTTCCCCAATCCGTGATGTCGATATCCAGATCAAAATCATCTTCGATCGTGGGGAGAGCCTGCGGTTTGCCTGGATTGGGCGCCATGCGGGTAGAATCGGTGGGCTTCCGCTTCTTCCCAGTTTTTCTGGGCACGATGTATCGGGGTTTCTTGGGCCCGCTGCTCATGTCTTTCACTTCCCGTCAATTAATCGTAGTCTGAAGGGGGGCAAAGTGCAAGAATCTGACCTGCTTAGCAGCAGATGCGCTTGACGGCCCACACCTGTGCCTGTTATCTTTCAAGCCGTTTTGACACTGCGAAAGAGGTGCAGCCGTCGATGCAAAACCCCCAGCCTTTTGGTAAATACATACTCCACGAGCGAGTGGCAGTCGGCGGTATGGCCGAGATTTTTCGGGCCAAAATGCATGGCGTAGATGGTTTTGAAAAGAACCTGGTGGTCAAGCAGATCCTTCCCCAATACGCCAAGCAACGCGAGTTCATCCAGATGTTCATCGACGAAGCCAAGATCACGGTTTCTTTGAACCACGGCAACATCGTCCCGGTATTCGAGTTGGGCCAAATCGACGGCATTTACTTCATCGCCATGGACTGGATCGATGGCAAAAACTTGGGTGAAGTCTTAGACCAAACCATCGAACTGAATGTGCCCTTGTCGATACCCCATGGCCTTTATGTCGCCTCGGAAATGCTTGCTGGTTTGGATTATGCACACCGAAAGACCGACGATGCCGGCCGGCCAGTGGGCATTGTCCATCGTGATGTCTCACCACAGAACATCCTCATCTCTTATGAGGGTGAGGTGAAGGTGGTGGACTTTGGTATTGCCCGAGCAGCGACCAAAGTACACGAAACCCGGGCCGGGGTGATCAAGGGCAAGTTTGGGTACATGTCCCCGGAACAAGCCTGCGGCGAAGCTGTTGATGCCCGTAGTGACATCTTCGCGGTCGGCATTCTCCTTTATGAAATGTTGACCCTGGAGCGGCTCTTCTTTGCTGAAAATGACGCGGTGGTCATCGACCGGGTCAAGCGGGCGGACGTGCCCACCCCCAGCTCGGTCAACCCGGCCTTGCCCCCGCGGCTGGACGCCATTCTTTTCAAAGCCCTGGCTCGGGACCCGGCTGCTCGCTTCCAGACAGCCGGGGAAATGCGTACGGAATTGTCACGCTTGCTGTTCAGCCTGCGCGATGTGCCTTCATCCCAGACCTTGTCTCTGTATATGAAAAAGGTATTCGCCGAGGAGATTCAGGAGAGCATAGCATTAAGGGCCTCGGAACCTCCTGCGCCTGTTGTACAACCCCAAATGGCTCAACCCCCAGCATCGGTCCAAGCGCCGGTTGCTCCTGACTCTCTTCTTGCCGCGGCCCAGCAATCCGCCGACCAGAATTTGATGCTTCTGGAAGACGGCGAACTTGATGACGACTTCAGCTATATGCGTGCCGGTCGACGCATCAGGTGGATGATCACCTTGGTGGTACTGACGGTGCTGGTCGCCGGCGGGCTGATTTATCGCCAGGAGATCGCAAGGATCTTTTCTACCATCGGCAACGTGGTCGACGAGAGTGCCGAGCGCCTGGCGCAAAAAGAACTGGGCACTCTGTACATCCGGTCCAGGCCCAGTGGTGCCGCCGTTTATTTCGGCAATCAGAAACAAGGCACGACCAACATGCGAATTCGCAACATAAACCCCGCAAAGGAATATGAACTGGTGATGACCATGGAGGGATACACGCCCCACTCACGCATGGTCCTGCCTGCAGACTGGGAAGCCAGCGGCAAGAAGATGGAGATCCAGGTTTTCCAGGACTGGACTGCCGATAGTTTTAAATAAGTCGAATGACATGGAGGGTGTCCCTTATGGCCACCAAACTCGAAAAAGCCCAGATCGCCTACGAAAGACTTCTTAGAGAATTGGGAACCCGCGCGGAGATGGTCGACGAACTCGACAAGGCGGATCCGACAATTCACAAAAAGTACCTTCGCGCCAAAGAAGCCCTTGGCGATCGCAAGTTTGAATTGGAAATGCTGGAATCGGAAATCAAACGGACGATTGAAGACACGGGGCAGGCCAAGGAAAACCAGGAAGAAGAGATGGCCCAAATCAAAGAAGAATTGCGCATCAAAACGGGGAAGCGGGATGCCAAGAAGGGCAAAGCCAGCCCATTGCGGTCCAAACTCGCGGGTGCCGAATACGATATCAAATTCGTGGAGAAGGGCTTGCGCGATGAGATGGACAAAGTGAAACGCTATAAAGAGCGAGAAGAATTCGACAAGGCCAATGATTACCAGACAAATGTCAAGCGCATCAAAATCGAGATACTTAAGCGCAAGAAGGCCTTGCGGAATATGAAAAAAGAAATCAAGCAATACGAAAATCCAGCCAAGCAACTGGACAAAGATGTAGAGGAACTGAAAAAGCAGATTGCCGAATACGAAGAGAAGAGTAAAGGCGCGAAGGATTCAGGCAGTTTGCGGGAGGAACTTGAGAAACAAATGCTGGAGAAAGAATCCGATATCAAGCGAAGCCAGATGCATCTAAAAGACGTGCTGGCCGATGTCGGGGAAGATCTCTACGACAAAAAAATCAAGCATTCCGTGCTCAGCAAATACTATCAAGACTTGGACAAGGTCGCCGCTCTCATCGACAGCCTGCAGGGGAGGTAAGCATGGCCCGTGCGGCAATGGGCCTGGCCATCACGCTATGCATCACCGGCCTGTTGATGGCCTGCCAAAAATCAGGTCCGGATGAGAAATCGCCCTACTTCATCGTGCTGGAGAGGAGTCCTTCAGCGGCGGTTGCGGCCAAGCGAGCAGAGCAATATCAGAACCAAGGCAAGCAATTTGAGCGAGCGATTGCCTTGAGTCTGAGCAAGAAGGGGCAGGGGGTATTGCATCGGGTGACGCTCTGTGGCTTTTCCTCGAAAGGAGAAGCGCGTTCCCGGAGCAAACAACTTAGCGGGGGTCTGGGGAATCGACTCGAGGTACTGGACTTCCGTGCTTATACTCTTCTCGATGAAGAGAAGAGTGCCTCAGCAACAAGTCCAGAAGGGCTGGAGGCCATCGAAAACATGGCCCGCCTCCTGCCAACCCCGGGCCAGGATCGCTTGCATCGATTTTTGATCACAGAAGATCCGAAAGGATTGAGGGGCATACCCGTGCCCCCTGGGCGCCTGTCCCCGCCCCGTCTGTCGAAGGGTTTTGGCAAGTTGGGTTTTGCCGGCACCGCCGAGGCACAATACAACACTGATGGCGAAGGTGATGGACAGGTCCTTTGGCTTGCTGGTCGATTCGAGGAGCCAGCCTCCCCCGAGCAGATCAAATCGGCCTATAATTGGTTGCTGAAATTCGTGGTAGAGCCCATATCAGAAGAGGCACTGGAAGCCGAAGCGAAAGCCAAGCTCAAGCACAAGCGCAAACGCAAGCGCAAACGCAAACGCAGGAGTAAACGCAGGACAAAGCGCCGCCGGAAAAAGGTGCCCATCAAAAAGCCCAAAGCGCCGCTGGTGCTCAAAGAGTTGCCGGTACATGCAAGCAGGCTCATGCCTTGGGGCAAGATGAAACTCTGGGTTGTCGAACACATCCACTTGGGATCAAAACACCGGGCAATCAAGGAAGGCGGCTCGATGACAGCCTGGATGTGCCTTGGGCCGGATGGCAAGCGTCTCTGGATGATGATCTTTAATGACTCGGACTTGCTCGAAAGGCTTATCACTGTCGACAGCCTTGCCGAACCCACGGGTCTGACCTACGACCTTCGGATGGCCTCTTTCTGGTCCAAACTGCCAGAAGCCATCGCGGAAGGAGAAGAACTGCGCTCACTCGGGAGCCAGCCACTGAGTCATCGTTATCGAAAGCACCGAAATCAGCCATGGATGAATCATCAAAAGGAAAATAATGATGTGCATTCAGTCGGATACCGCAACAGCAAGAGCGGTCAGGCCTGGCAAATGACATGGGTTGATCTGGGCGACGAGGCCAGGGCGACCCAGGCTTTTGAGCAAGCCTGGGTGAACCCCCGCCAGGTGCATATCCAGACCGAACTTCGAAAGAAAAAAGTCAATTATGATATGGGGGTTATCCTGAAAGAAATTGGAGACGTTCAGGCCTGGTGGCTTAAAGGGGCGGCTAGGGGAAGGATGCAGGAAATCTATTTCCAGCGGGGTGTGGAGGTTTGGCTGATTCAGGCGCCCAGTTCGATGCCCGAGGAACAACTCAGCCTTCGTTTGGAAGTCCTGCCCATTTGGGACTCAATCCCGGATGCGAACTAAAGGAAATCTGAAGGAAAACTCAAAAAAAGCTTGATTTCCTATTGCTTCTGAATATAATTCCACGCTCGCTGGGCTTCGGTCTCATGAAGGACCGGCGCGAAAACTGGTAAGTGCAGGCACAAAAGCACACGAAGGAGCATTTGAGATGTCTAGAGCAATTCTTGGAAAGAAATTGGGTATGACGCAAATCTTTGACGATGTCGGACACCGAATTCCGGTGACCGTGCTGGCTGCTTCGCCGAACATTGTGGTGCAGAAGCGTACCCCCGCCAAGCACAAATATAGCGCGATTCAAATTGGCTTCGAAGAAATCCCGGGCCGCAAACTCAACAAGCCCAGGCTGGGTACCTTTGAGCGTCTCGATCTGAAAACCCAGCGCTATCTGCGCGAGGTGCGCATGACCCCTGAAGAAGTGGATGCGTATAAAATCGGTGATCAGATCACCGTGTCCATTTTCGAAGATGGGGATTTCGTCGATGTCGTGGCCGTCAGCAAGGGTCGCGGATTTCAGGGTGTCGTCAAAAAGTACGGCATGGCTGGTGGCACCGCGACACGCGGCACCCACGAAAACATGCGCCATCCGGGCTCCATCGGCAACTGCGAGTTCCCCGGCAAGGTCTGGAAGGGTCGCCGCTTGCCTGGTCAGATGGGCAACAAGCGGGTGACCATCCAAAACCTGCGTCTGCTCAAGGTGGACACCGAGCGCAACCTCCTACTCATCAAGGGCGCTATCCCTGGTGCCAAAAACGGGCTGGTGATGGTGCAAAAAGCCGTCAAAAAGCAGCGTAGCGCCAAAAAGAAGGCTCTTCTGAAATAGAATTTTTGACCCTGCTGTCCTCTTGTACCCCCCTTCAACCCCCCTGTGATCCTTTGTGTGAATCTGTGCGAGCTGTAGGATAAGCACTAAGGAAACAAAGAATTTCCTTGCGTTGGCAGGGCCTCTATTATACACAATTTCGACCATGAGATTGTTCACTTCACCCACGCGCAGCGGAGAATACCGGAACATGCGAAACCTGCGGATTCTACCCAAATTCTTGTTATGTTGCCTGGTCCTGGCGGCACCGGCCACAAGCCGGGCGGACGGCCTGACCGTGGCAAACCAACTCTACAACATGGATGGACGGCTGGAGATCATGCTTACGCCATCCCTCTCGACCTTCGATAAGTATACTCGGCATATCGGGACCTCGGCCGGTGTAGCGTACTACTTCAACGATTACATCGGTCTGGAGTTGGATATCGGCTATGCCTTCATCAACGGGGATCGAAAACTGTTAGACGAGATCTTAGGCACCGCCGAGAACCTGGACGGCATCCAACGCCTGCCGCTGACCGATCTGAAATATTTCGACTTTTGGTCCACGGCCGGCTTCGTGCTCAATCCTCTCTACGGCAAGCTCAACCTGTCGGCTGAGCTTGCCGTCAGCTTCCACCTATACCTGGTGGGCGGGGCGGGAATTGCGCACTACAATTACTCCGAATTGAATTGGTCTGGCGGGACCTACCAAAAAATCAAAGTGGATGCGGGTTTCCAACCCATGGTCTATTTCGGCGGCGGACTGCGCCTGCACTTCGTCGAGGACTGGAGTCTCCGGGTGGAAATCCGTGACCAATTCATCTACGACAAATACGATGCCCAACACAAACCTTCGGGCACGACCGTGGAAGACAAGATGCTCGAGGACTTTGTCCACGTCGTCATGTTCCGTCTCGGCGTGTGTTATGCCTTTTAGAATGGGAGCGAGGTGACACCATGACGCGGATTACGCGAGTCCTGTTCGCCATCTTGACGGTCTGCTTACTGGCCCCGACGGTCTGGGCACAGAGCCAGAACGAACGTGTGCACGTGATTCAGAAACGTGATTATTCGGTCAAGAACAAATTTGAAGTGGCGCTTTTCGGTGGCCTGAGCGTGGACGACATCTTCACCCAGCATTACTCGGGCACCCTGGCTTTCGACTACCACCTGGACGAGGCCTTTGCCCTGGAGGCCATTTGGATGTCCTGCAAGGTGCCTTTCGCCATGGGCGACAAGGTTGAAGGCAGCGACCCGGCCACTTACAAGGGTGATGGCCTGCGCTTCGGCAACCACTACACCACGGCTTACGACGAAGTGAAAAAAGACGCCCAGCTCAGCCCATCCAACGCCGACTTGGCCATGATCAACAACTTCGTGGGCATCAACATCCAGTTCAGCCCCATTTACGGCAAGTGGACCCTGTTCAATCGAGTTTTGGGCCACGCTGACTTCTACCTGAGCGCAGGCGGCGGCATGGCCTCCACCGAGTTCAAAAACGCAAGCGGCTACTGGGTCGACACGGGCAACTACTTCGTGGGCACCTTCGGTCTGGGCTTCCGTATCTTCCTTAGCCGATGGTTCGCCATTCGCTTGGATGTGCGAGATTACACCTTCGCCGCTCGGGTTAAGGGTGAAGCATCCGCGGCCACCATCGCCCAGGATGAGACCAAGATTCGCAACACCTTGTTCGTCAATCTGGGCTTGAGCTTCCTGTTCGGCGGTGAGGACCCTGTCGAAATCTGGAGCCCGTATAAGTGATGGCCAGGGCGGACAACGGACGCAGACGCAGCGGAGGAGACCCTAAGATGAGACGGCACATTGCCTTGTTCGTATTGATCGCTCTCGCAGCTCCATCCCTGGCTATGGCCCAGGGGGCAGGGGGCATGCTCAACCAGGCCGTTGAGGCCTACAACAACGAAGACCTCGGTCGCGCATCCTTGCTTTTCTACCAGGTTCGCATGACCGATACCGTGGCAGCCAATCGGACCCAGGCCGAATACTACCTTGCCCAGTCCCTGTTCAAGATGGGGATGTACCAATCGGCCTTGGCCTATTATAATGCGGTCTTTGTCGCGGGTCCGGCGCACCCCTATTACCTTAAGGGTGCCGAGGGCCTGATCAAAGTTGCCAAGTCGCTCAGAGACGACACCCTGATCCCTTCGCAAATTAACAAATATTACAACAGCCAAGAGTTTGCCGGCATGGATCCCATGTCATTAAGTCGGATCAACTTTTACGTGGGCTTGTTGTTGTACCGTCAGGAAAAATATGCGGAGAGCCTGGCCTTCCTCGGGGCCGTGGACACCAAGAGCCCTGTCTTTGCCAAGTCGCTCTTCTTGCAAGCCATCATTCACACCCGCTTGGGTGTGCGCTACAATCTGGCCGGCTCGGAATCGAAAATGCAGCAAGAATACGACTTGGCCATCAAGCTATTCGAGCAAATCGTGGACCTGTCGGGACGCACAAAGGCCAAAGCCCTTCGCGCCCTGGCAACTTACGAGGATATCCAGCGCATTTGGCAACTTTGCACCTTGAATTTGGCGCGATCGTATTACGGCAAGGGTGACTACGACAAGGCGGTGATGTACTACTCACGCATCCCGCGCCTTAGCCAGGATTGGGCCGACTCCATGTTTGAAATCGGCTGGGCCTTCTATATGCGACAAGAATACGGCAAGGCCCTGGGCGCTCTGCATTCTCTGCATGCACCACGATACAAAGACCTGCTGCATCCCGAGAGCTGGATACTCAAAGCCACGGTTTACTTCCAGGTTTGCCTCTACGACGAGGCCAAAACGGCTCTGGCCTATTACAGAGACAACTATGAAGTCTTGCTGCCTACATTGAAAAACCTGGTCGGCGGCTCCTTGACCAATGAGCAATTTGCTTCTCTCTTGCTCAGAGATAAGTTGGACGCTTCTGATCCGATGGCCAAGGTGCCCGGGAAAGTGCGCCAGGCTTTGCTCGACAATCCCCGCGTGGAAAACTTTCGCCATTTCCTGCGTTCACTGGACCGGGAAGCCAAGGCCATCGTTCAGGTTGGTGAGTGGAAAGGCAGTCGCTTGGCTGAAGAGCTGGGCGGTGTCGTGACGATGCAGCGCAGCCTGCTTGAAAAGACAGCCGGTGGCTTCGTCAAAGCCAACTTGATGCAGAGCTACCAAACCATCTTAGGCTTCGTTGGGCATGCCAAGATGGTCAATCTGGAGATCACGACCCGTGAGCGCCTCTTGCTCAAGGCGGGCCTGAATATCAAGGCTGAACAACGCGGGAAGTTGGCCCCGCGTCCCAAAGTTCCCGACGAAACCCACAACTACTGGCCGTTCAAGAGAGAGTATTGGGACGACGAGATGGGTTTCTACGAATACACAGTACGGCGTGCTTGTCCATCTGAGGCATCGAAGTGACCGGAGGAAGTCGATGAACCTGTTTGGCACAATGAAAACCTGGGTCCTTTGCCTGATCATAGCCTTTGGCCTTGGTGCCTTGGCCCCGACGACTATTCAGGCCGGCGTTTTTCACGAAGGTACGCTGGTGGCCAAAAGCAAGAAAAAGAAAAAGAGAAAAAAGAAAAGATCAAAACGCAAGAAGAGGAAGAAAAGAAAAAAGAAGAAACGGGGTCGTAGTCTCGAGTTCTCCGAGGTACCGGAATTCGACAAAAAGAAAGAAAAGAAACAAGACGAGAAAGAAGAAGACGCAGGTCCCGCCAAGATCAAGCTGCCCATGGTCGAAGAGAAAAAGGCCGCGGGCGCCACCCTGGAAGAGAAGTTGTTGGACGACGAGATCGGCCAGCTGCGCGAGATTATCCAAACCACGTCCGACGGCCCGATCAAAGCCGATCTGCTTTTCCGATTGGCTGAGCGTTACTACGAAAAAGCTCGCTCCATCTACTACACGGAGATGCAGACATACGACAAGGCCGTTCAGGCATGGTTCGCCAAGCGCGAAACCGATCCCAACGCCGCCGAACCCAAGATCGACAATCGGAAAAGCCAAGTTTACACAAAGCAGACCATGGACGTGTATTCCGTCATCTTGAAAAAGTACAAGAACTATCACCGCCGGGACGAAGTACTCTTCACGATGGGCTACAACCTCTACGAGAGTGGCAACAAGTCCGAAGGCGTCAAGATGTACTGGGACTTAATCAAGGGCCATCCGGAGAGCCGTTTCGTGCCCGATGCCTACCTGGCCATGGGCGAGCATTACTTCAACGCGGACGACGTCTTCAACGCCAAGAAGGCCTACGAGCGGGCGCTTAAATTCAAGGAATCCAAGGTTTACACTTTTGCTCTTTATAAGCTGAGTTGGTGTGACTACAACCTGGGCGAGTACGAAAAAGCGCTGGAGAAGTTCAAGTTGGTGGCGGAACTGGCCACCCAGGAATCGCAAAAATCGGGCGGTGACAAGAATAAGATCCAGCTTAAGCGTGAGGCCCTGCAGGACATGGTCCTGTCTTTCGCCCAAATCGAAGCGCTGGAATCAGCACAAGAGTACTATCTGAGCCAAGTGGGCAAGAAAGAAACACTCAGGTTTCTTCGCAAGCTGGCCCGAACCTATGAAAAACAGGGCAAGGCGGAGATGACCGTCAAGTCCAACCGCTTGTTGCTTAACGAGTACCCCACGGATCCCAATTGTCCTGCCTTCCACAACTCCGTCGTCATGGCTTATCGCAAGATGAACAAGCGGAACAAGGTCAAACAAGAAGTCAACCGACTGATCGATCAGTACCGACCGGGCTCCCATTGGGCTGAAGTCAACAAAGCCAACAAAATGGCCATCGCCAAGGCCAACACCATGGTGGAAGAGTCACTTCGGGACCTCGTGACCAGCTACCACAAAGAGGCACAGGAGACCAAAAGCTGGGATACCTACAATTTGGCCAAGAGCATTTATGCCAAGTACCTGGAGACCTTCCCGGATAGTCTGTATGCGTACAAGTTGCGCTGGTACTACTCTGACATCCTTTACAAGATGGGCGACTTTTACACCGCTGGTCAGCAGTATGCCCTGGTGGTGGAAAAGAAGCGGGATGGTGTGTACTCGCCCGAGGCCTCTTACAATGCGGTGCTTTGCTGGGAGAAGTGCATGGTCATGCGCGACACCCAGAAAAAGGATTGCCGTGATTGGAAAGCCAAAAGAGGCAAAGGCAAACTCGGAAAAGAAGAGAGCAAAATCATCAAGCACCAGAAAATGTCCTTTGTCCAATCCGGCACGGTGTCCAAGGACAAACTGGTCAAAAAAGACATCCCATTCTTTGAAAAGAAGTTCTTGGCCGCGGCGGATGTATATTCGAGCGCAGCCGCCAAGCATGACATGTACATCCCCATTCGCTTCAAGAGCGCCTTCGTCTTTTACAAGTACCGGCACTTTGCGGAGATGGCCAAACGCTTTGGCGAGATCATCGAACGCTATCCGCGGAACGAATACGCACTGAAAGCCGTGCGCCTCTCGCTGAACAGCCTGTACATGAAGGCCACCTTGTCCGACGAGGAAAAGGATCGAAACGCATCATGGAAGGCGGTCAATTATTGGGCCCTGACCTTCCAAAAGAACGAAGTTTTGATGAAAAGCCCGGTGGCCAAGAAACAAAAATTCGCCCCCGAGATCCAAAGTCTCGTGGAAGAGTCCGGCTACAACGTGGTCTTGGCCTTGCGGAAGACCGATTCCTTGGGGGCCGCAACCGGATTCGACAAATTCGCCAACGATTTTCCCAAGAGCAAATACTCGCATCGGGCCTTGTACGCGGCCATGGTCATCTACGACGAAGCAAACCAACTGGATCTGGCCATCCGTGCGGGCAAGCGATTGCTGAAAAATTACAAGAAGTCGGATCGCATCAACCCGACCATCGGCTACCTGGCATCGTTTTACGATCGGATCGCCGACTTCGGGACGGCCGCGGTCTTTAATGAAAAACTTTTCAACAAATGGCTCGAACAAGAGGGCAAGACGGTCAAAAAGGGTAAAAAAGGGAAAAGAAAAAAGGCCAAAAAGAGAAGTCGGCGTCGACGCGGAAAGAAGAAAGAGGAGACGAAGGTCGTCCTGATCACGGACAAAGAGGCCTCCGACTCGCTATTCAACGCCGGACTTCTGCGCGAATCCATGGGGCAGTATGCCAAGGCCATCAAAAACTACGGACTCTACATCAAGCACTTCCCTGACAAGGACGACACCCCTGACCTCTTCTTGAAGGTTGGCAAAATCTACGAGCAACAGGGCAAATGGCGCAACGCCGATCGCGTTTTTGATGGTTATTTGGAGAAATTCGTCGAGCGCTCAAGTCCTGGGCGTATGCTCAACGTCTTGTATCGACATGCCATGGCCCTCCGGAAGATGGGCAAGACCAAAGACTCAGACAAGCTGCTGGACAAGATCATCGAGGGCTACAACAAGCTTGAAGAAAAGGCTCGAAATCCGGAGGCGCGTCTGGCCGCGGCTCACTCCCGCTTCTTGCAGGTTCAGCCCGAGTTTGAAGAGTTCATCGCCTTGAAGCTGGTTTTGCCGCCACGCACACTCAAGCGCAACCTGTTCAAGAAAATCGACATCCGCCCCAAGCTGGAAAAGAAGTATCAAGAAATCATCGGATTCGGGGATCCTGACTGGTCGGTGGCGGCCCTCGTTCGCATCGCCGAACTGAGCAAGGATCTTGGCCGGGCCATGCTGGACGCCCCGGTGCCAGGCGGTTTGACGATGGAACAACAGGACATTTATGTAGAAGAACTACAGAAACAGGCCTTGCCGCTGGAAGAAAAAGCCATTGTTTTCCTGAACAAGGCGATCAGCGTGTCCAACGCGAAAGGCATTTACGGCAGCTGGACCTTGATGGCCCAAGACCTGGTGCGTACTTTCGAGACCAATAAATACCCGGCTGTCTATTCGGCCGGGCTGGTGTCCACCGAGTTTTTCTATGATGCGGGCCCTCAACTGAACAAGCTTGACGTGCCGGAGCCGAAGGAAGTTCCGGTGGTGCCGGCAGTCAAGGGAACCCCAGGTGCTCCTGGACAGGAAACCGGCGCTGAGCCGACCTCTTGAGGCCCTGATGGAACGACAAGCGAAACGAGGAAGTCTAGCCATGCGCATGAATCATTCGATCCTGCCCATCGTCGTCGTTGCTGCGGTATTTGCGACGGGCTGCCCCGAAAAGGTGGTGGTCAAGCCCGACACGAAAATACAAAAAGTAATCAAGATCAAACCCGCCGAGGCCTATTTCAATGAAGGGCTGGCGGCCATTGAAGCGGGAAAACTGGAGCAGGGAGTGGCTCTGCTCAGGAAATCACTGACCCATTACAAGGGCAATGACGGAAAACTGGTCGACGCACACTTCAACGTGGGCGTGATTCTGATGAAACAAAATGACCTGAATGGTGCAGCCACGGAATATGCTGAGACGCTCAAGATCAAACCCGATCACCGTCAGGCCCTGCTGAATTTGGGTGTGGTGTTCAGGCGGCAAAACAAGTTCGACAAGGCCATCGCCCATTATCGCGAAGCCCTGAAAACGGTACCCCGCGACCCCCAGTTGATGAATAATCTCATCGTGGTCTATCGACTGAACAAGGAATACAACAAGGCAGTCAAAACGGGTTACAAGCTTCTGGCCAGGGCACCCACCAACGTGGAAGCCTACAAGAACATGACCCTTATCTACTACGATCAGAAGGAGTTCAAAAAGGCCGAGTTGCTGGCCATCAATGCCGGCAAAATGCTTGAGAAGCTCAGGAAAGAAGACAAGTCCATTCCTGAGGACGCGGGCATCTACAACAATTTGGGCATGATATTTATCGGCCAAAAACGATTCCGAGAGGCCCAGTCCCAGTTTGAGAAGGCCTTGAAAATTGATCCGAATTACAATGAAGCCCTGATCAATATCGCGGCCATGGCGCATCGCTTCCGCGACTATCAGCGCGCAAGCAAGGCATACGAGCAGGTTCTCTCAAAAGACAGGAACAACTTGATCGCCATCAAAGGGCTTGCCTTTGCCGTATTCGGTTTGGGAGACGGCAAAAAATCCCTTGAAATGTTCGAGAAGGTTTTGCACCGCGAGCCCAAGGATGCCCAAAGCATCTATGCGGTGGGCCTCATTCAAGACAGTCTGCTCAGGAATTACGCCAAGGCTGTTGAGTACTACAAACGGTACAAGAAAGTAGTGGGGAAGGTAAGCAAAAGCGATCCCGTCCACAACCGCCTGCAAGGTGCTCAGGCTCGCCTTGAAATGGCTCGCCAGATGAAGGTAGATCAGGCAGAGGACGACCGGAAGCAACAAGAAGAAGAAAAAAAGAAACGTAAAGCCCGAGCAGCGGCTGCGAAGAAGGACACCACGAAGGGCAAAGCCGGTCAGCAAAAACTACAGGAAATGCTGAAGGCCGGAGAAGACGCCGAACCTGTCCCGACTGAGGGAGAGACACTGCCGGATACGGGTACAGAAGGGTCCAAGGACAAAGCCGCCGACAAGCCCAAGGACAAAGCTGCCGACAAGCCCAAGGACAAGGCTGCCGACAAGCCCAAGGACAAAGCTGCCGACAAGCCCAAGGACAAGGCTGCCAAGGACAAAGCTGCCGACAAGCCCAAGGCTGAGGATACGAAAAAGGATGCTCCAGCCAAGGCGAAAGAAGACAAAAAGGCTGGCTGAGATCTTGTTTTTTGAAAGAATTTGGTGATGTTTCGGAACCTAAAGACAGGTTGGATGTCGCAAGCTACACTCGCTTGCATCAGGTTCCCCAAGGAGGAAAAGATGACAGTGATGAAGTGGATTCTCATTATAACAGCCGCCCTCGGACTGCTTCTTTCAGCCCAGCCCTCTTTTGCGCAGGGCGCCGAAGAAGGTGAAGTCCAAAAGGTTTACAAGCAGACCACCATCATCGATTTTTCGGATGTGACCATCACCGGCGAGTTAACCAAACCGGAGGGGTCTTATTTGATGAACAAGAAAAAGGCCAATTTCAACTTGCTCATTCGGGTCAGAGACAACTTTTTGCCCGAAATGATCAAAAGTGTAGACAACCTCTGAGCGGAACAGGAAGAGGGCTAAGACATGGCTAAAAAAAGCGAAATGCTTACAATTATCATCGAACATGCTGGTGAACGACGCGAGTTCAAGGGAGAAAAGAGCGTCATCCTGGGCTCCGGACCTGGTGCCAACCTTCAGGTCGATGACGAGTCGGTATCCGGCGTTCACGCCATTCTTCGGGCAAGTCCGGATGAGGGCGTGGCCCTGATCAGCGACTTGGGTTCAGAAGAGGGCACCACGGTCAACGACCAAGAGGTCCTCCGAGAAGCCAATGTGCAGCGAGGCGATACCATCCGCATCGGCGATGTGGAAGTCTTTGTCATCGGCGTTGGTTCTGATGCGGTAGAAACCAAGGCCGAAAGGGCTCCGAAGAAAGCCATGAAGGATGGTCCCACCAGGCCCGATGCAGGTCAAAAAAAAGCATCCCCCAAGGCCAAACCGCCTCGCAAGCCGCCGGTTCGCGAAGCGGCCAAAAAGACGCAGCCAAAACCCGCACCCGCCCGAGCGGTCGAGACGGGTACCGGTACTCAAATTGTCCGCAAGCGTGAAATTCCGCGCCAAATTGACACAAAAGCACCGAAGTCTGGTGAGGTCTTTTTCCAGCGGGAAGTCAACTCGCTCGAAAAAGCACGGCAGGGAGACAAGGCCCTGGAAGTCAAAGTTCTCTGGGGACGAATTGCCTTAGAGTCCAAACACTTTGTCGAGGGTTCCGTCATCACGGTCGGCGAACATCCCAAGGCCAGTTTTCAGCTCTCGACGGACCGCTTTCCTGGAGAACTTTTCACGCTGGCAAGCCCAGGCGGCAAAGACGGTCATGTGATTCACATCGCTTCGGGTATGGAATTGGAAGTCCGCCACGAGGGCAAGCTGGTTGACGTTGGCGATTTGCCAAGCCAGGGCGCGGTTCGTTCCTATTCCTTGAGGCTTGGTGACAGGGCTCGAATCATGATTGGGCAAGTCGCCTTCGTGGTCGAGTATGTGTCCCAGGCCAAAGGCATTCGCCCGGCGGGCATGGCCTCCAAAGACCTGACCATGACTTCCTGGTGGGGCATGTTTTTCATTATCGCCGCCGGTGTGTGGTTCATGATCGAGGCGACCCCAAAAGCAGAGTTGGATGCCTCGGATTATCTTAAGGATCCTTCACGCTTCGCCAAGATGATCTTGCCTGCGCAACAAACCGAAGATAAGAAGACTTTCGACGAGATCAAGAAGAAGAAGGAAGAAGAGCCAAAGACCGCGGACGACGCCAAATGGAAAAAAGTCATCGCAAAAAACAAAACCAAGGATTCCGCGGAAGTCCCACGAGAAGTCAAGCGGGAGCAAGATCGCAAAGCGGCAACCAACGCAGGTATCCTGGGCCTTCTTAAAGGTCGCGGTGGCAGCACCGGCGACAATGCCTCCAGCGTTTTTGGTGGCGCGGCCATGACCAGCCTGGATGACCAACTGGAAGGGCTTTCCAAGGGAGGCATGGACTCCAGTGGCTTTGGTGGTCTGGGCACTCGCGGAGGCGGTCCTGGCGGCGGTGGTGGTGGTCTGGGATTGGGCGGCATGGGTACGGCCGGTTATGGTCGTGGTTCAGGCGCGGGTTATGGCTCGGTCAAGATTGGCCATCGCGGCAAGGCCGGCGTCAGGGTGGTCAAGGGTCGGACGCGCATTGTTGGCGGTTTGAGCCAAGAAGTTGTCGGCAAATACATCAAACGCTATTGGGCCCAGTTCAAATTCTGTTACGAACGCGAATTGTCCAAGGCACCCAATCTCTACGGTAAGATCACGACCACCTTCACCATCGCCGGCAACGGTCGGGTGACCGAGGCTCAAGTGATCCAGAGTTCCATGCACAACGCCAACGTGGAAAATTGCTTGCTGCGCGTCATTCGCCGCATTCGCTTCCCGACCCCGCGCGGTGGTGGTCAGGTCATCGTCACCTATCCCTTCATGTTCACCACGGCTGGCTGAGGTCCGACAAGATGAAATCGAGATCCCTTCCCCTGCTTGTATTGCTCTTGACCTGCTTCGCCACAGCTGCTTTTGCTCAGGGCGAAACGGAGGCAACGGAAGCTGAAGCGAAGCCTGAAGCGAAGCCTGAAGCGAAGCCTGAAGTGAAGCCTGAAGTGAAAGCCCCTGCTGTCGTGGACGTAAGTGAAGAAATCATTTTCGAACGTCTGACGGGCTTCTATTTTGAAGGCCGAGGTGGCGTGTTCCTGACCTTTGGAGGCAGCCGAGGATATTCGGACGGACAACCCTTCTTCGGCTTCGAATTTGGATACGACATCAACGAGGAACTCAGTGTCCAATTGGCCTATGCCTCGGGATACCAGGCGGCCAACCCCTTGCAAGATCCTTATGACCATCCTGATTATCATTACGATTTCGGCATGACTTTCATCAACTTGTCAGCCGACTACGATCTCTATGGCGCGGAACGCTGGGCCATAGAAGCCCGTCTGGGTGGCGGGGTCGTCATCATCAACCCCGAAGCCGATCCGGATCAGGGAGTGGTGGACGGCGATGTCTTCGGCGGCTTCCGATTCGAGTACTACACTCTTCTGAGACACTTCACGGTGGCCATAGAATCCAACTTCTACTACGTCATACCCACCATGATCCCCGCATTGAGTGCCTCCGGCTCGATTATTTATAATTTCTAACTGACGATCCTCTCACAACCGGAACCTCTCCGGCCTGAGTCTGTCTCAAGGCCGTTCGCCATGAGAGGGGTCCGTCATGCCAGAAGAACAGTTGTCGATCAAATTGTGCTGGGGAGCCGTTGCGCTGGATGCAAAAGTTTTTTCCGATGACAAGGATGTATTCATCGGCCACAGTCCAAAAGCCGACATTCAACTGGACGACGATCAAATCCCAAATCCCATGCATCGATTGGCCACCGCAAACGGGCTTGGAGGCTACCTGATCCATCTCTGGCCCGACGCGGAATTTTCCATACATCGTGCAGAGCGTAACCGGGATTCGATTCGACTCTCGCCCAGCCACATCGCCATGCAGGAAGGCGACCGGGCCGATATCCGCTTGGGTCAACTCAAGCTCGAAATTCGGGTCGTCAAATCCCCTCGGCCTGTCCTGGGAAGCCGCATGGGTGTCAGAGACCTGTCCATGACCACCTGGTGGAGCATGTTTTTCATCGTGGCTCTGGGTCTTTGGGCCATGATCCAAACCACGCCCTCCGCCGAAGCCATGTCCTCCGACTACCTCAAGGATCCGGCCCGCTTTTCACGAATGCTCATGCCCTTGCCCACGGTGGATAAAAAGAGCTTCCAACCCGTCGAAGAGACCAAGAAGCAGGCCAGCCTCACGAAGAGCAGCCTCTCAGGGAAGAGCGCCATTCCCCGCGAGAAGCGACGAGCCCATGACCGAAAAGTGGCCACCAGCTCGGGCATCTTGGAGCTTCTGAAAAAACACGGCGGCGGGGCAGGGAAACAAGGCGGCAGCATATTCGGGGGCACTTCGGCGCCGGACCTGGATGCCCAACTCGAAGCCCTCTCGGGGACGGCCTCTGCTTCAGGAAGTGGATTCGCCGGGATGGAGATGCGCGGTGGTCCCATGGGCGGAGGCGCACCAGGAATCGACCTCGGGGGAAGCGGTGGCCCAGGTGGCTGGAATCTGGCTGCTGACAGCACAACAAACCTGAGCCCGGGGCACCGCGGCAAAGCCAATGTGACTTTTTCGAAAAAGCGCAGCCGCATCATCGGCGGCCTGAGCCAGAAGGTGGTGGGCACGGCAATCCATCGTTATTGGGCCCAGTTCAAATTTTGTTACGAACGTGAGCTGGGAAGACGGCCGAACCTGTACGGCAAAGTCACCACCACCTTCGTCATCGACGGCAGCGGACGTGTTGATGACGCCCAAACCATGGCCAGTTCCATGGGCGACGCCAACGTAGAAGGCTGCCTGCTCAGGGTCATCCGAAGAATCCGCTTTCCCAAGCCCCGAGGCGGCGGTCAAGTCATCGTCACCTATCCCTTCCTCTTCACCACCGCGGGCCAATAAAGACCTTTTGCCATCCCGATGCGTCCCTGCTTACTATGCATTCAAGAAAAATCGGGCATTCAAGAAAAATCGGGCATTCAAGAAAAATCGGGCATTCAAGAAAAATCGCATTGGAGAGAACCATGAATCGATACATATTATCGGGATTGGTGATTTTGGGCCTGCTGTGGACCGGCCTTGCACAAGTTCGAGCCGGTCAGGCGAACTTGCCTGAAGAGGCGATGGCTGCAGTGAAGGAATTCGATAGGGTGGAAAAAGCGGTCATGGCCAAAGCCCAGATCCGGATTCGAGAGATCCAAGATCAGGCGGATCATGAGTTGGGTCCAGCCAAAAAGAAAGCCTCGGTGAAGCTCCAGGCACTGCAAGAGAAGTACACCAAACTCGGCAGGCTCGACGAGGCCGTGGCTCTCAGGGACACGATTCGAAGGATCCTGGGCATTCGTCCGGATCCGGGCGTCTTGCATCTGACCGAAAACCAGATGGATCGGATTTTGCTCTTTGAGGTACGGGGCAGCACCACGGGTTCCATCTGGGGTGATGAGGTATACACCAGCGACTCCCATTTGGGCACGGCCGCTGTTCATAGTGGAGCACTCAAACCGGGTCAAAAAGGGATTGTCAAGGTCAGGGTGCTTCCGGGGCAAAGCAGTTATCGCGCAAGCAGCCGATTCGGCATTGCCAGCGCGGCTTACGGTGCCTGGCAGATTAGTTTCACGGTGGAAGCGGTTCGGGCCGAGCGCTAAAAGTCCTAAAGTTCCCTTACGATCTTACGAGCAGCCGTCTGGATGGCGGTACGCACGTTGCCTGTCTTGGCCATGGCTCGAATGTCGTTTTTGGGTAGCTTTTTCAGCAGAGTCAGGGCCTCTTTCATGGGCGTCTTGGGATTTCGCACCAAATTGCGCACCACCGTGGTCGAGCGGGTCCAGTCCCGGTTGCGGGCGATCAAGCGAAGCACATCCGGATTGACCCCCGGCATCTTTGCGATTTGCTCTATCTCGTCCAAAGTGATGGACGGGTTCTTGAGAATGAAGGGATGGATCGTCTTGTTGCGATCACGGATGAGCAGGGTCCTCATGTCCTTCTTGCCTCGAAGTGCGGCCCTCCGCTTTTCCGTAACGGTCATTTGGTCGATTTTCTGAATGGCGCTTTCAGGTTGCTCAGGGCTTTCCTCGCCCGCAAGCCGTACTTTGGGATCCTCGCCATCGACCGCGTCGTCGATGTCCACGGCAAGCCATGCTTCCAACTCTCGCCGGACCTCTGGATCCGTTTGCTCTAGCTTCAAGGCGAGGCCCTGACCCGGAATGTGCTGCAGCACCTGAGCTTTGAACTCCAACAATCGTCCGTCCGGTGCGATGATGTTCAGTTCGACCGGCGTATAGAGCTCGGCTTGAATCTCCGTGCGGAGCAGCAATCCCCACATAGACATTTGCTCTTCGATGTCCTTGCGCAGGGCAGTCCATGATCGATACTTCACTCTAAATTGAAGATTTTCCATCGTGGCCATGATGACCGAGGTTGTCATCATCTGCAAGCCCTCATGTTGCCAAAACGCCCTGTTGTGTTAGCATCGGCACGGGAGACATCCATGACGACACATCGCTATCGCATCTTGGCCGTGGACGACGAAAAGGACGCTCTGAATGTGCTTGAGCGGGCCCTGGAAGACGATTATGAGATTTTGACCGCCGGGAGCGGGGCGGAAGCACTGGAAATTTTACGAGTACAGCAGGTGGATCTGCTGCTGACCGACCAGCGCATGCCCGAGATGACGGGCATCGAACTCATTGAACATGCCCGCAAGATTCAACCCCAGATGATGCGTATCATTCTGACCGGCTATACCGAGCCCAAGGATCTCATCGATGCCATCAACCGGGGCCAAGTCTATCGCTACATCACCAAACCCTGGGATCTAAACGACCTGCTCTTCACCATCCGCAATGGATTGGAGACCTATCAGCTTCGCCGCGACAAAGAAAAGCTCTTGAGCGACCTCGAGCTTCGACTTAACGCCATGACGGTATTTTTGGACCTGAGCAAGGAAGCCGCGCGGGCCAATTCATATCCCGAGATCATCAGAGCGATCCTCAAATACCTGCCCTTCATGCTCGAGTTCGACGCCTGTGCCGCCCTGCTGGAACAAGGCGGCGGTGCCAAGGCTTTCTTGTACATCCATCGCCGCAAGCCAATGGGGCAAAAACAGTTGTTCGAAATCAGAAAACAAACACTTGAGGCATATCGAGAACGCACCGGACGATTGATCTCGGAAGAAGAACTGCTTTTGCAGGTGACAGGTCAAGAACCTGGTGACGTAGAGCATGGCGAATTTGTATCTCAGGTGGCCACCGTATTGCACAAGGCGGATGACAAACCACTTGGCCTGATCATGTTGTTCGACAGTCGAAAAGACAGCTTGGGCGAGGATGCGGGGCAGATGCTCGACATCCTGGCCAACCAAACCGCCGAGATCGTCGATGGCCTGCGCAAGCAGCTTTCAACGGAACAAGAGCGCTTGCGCTTGATGGTTCAGAGCCTGCCCGATGGGGTCATCATGGTCGATGATCAAGACAGCGTCTTCGTCATCAACCCGGCGGCGCGGAAGCTTTTGCACCTCTCGCCGGATGCAGAGGTGGATACACGATTTTTGAAGGATACCTTGGGATTTTATCCTTTTGATCTGGTGCGAGGCTGGGCCATCCGGGACAGGGAAGCGCTGCGTGAAGAAATCCAGGTTTTTGATCGTGTTCTCCAATCCATTGTGTCGCCGGTCTCTCTGGACGACAAATTGCTGGGTGTGGCCGTCGTGCTCAGAGACATCACCGAGGAAAAGCGACTGGAGGAGCGCAAGGACGAGTTCGTCTCCATCGTCAGCCATGAACTCAGGACTCCATTGACCAGCATCGGCGGGGCCTTGGACCTGCTGATCCACCGTTACGCCGGAGAACTCAACGAGAAGCAGGAACGATATCTCGAGTTGGCGAGAGGCGGCTGCGACAAGCTCAACACCATCATCAGCGACCTGCTTGACCTGAATCGCTATGCCTCCGGCAAAATGGACATGCGCATGACGCGCTTGGATTTGAACGCACTGGCCAAAGAGGCAATCGACCAATACCAGGCTGCTGCCGAAGAACGCCAAGTGCATCTGGAATTGCGTCGGCCAGAGGACATGGTGCATGTCTGGGGTGATCGGAATCGTTTGCACCAGGTCTTGAATAACCTTCTATCCAACGCCCTGAAGTTCACACAAAAGGACGGCACCATCCGGGTCCAGGTCCTCTCAAGCCCATTGACCTCAGACTTAATTGGATTGAGTGTGTATAACGACGGGGAGGAAATTGTCGAGCAAGACCACGCTCGAATTTTTGACAAATTCGAGCAGGCCAAACGAGCCCGGTCTGGCGCGGTTTCCGGTTCGGGCCTGGGCCTGAGCATCTCGAAAAACATTGTGGATGCCCACGGCGGCAGCATCTGGGTCGAGAGCGGAAGAGGGCAGGGGACCGAGTTTATCATCACGCTGCCCGCTTACGATGGTCAGAAAGGGACAGAAGAGGCTCGGACCTTGCCCGGTCTGATGCCCAGCCTGCCCAAATTCAAGACGGCACCGAGTTTGCTGGTGGTGGACGACGACGTCAACACAACCTACGTCATCAAGGGACTGATGATGAGTCAGGGCTACCACGTCTACGTTGCCCATTCGGGCAAGGAAGCCCTCGAATTGGCCCGAGAACGCCTGCCCTCCCTGATCCTGATGGATATTCGCATGCCCGATGTGGACGGATTGCAGATTACGGATATTCTTCACCACGATCCCGAGACTCGCGAAATTCCTGTCTTGGTATTGAGCGTGGCCCAGGAAGAACATGCGGCCTACGAGGCGGGCGCTGCTGCATTTCTCTCCAAGCCGGTGGACGTGCCGAATCTCCTCGAACAAGTTTTGGAGTTGCTCGAGAAACGACGTCTGGTCAAGAGAATGTTCAAGGTGCTTATCGTGGATGACGACCCGGCCATTCGCGAAGTCTCTCGAGGGGTACTGGAGGAGCAAGGTTACGCGGTCGTTGAGGCTGGAAGTGGAGAAGAAGCGCTCAAGCGGCTTGAACGCGAGCAAGTGGATGTGGTCCTGCTCGACGTCATGCTGCCGGACATGGACGGATTTCAAGTCACCGAACAAATTCGTTCCGACAGAAAGCTTAAGGACCTGCCCATCATTTTCATCTCGGCCAGGGGCCAGACAAAAGACAAGGTTAAGGCTCTTAAATTGGGCGGCGATGATTACATGGTCAAGCCTTTCGATACCCTGGAACTCGGAGCGCGTGTCGATACGATCATCCAACGGAAAGAGCGCGAGCTTGACTCGAGCCCGACCACCAAGCTGCCCGGATCATTGGCTCTCGACCGAGAAATCAATCGACGTTTGCTCGACCTGCGAGGCTTTAGCCTTTGCTACCTTGATTTGGACAATCTGAAGGCCTTCAATGATTACTACGGATACGCCAAGGCAGACGGTGTCATTCAACAGACTGGGGACGTGATTCGAAAAGCGGTCGAAAAACATGGTACGCCGAGCGACTTTGTCGGTCACATCGCGGGTGACGATTTTGTGTTGGTGACCGAGACAGGATCCCTCCAGGCCATTTGCCATGGCATCATCAAGAATTTCGATAGCCTGATCCCCCTCTATTACAAACAGGAAGATCAGTCGAAAGGATATATTGAGACGACTGACCGTTTTGACGAGTTGCGCCGATTTCCTATCATGAGCATCTCTTTGGCGTCGATTCTCGTGAAGCCGGGGCAGGTGTGCAGTCACGCTGAGATTGCGAAAATGGCAGCCCAGCTGAAAGCCGAGGCCAAAAAACAGGCCGGCAGCGTCCTGGTGCAGGGAGAACTGGAGGAAACCGGGAATAAAGAGGGGTCCAAAGACCAGGCATGAAACTTTATCAACAGTTGATTTTGTTTGTCGTGGCCGCTACCGCCATCCCGATGCTGGTGGGTCTAGGGGTGCTGCATCACAGTGAACAACAGATGGCTCAACAGCTGATCGCCGCGAGGCTGGATGCGGCGAAGCACCTTGCCGGAATTGCGAACGATGAGAGCAGGGAAGTTTTGGAGCGGGTGCAGGCTGCGCTTGGCTACATGTCGACTTCAGATATGAATAAAGAAGAGTGGAAGGGTTTGCTCGGCATCATCTACAAGCAAAGCGAAACCATTTCTCAGGTGGCCCTGGTAGATCCGCAGGCAGAAGCCCTCGTGCCGGGTGTGTATTTGGCGCATCCTGAGAAGTATCCAGAGTATCGACATCGAAAGGCGATTTCGGCAGTCGAGCATCGAAAATTTCTCAAACAATTGCCCATGCGCAGAGCGGAGGCGGCTGGACCCGGAAGCGTCGTATTGGGTTCAATTAGCAAATCCCCAAACGCTGCCCCTTCGCTAAACATGCTTTTTCCGCTGAGCAAGCCAGGCCAACTTTTGGCACTGCAGTGGAGCCTGTCGAGGGTTCTCCAGCGTATCCAGGACAGCGCCTTCACCCAAGGTTTCAACGTCACGTTGGTAGACGAAAACGGCCAGTTTCTTGGCGGGTTTGCAGAAAGGGAGGAGCGTATCCTGCAGGCCACGCAATCTGCCGTGACAAGGATGCAGGCTGGAATGATTGCAGACGCTTTTTTTGATAAAGACAGACTGATCGCATATTCGCGGGTGGGCCTGACCGGATGGGGCGTTGTGCTGCACGAGAAGCACGATTCAGCTTGGGCCGAGGTAAAAAGATCTCGTTTGGTCACCATGACGGGCACTGGGTTCTCCATCCTTGCCTTGTTGTTGCTTGGGGGATTGTTCACCGGCCGAATCAACAAAAATCTCAGAAAAATGGCTGCTGGTGCCGAAGCATTTGCCAGAGGCGACCTTTCGACTCGGGTGGAGGTAAAAACCCGGGATGAGTTGGGCTTGTTGGCCAAGACTTTCAACCTCATGGGCGAAGAGTTGCAAGCCTCTCGAGAGGAAATTGAAGGATTCAATCGAGAATTGGCGCAACGAGTCGAAGAGCGCACCCACGAACTGGCCGTTGCCCATCAACGTTTGCTGCAAACAAACAAGCTGGCGGCCATCGGTCAACTCGGTGCTGGTGTAGCTCATGAAGTGAACAATCCACTTGTCGGCATCCTCGGCAACGTGCAGTTGCTCAAGCTCAAGGGCCCTGAATGGCCCAAGCGCCAGGAGGTGCTGGAAGAAATGGAAGGCGCTGCAAAGCGCTGCCGGGATGTCATCCAGAGGCTGTTGCGCTTCAGCGAGCTTGATGCTGAATCCGAGCACAGCGCCTGTGACATCAATCAGGTTCTTCTCGATGCCCATTCCTTGATGGAGCAGCGGCTCTTGTCCCAGGGTATAAAAAGCGACTGGTTGCTCGATGAGCAATTGCCTGAAATTCTTGGTGATCATCGGCAATTGATGCAGGTTTTTCTCAATCTATTCTCCAATGCATTGACGGCCATGCCGGATGGAGGCAAGCTAAACATTCAAACCATGACCGAAGGAAAAGAGAGGCTGCTCGTCGAGGTGAGAGACGATGGGGTTGGGATCCCGTCGGATTGCGTGGATAAAATTTTTGATCCCTTCTTCACAAGCAAGGATGTTTGGACCAATACAGGCTTGGGATTAAGCGAAAGCTATCGCATCATTACGGATCATGGCGGGAGGATCGACGTGGAAAGCAAGCTGGGCGAGGGCAGTCTATTCCGCATCGAGTTGCCTTGGATCGGAAATTCCTGATGCGGGAACGATTGCTTTTCATATCCGCCATCATTTTGTTTGTCGTCAGCGTTCCCATCGTGTACCTCATCTTGTTCGAGCACGGGCTCTCGGTGAGCAGGACAAATCAGGAGGCACCCATCGCGCCCACCGGGCTAAAGGTCAGACTACTGCCCGAAATCGAAGCCCAGGCCCAAGCCGCTCCCATGGCTCTGTCTCTCAACCAGGTTAAGGGTCAGGTTGAGGTTGCCAGTGGTGATGGGAAAAACTGGTCTCATGCCGAAGAAGGCATGGTGCTGCAAGCGCAAGACAGAATCCGGACAGGCAATTTATCAAGCGCGACTTTGTCGATGCCAGGCGTATTTGCCGTACGTATGGATTCAGACTCAGAGTTCTTGGTTCAATCCTTAACGGAGAATCTTTTCCGCTTTCTTCTGGCAGAGGGCATGATTGATGCGAGCGTGGTGCCTGCCACAAAACATTTGGTTGAGGTGGCCGCGGTACGAGCGGTGGCGCGTTCCCAGGGTGGTCAGTTCAAGATGCACGCGGATAAATCCGGGATGGTCTCGGTCGGTGCCAGCAAGGGCCGGGTTGAATTGGAGGCGGAAGGCAAGATCGTTCAGATTGATGCGGGCTACATGGCGCGAGTAGAGCAGGGCAGCCCGCCCGAGGATCCGATACGCATCCCAAAACAACTGCTTCTCAAGGTACGCTGGCCCAAAGAGCGAAATCTCTCATCGGGACGACTTTTGGTGAAGGGTCGCTGTCAGCCAGGCGCTCGGGTGAGAGTCGCTGGCGTGGTGGTGGAAGTGGACCCGAGAGGCAAATTTCGCCAGGTTCTGCAACTTGGGGATGGAAAACATCGAGTTGCAATAAAAGCCGAGGATGTGGGGAACAACGTCAAAGAAATCCGATCGCATTCATTCACGGTTGATACCCGAGCTGATTCATTCCAGATAAAGACCTCGCCCGAAATGTGGCGGGACAAGAAACCATAAGGAAAACCGAAGAATATTACTTCTTGACATCTTCCAATTATCATTTTATACTGAACTGGAATTTAGTTGTACCATCCGAAAAGGCAATCCAGGGTAACTTGGAGCGCAAAGCCATGGCCGCATAGGATTATTTTGCGGTAGACAGGCCGCCGAAGATGGTCATGCAGGGCTTGCGCGGCGAAGGCTTTTCGGATGAAGCTTTCGCTGTTTTGTTTTTTTGGGCTTTTGTTTTTGGGACGAAGCAAATACCAAGGAGCGCATGCCATGACAAAGATGTTTCGATTGACCTTGGCCCTGTTCATGATCGCTTTGATGGCTGCACCAGCACTGGCATACCGCTTCGATGGGATAGAAACTCAGATCACAACGGATTCGGCTGACCAATTCGATCCGTCCATCTCGGGGGCTATCACCGTTTACTCGGATTTGCGCAACCCCGACGCGGACATCTACTACTATGATTTGGAGGCGGGGGTGGAGCAGCAGATCACCTCCGGTGGCGGTGATCAACTCCTGAATGACGTTTCAGGTCAGCATGTTGTGTATACAAACTATGGCGAAGGCAACGCAGATATCATTTTGTACGACATCGACTCGGCCAGCTCCGTCCAACTGACAGACGACACGGCGGCCCAGCGCAACCCGGCAATTTCTGGTGACTATGTGGTCTTTGAAGACAATCGCAACGGTGATTCCGACGTTTACCTCATCAACCTGGTCACCGGAGAAGAGTCTCGCCTGACCGATTCACCTGCGCAGCAAATCAAACCGGTCATCAGCGGGCAAATCGTGGTTTGGGAAGACTATCGCAACGACAACGCAGATATTTTCATGTTGGACTTGGCCACCGGCATCGAATCGGCTGTAGCCACGGACTTGGCCTCGGACAGGGAGCCGGATGTGGATGGCGACTGGATTGTTTTCACCAGCAACCGATCAAGTCCGGGCGACGTTTTTGCTTATCGCATCAGCGACGGGACGACTCATATGATCACCGATGACCCAGAGTACCAGCGCAACCCGGCGGTCAGCGGCGACTTTGTGGCCTATGAGGACTGGGGTTCGGGCGATTCCGACATCTGGATTCACTCTTTGGTTTTGCATGTCAGCGAACAGGTGACCATCGATCCAGCCCAGCAATATTTGCACGACCTGTCGGGCAATCGGCTGGTCTTCACCGATAATCGCAACGAAAATTTGGACATCTACCTCTTTGAGTTTGTCTTTGATGATCCCCCCCCCACTGGAGAAGGTTGTCAAAACTCAGCGGCCATTCCGGTCTTCGGACCCAAGACCTATCTTCGGTCGAGGGGCAAGCCCGTCACCTTCCTTGACGCCTTCACTCAACCGGGTTTGACGGGCCAGGCCTACATTTGCTTGGAGAACGGCCTTGAAGATGGAAGCGCCCGTGTGACTTCAGCACTGGTGGCCTTGAATGGTGGACAGGTCTTCGGACCCTGCGATTTCAGTAGAGAGGTTGACGAATTGGAAATGCCGGTAACTCTCGACTCAGGCAATCTGATGGCCGTTCAACTTCGAGGCGCGCCCGATAGCCAGATGACCCTGCGGGTCGTCATCGTGCCCAACCCGGATGACGATTTCATCATCTCTTGCGCCACCACAAACCCAGGGCAGGGCTCCTGGCCTGCCGGGGGTATGTTCCTGCTCCTTCTGGTTGCGCCGATGGTGTTGAGACGACGTAAGGCCCATTGACTCGATCCCCCATCTCGAGATGGCCGGGCTGGCCTTTTTGGACTTGTTTGCTCATTCTGTATGGGGTGATGGCCGGCGTTTTCAGCGCAGGTGCCTGGAGCGGAATCGCTTGGCTTGTCTATCCTCTGGACGACCCCTACATTCACTTGGCCATGGCCGACAGTCTGGCCCATCATGGTGTCTGGGGCATCACCCCCTATGAATTCACATCGTCTTCTTCCTCTCCCTTGTGGACCTCTCTGCTGGCTTGTTCGGTATTTGTCTTCGGCAACAGCGAAATCATCCCACTCGCCTGGAACCTGATCCTGGCATCGCTGGTCTGTCTTTCAGTTTACGGATGGCTGGCGCGCATGCCTCTCAGCAAGCCACTTGTTTTCCTGTTCCTGCTCTTGTTCGCTTTTTTCGTGCCCTTGCCCGCCTTGATCTATAGCGGCATGGAGCACAGCTTGCACACCTTGCTTAGCATCTGGTTTGCTTTTCTCGCGGCCAAAGCCCTGGACTCCAAAGAAACCAGACGGGGTCGCTATTTGCTGCCTGCCTTGGCTCCGCTGCTGGTGGCTGCTCGGTATGAGGGTCTGTTTCTGGTTGCAACGGTGGTTGTATTGCTTCTTTTCCGTCGCCGTTTTCGGCTTGCCCTTGTCACCGGTTTTCTGAGCCTCTCAGGCATCACGGCCATCGGACTGATGGCCATCCATAAGGGTTGGCATTTTTTTCCCAACTCCCTGCTGATGAAGGGCAACTTGCCGGATCTGAACTCCATGGCGGGGTTCTTGACGTTTATCTCAACCGGGCCAATCCAACTGCTCTCCAACCCGCACCTGATGGCCTTGATGGGAATCTTGGGGTTTGCGCTGATTCTTCACCTCAAGCGTGGGCCTCGTGACAAGCAGTCCATCCTCTTCGGGCCGTTGATTTTCCTTGTGACCTGCACCATGCACCTGCAGTTCGCGCGGACAGGTTGGCTATTTCGTTACGAAGCCTATCTGGTGGCCATGGGCATGGCCGCAATGATCGAACCGGTCTACCTGCTGCGTAAGAAATTGAACGGAAATTGGACCCGCCGCCTGGGGTTTAGCTTGGCGGTCATCACCTTGTGCCTGATGGCCATTCGCGCGGTGGCTTCGGTCTACCTGCTGCCCGCATCCAGCCGGAGCATACACGACCAGCAAATTCAAACCGCCCGGTTTTTGGACCGATTTTATACAGGAAAGACAGTAGCTCTTAATGACATCGGCGCACCCAACCACCTGGCCGACATCCACTGCGTCGATCTATTCGGTTTGGCTGATATCGAGGTACTCGATCTGAAAAACAGCGGTCAATACAACCGGCGGGCAATCGATCGCATCACAAAAGAAGCCAATGTGGAAATCGCCATTCTGTATGAAGAATGGTTTTCCAAACCTTCAATTGGAGGACTGCCTGAAAATTGGTTCCGAGTGAGCCGCTGGACCATCCAGAACAACGAAAGCTGCGCCTTTGACGGTATTTCTTTTTTTGCCACCAACCGCAAAGCAGCGGTCATGCTGGCTGATCGTGTCCGTCAGTTTGAACCCGAATTGCCAAGCGGGGTGAAGGTGGAAATATTCGACTTTTGATAGGCCAGAAGGCCTGCTTGACCCTACAAGATGAAACCGATAGCATCTCCCCAAGTTCGATTCCAGGGAGCACCCATGAATTTAGTTGGGGATCCAACCGGGCTCCAAGAGCTCAAAAAAATCAAAGAGGAACGCAAGGATTTCTTGCGCTTCTTGATTACCGAGGCCAAGACCAGCTTCTCGCGAAGCGCAAGCTTCAAAGGCTCAGACGGTCGGCATTGGCGTCTGAAATATGAAGCGGCACTTGGCGAACTGCAGGTCAGTTTGGATACCGAACCCCCCGATGGCCCGTGACCATCGCTTCTTGGAGTCTCCGACATGCCATTCTGTCCCAATTGCCATGATGAATATCGCAAAGGATTCACCCGTTGTGCCGCCTGCGACGTACACCTGGTTGAGCAATTGCCCGAGACCATGAATCTGAACGAAGAGGCCATCGCCAAAGCCATCGAAGGCAAGGACCTCATTCCCATCGCCCGTGGCCCCCTGGATGCTTTGCGCGAAAACAAGGCCCTGCTCGCTCAAGGTCGAGTGGCCTCTGTCATCGTCCCCGATGACAATGCGCAAGCCATCCCGGGTGCGCCCAAAATGATGCTCCTGGTGGTCAGCCAGGAAGAAGTAGAGGCCTCAGCGGAATTGCTTGGAAAAAACTTCCAGAACATGGTCGACCAGGAGGGCTTGGGAGGACAGCAGGATATGAGCACGGAACACTGCCCTGCCTGTGGCACTCCGATGCCGGCTGACGCTGAGGAATGTTCAGAATGTGGCCTGTTCGTGGGCAAAGGCTGAGCCCCCAGATTCGCCGACGTCTGTTGGCGTTGTTTTTTCTTGTTTGCCTCCCCGCAACAGGCCTGGCTAATGACAGTGCTGGTTTGCGATTCTTGCCACCCGGCGACTGCCTGCCATCGGATGGTGGACCGCCGGTGGACCTTCACGCGATATTCTGGGGCAGAGAAATCCCCACAAAAAGCGTCCACTTTGAAAGCAACTTCGGGCGAATCGATGAGGTAAAGGCGTTGGGGCAGGGGCTCTACCGCATGCGTTTCTGGCCACCCTCTGATTCCAAGGCAAGTGAGATCAAGCTCAAAGCCAAATTGGAGGGTGACCAGGCCTACTTGCCGAGCGAATCCTTCCCCCTGTGCAGACATCCAGCCGGACGCATCGCCCTGAAGGTACGTCCTGCCCAGCTGATCGCGGGATTGGGCCAAAGCAGTCTCCTCGATCTCATGGTTTTCGATCATGCAGATAAGCCCGTGTCTGGACTTCCCCTGCAAGTTAGTTGCAACGTGGGTCGTCTGGATCCCTTGCAGGAAATGGGTCAAGGACGCTATCAGATTCGCTATCATCCACCAGGCGACCCTTTTCCTCAGGTGGCCATCATCCTGGTCTCAAGCCCCAAGCTATCGCGAATGGATAGAATTGCGGTAGCGCGCGCGGTCATCCCCATCACAGCCCGCATCGAATTACCAGGCCGAACCGAACCCGGAACTCGCATGAGCATGTCGATTGCGGGCAAACGATACGGTCCCGTACGTGCCGACAATCTGGGAAAATTCACGCTTCCGATCCTCGTGCCTCCAGGTTACGGCCGAGCCAAGGCGACCAGCGTGGACAGGGCAGGCAACAAGAAAACACGATCCGTGGACTTATTTTTACCGGAGACCAATCAGCTCGGGCTTTGGGCATGGCCATCCAGCCTGCAAGCCGATGGTCTTGCTCGATCGCGAATCCTCATCACCTCCATCGACCGATTCGGTATGCTCAAGGACAGAACCCACCTGCGCGCCAAGGCCCGGCGCGGAACGATTGGCAAGCTACGCCGACTGGACAGAGGTTTGTTCGAAGCCTATTACCAAGCGCCTGCGAGCTTGGGTGACGGTAAGGATCGGATCGACTTGTTCCTCTCGGGAAAAAAAGACAAGAATCTGGCCAGCTTGGAACTATGCCTGCTAGAGGGCCCAGCCCATGGCCTCGAATTGCAAGTCCCCGAGGTTTTGGAAGCCGACGGACGAAGCCAAGCACAGCTTCGCTTGCGTGTGCTGGATGATTCAGGACAAGTCCTTAGAGGCCACTTGGTTCGCTGGCAAAGCAACGTTGGGAACGTCACCGAGGGCTCCCAGGACGATCAGGGCTGGCACAAGAGTACGCTCAAAGTAGAACAAAACCCGAAGACATGGACAGCTGAAATCCGGGCCGAGGTTCGCGACCGCCCGGGGAGCGTACCCACCAGAATCTTGATTGGCCCCCAGGCCCTGCAGAAAGTGAATACGCGAGATTGGGTCCTCGAAGGGGTGGTGGTGGACGAGGGCGGCTTGCCGGTCTCCGGAATTAAGTTATCGCTACACTGCGGTGAGCAGATGAAGCATTCGAAGCCGACGGACGCTTTCGGCCGAACCCGCATCCCTTTGCTCACTTTGCCCGGCTCGGTGCCTTCAATCTGCTTCCTTCGCCAAGTCGAAGGTTCTTTGGAAAAAACCCTGGCATGGATATGGCGAGAGAACCGCCCCGTTTTGTTGCCTTTAGACCTCGACGATGCCTTGCCGCCCGGCCAAGCCTTGGTGGCTCAGGCGGAAGTGCCCTTGCACCCCGCGGCCCCTGTCAAACTAAGCTTGCACTTGGAGGCAGGACCAGAACCTGGAGTTCATAGAATCAGAATCAAAGTCACAGGTACGGATCCAAAACTCAAGGCCTCGGCCTCCTGTGGCCAATTGGGTCCGCTGAAGCCATTGTCGTCCGGCCAATATGAGCTGCACTACAGTGCTCCCGATGCCCAATGCAAAAAGGCCCTGGTGACGGTGGTAGAGCAGAATCACCATGTGGCCTCAGCCATTCGCATCGATCTGACGAAAGAGGCGCGAAAGCCATGAGACGCGCCTCATCCTCAACCCTGCTCGGTCTTTGTCTTTTGCTTACGGCCTATGCTGCCGCTGAACCAAGCCCGGCGAATTTCCGGACGACCGAAGGCCTGGTCATCGGCCGCGTCTTTCTCGACTTGAACCAGGATGGGCACTGGTCATCAGGAGACATGGGCTTGCCCGAGGTTCGACTCTGGACCAGCGAAGGCACGGAAGTCCTCACCGACAACGAAGGTCGCTATCACATGGGCCGCTTGGAAACCGGCCATGAGCTTGGTGGACAAGTTTGGCTGAAACTGGACTCATCCAGCCTGCCCGCGGGCACGATCATGCCGGGCGGGGGCCGCAGGCTTGTGCAGTTAATCCCCATGGCCGTCGTCCGGGTGGACTTTCCTCTGGGCAAGGCTTCTTGGTCAGAACCCACGACCCGGGCCATCGAGCAGGCGCCGAATCCCGAAGATGGCTTGGCCTCGCCCAGGGCTTTGGACGAGATAGAGACCTGGCTGCAAGGGGCCTCTGGCAAAGATTGCCTGGTCACGGTCGACGGACAGGCCGCAACAATGGCAGACGGCGGCTTCAGGGCGCGCATCCGTATCCAACCGGGCCTGACCCGAAGCCTGGTGATCATGCAATGCCCGAACGGGCGTCTGAGTGCCCATGAGGCGCTGACCTTCTGGCGAAGGCGCAAGCAGGGGGATTTGATCCTGCCGGGACCCAATCGCAATCTGCTCAGTTGCCAGGGACCCAACCCGATGGCGGTTCCGCCGGCCAGCAGCCTGCGTCTGCGTTGTAAGGTCCAGACGGAGCTTGAAGTCGAGTTGGGCGACCAACGAAACAGCGGCCAGCCGACCTGGCGACCTGTCCTGACATTGAAACCCGGCATTAATACCTTCCCGCTTCGCATCAAAACCCCGCATCGCGTTTTTCGTGGGCAGACAGATTGGCAAGTGGAGCGCGATTTTTTGAAAGGCGCATTGAGTGGAACCCTTGGCTTGCGCTTGGGACTCGGTGATGGCGACAGGGGCCTGGTCTGGGGCGGACGCCTTCGAGGCAAGCTGGTGGCCGAGCTGCCTTGGGATCTGAAACTGATCATACAGGGCCGCGCTGATTCTTTCGAAACCGCGGGTTATGCTGCCGGAGAAGTGCTTGAGCAGGGCTTGTCCCCAAGCTGGGACCCATGGACTTTTCAACGGGCGGCGGATCCGGAAGGCGCTTATTGGTTGACCGGCGATCAGAGCATCACTCAGCACAGCAACCACAGTTTGGGCCGCTACAGCCTGAGCTTGAAGCGAGGTGATTCGAGTTTGGCCTGGGGCCAAATCCTCACAGACGACGCCATAAGTAGCGACGAAGTCGGACAGTTCCGTCAAGTTCTGCATGGGGCCTACACCCGCCTGCGCCTCTTGGAACCGTGGTTCCCGGAGGAGCTTGCCGGGGTGGACCTGCGCGTGGAAGGTTTCTACGCCAGATCGGATCCCTTTACCCATTCGAGCATGGCGAGTTATGGACCTAGCTCCACCGAAGGACTTCTCGTCAAACCTGCCCATGAAGAATTCTTGGCCACCGGAGGCACCCTTTATTTTCTCGGGCATGCCTGGGTGGTGGAGGGCAGCGAACGGCTGGTCTTGCATCACAGAGATCGAAGAACGGGCATGCAGCTTTCAGGGAGGAGACTGAAACGGGGTGTGGATTACCAGCTGGATCACTTGGGCGGACGCATTTTGTTGACGGAGCCCCTGGATATAGCCCCACTGTCCGGCAGCCCCATCCGCCTAATGGCAGGGGGCAACGAAAGCCAAGTGCTGGTGGTGGACTACGTGTTCTTAGACCCTTCTGGCGTACCCGGCCGGGATCAAGCCTACGGAGGGGGATTTCGCCTGGACGGGCGACCCGTCAAAGGCCTGCATCTCAGTGCCGAGGCCGGAGCCATGGCGGCAAGTGGAGCACAGGCAGGTGAATATCGATTGCTCAGGAGCAAGCTGGAGGTAAGCTGGAAGGGGCTTGGCCGGATTTGGGCGACCTGGGCTGATAGTCGAGGTCAGTTGCTGATGCCGGCCTATTCGGTGGATGGCGGCTTGAGCATGGCGCAGACACCAGCAGCGCCGGACGCCCTGGGTGAAGCCTACGAGGCTGGGGCTGACTTGTCCCTTGGGGCATCCCAGACCGCCCTGCGATTCAGGCGGCAGCTTGCCGGCTTCGCAGACAGCGCAAGGCTTGTGTCCGACGACCTGACCCAGTTTCTCGCCAGCAGTCAAATTCAACTGGGCTCGTCGTGGAATGTAAGCGGGAGATTTGCGTCATCCTTTTGGGAGCAAGGGACTCTGTGGGAAGGAAAAGCCCAGCTGGCCTATACTCCCCTGGCGGATCTTTCCTTTAAGCTGGCCGGCATCCTGGATGCAGCCAAGCCGGCGGATGATCTGGCTCAAGGCTTCCGGCGCGGCTTTGGAGACGGTCAGCGCGCGCTTCTGGGCTTGCATGCGCAATACCGAGTGCTGGAGTGGTTGAGCTTGTTGGCCGGCCACCAGCAATCATTGTTGCATGATGGCCAAGGTGCCATGGGGCGAGATTTAAGCCTCAGCACCCTCGGATTTCAGTTTGCTTTCCCTGAGAAAATACAGGTGGGCGTGGAAGGCGGTTGGGGCCCCGAGCTTGGTAATTTGCTCAGGCTGAACCTGGGTGAGGACAGGCCGGATGGATCAAGGATTTTTGCGACCACATGCATCGCTCCGGACAGCCATGGTATTCGCTACGGGGGGCTCTCAAGCGGTCAGAGCGCAGGCGTGGGCGAGACGGGATGGCGATTGGGCACAGCCCAACATGTAGGTCAAGAACCGGGGGCCCAGCTCAAAGGCCAGACATTGAGCCTGGCAGGCCCCATCGCCCAGCACTGGCGGCTCAGACTGGCTTACGAGCGAAGTGAGTTGCAAGCGGCAGACGATCAAGTCCTAAGGCTTGACCAATTCTCGGCGGGCTTTTGGGACCGGGCTCTGGACCTGGCGGCCTTGGCCGCCCCCGGCAGGCGCAACGCGATTTTTGGTGCCGTGGGCTATCTGGGCAAAGCCTTCCAAGCCGAGATCGCCGGGGAATATCGGGTGGACGAGCATCTGCCTCTGGTCCGTGAGGACCTTTGGGATCTCAGCGGGCCCGACCAGCACCGGCAGACCGTCCTTCGAATGGCCCTGGCTTGGCAGCCGAGCCCCTCATGGAGCATGGGGGGCAGGGTGGCCTGGGCTGAAAGTTTTGGCTCCTGGACAGGCCAAGACGGCCCTGGTTTGCCGGAAGGCGGATTCTTGGAAGCCTCTTTGGGTCTGGCATACAGGCCCTCTTCTCTTCGCTGGCTTCGCATAATGTTGCGAGCGGCGGGGGGACGAGAGCAACGTCCTTGGCCCTTGGGCCCCGAAAATGCCTATCCGGGAAACCAAGACTGGTTTATGACCAGCCTGGCGCTTCTTTTTGAGCCTGCCCCCTGGTTGCAACCCACCCTGGTGGCGGCACCCTTTCTGCGGGAATTCCGGTACACCGATGGGCGCAAGGCCCAACAACAGACAGGCTTGCTGACCATGCTGCGCATCGGATCGGAACTCTGGGCAGGTTTGGGCCTGGCCGTCGAAGGCCGCCTGCAGGGCCTCTGGCAGGACGAAGGACTGTTGCCCGAGAGCGACGATGAAAGCCTTCAGATGGGCCTGGCCTGCGAAATCTTCTACCAGCTCAAAGCGGGTCCCAGCGTGACGCGCCTGGCCTTGGGTTACAGCTTCTCAGACGTGCCTGACCCCTTGTTGCAGGATCTAAACGCAGGCAATCAAGGCCTCTACCTGCGATTGGAGGGGGCCCTTTGATGTGTTGCCCCAGGGCGACAGATGGGGCTATCATGAAGCCCATGAGCAGGCCACTGGCCAAAACAACCAAAATCTTCATCCTGGCCTGCCTTAGTTTGACGGTGGCTCATTCGGCCCTGGCTGCTGAGTGGGTGGAACTCCAAGTGGCTGGCACCGACGTAGTTTACAACGACGTGGTCTGCACCGACGCCAATAACTGCTGGATATTCGGCTCAAATCAAGGGCAAGGCCTGGTGCTGCACGCGAATCCCGCCATCCAGCCGGTCGTCTTCACTGCGGTCACCCTACCAAACACCCCCATCACGCCGCCAACACTGCGCCAAGCCCATTTCATCTCCCCGACCCGTGGATGGGCCGTGGGGGAGGCAGAATGCGTATTGGGCTACGACACGGGTACCTGGACCGTGCTCAAACACTCGGGCGACGAAGAATTGAGCGCTGTATTCTTTTTTGATGCCCTCAATGGCTTTGTGGTCTGCGACTCCAATCCGGCAGGAAACTTTATGTGGGCTAGCGTCGACGGAGGGGGGATTTGGGGGCCAGGCAAACCAACAAACGGATTTCTCAAGCCTCAGGGACTCTGGTTTGAGGACTCGCTCCACGGCTTTGTGGCTTCGATACGGGGCATTGGCGAAGACACCCTTCAAGTGACCGATGATGGAGGCCTTTTTTGGAATAATCTTTTCGGGAGTAGCCTTAACATGCACTCAATCGTGGAGGGGCCTGTTGGTCGCCTCTGGGCAGTAGGCACAGGGGATAGACTCTTTGTTGCCGCTGATTCAAATTCTGCCTTCGTCAATCTAGGCACCGGCCTGGGAAGCAACTGGCGGGATTTGTCGTTTGCCGTCGGGGAACCTCAACTGGCATGGATTGTTGGCGAAGCAGGTTCGATTGGCTTTTCCGACGATGGGGGCTCAAACTGGATCAGCCAGGACGTGGCAGCGACTCTGGAAATCCGCGGGGTCAGCGCCGTCGACAGCACTCACGCATATGCCGTGGCCTGGGACCCAACTCGCGGCGGTGTGATTTTGAATTACGGCTGCGCGGTCAATTTGGACTGTGCCACCACCGATGCCTGCCTGATCAATCCGGTCTGCAACGCCGGCCTCTGCGAATACACTTCCGTCGACTGCGAAGACGGCGACCCCTGCACCGACCATTCATGCGACCCCATCTTGGGCTGTCAGCAGACCTACAACACGGCAGCCTGTGATGATGTTGATCCTTGCAGCTACGACGACGTCTGCAATGGGGCCGGGACCTGTGCCGGCACCACCGTTTCCTGCATCGATGATCCGGACACCTGCGGGGTTCTCCGCAGCTGCAATGGCACTTCAAGCTGCGACGAGGCCTTCCCGGGAGCCCTGACAAACTGCGATGATTCAGATCCCTGCACCTATGATGATGCTTGTGACGGAGCAGGCGCTTGCCTTGGCACCACCATCATCTGCGAGGATGAGTTGGGTGTTTGCAGCTTGAACCGTGACTGCGACGGCAGCGCAAGCTGCCTTGAGAGCTTCCCGGACGCAAATACATCCTGTGATGATGCCGAACCATGCACTCACACCGATGTTTGCGACGGCACGGGGGGCTGTATCGGCACGCCCATTGACTGCACCGACGATTCACCGCCTTGCGGCGTACAGCGCTCCTGCGACGGCAGCGCAAGCTGCGTGGAAATCTTCCCAGACTCAGAGACAGGCTGCGACGACTCGAATCTTTGCACCTACGACGACGTCTGCGACGGGGCAGGGGCTTGTGGCGGCACCCTCATCGTTTGTGAAGACGAGACCACGATCTGTGGGGTACGCAGAAGCTGCGATGGCAGTTCTCAATGTGTGGAGACTTTTCCGGAAGCGGGCAGTCCTTGCGACGACGAGGACCCCTGCACGACCGGCGAGGTCTGCGATGGTCTGGGCCAGTGCATGGGAGGCCAGACTTATAGTTGTAGCGATGGGGATCCATGCACCGAAGACCGCTGCGACGGGCAAGGCGGTTGCAGCAATCCGCCAAGCGCCGCGGGTACG
>JAFCZJ010000113.1 GCA_019314375.1 Deltaproteobacteria bacterium | reverse complement strand
GTCGGTGTCGCTCAAAGAGATTTATGAGTTTGCGTACAATCGCACCGTGAATCGAACGGCTTCCAGCCGGGCCGGCACCCAGCACCCGACTTATGGCTATAAGCTAAGCGGCCGGGGAGAGATCATCTTGACGCGCGCAAGTGGATCGCCCAGCGGGTTGGTCTTTGCGGAAGATCAAGCTGGAAGTTACCTGGTTTACGATCTGGAGAAAGAGCGGATCGCAGCTGAAGTGGAAAAGAAGGCTGGGGGGCGTCAGTCCATCGCACTTTTGCCGGGGCGCTATATCGTCAAGAAACGCCGAACGCGAGATTTGCTCATCGGGCAACTGGAGCTCAGAGCAAAAGAGCATTTGTCGATCCACGACAAGGACCTGCATCCCACCGCCTTCGGGGACGATTTAACCAAGGGGCTGGTGGTGCTGAAGACGCGGGATTGGCGGGTCGCATATTCCTTCCGATTCGGCACGGAGATCTTCTTTGACGCGCCGACGCGCGAGGATTTGTTCTATGATGCATGGCAAGGCGGCATGCAGGTTGAGTTCCTCGATCTGCTTGGGCGCAACTGGTCGTTGGCTTTGGACCTCTTGTTGGCGGCGGGCCAAGAAGGCACCCGCATTGAGACGGATTTGGGTTTTACCGAAGACGTGGAAACTGAGTTTTCCCGTTTTCTTTTGGGTTTGTCGGTAAACTACCACCTTGATTGGCGCAGACTGGGGCTCTATGCGGGGCCACGCTTGAGCTTCCTCATGGCCAGTCGGTCTTTCGGGGAGCCTTTCGAAGGGCGACCGGCACAGACTTTTGGCACCATTTGTCCGGGGATGACCGCGGGGGCCGTGATTCATCTGGGTGATTTCGATCTTTTCGCCGAAGGGCGATTGCATTACCTGTATTACAACATGGATGAGGACGCGAGCCTGGGATTTGGCGGGGTCTACCTGGGCTTGGCATACCGGCACTGAGGAGACGCATGATGAAGAATGCAAAAGCGATACTCGCAGGTCTGGTGTGGACCATGCTGATTTCCTGTGGGGACTATTCCAATCAAGACTTATCCGAGGATTTGGCCTTCTTGCGGGCCATCCCTTCCCGGAGCAGTCTGGAGTTGCGCGTGGCCGACACGAGCCCTCGGCAAGATGCGATCACTCAGGCGGAAGGCAGCTTGAGTATTCGCGAAGACGCCTTGCGGCGACGTACTATCTGTATGCCAGTTTGGTTTCCGGCGGGATCAACCAAGGCGTCTTTGGTTTTCTCGATGTGGTGGATTGGATAACCCAGCAGATACCCCCCACCCAGCGGAGTGCGGAACGAAGGGTCTGGGGCCCCTGGCAGGCCGATGACGCGGAGAACACGGATGTGCGTTTCGTTATGACCCGAGAGCCTGCCTCCGCAATTTTTGGTCTGTTCTATCAGGTGCGAGACAGCCGGCGGCGGGACGATTTTACCTTTGACGAGGGTTGGTCGAACTGTGTCTTTGGTCAGGTGGAGCCCAGTGGGGAAGGGCTTCGTCGTGGCCAGGGGAACCTGACCATCGACCTGGACGTTTGTGCTCGGTACAGCCAGACAGGGGAGCGGGGTCTGGCCAGCGTGGGTTTTAATACTTCACCTGATGCCGACAATCCTTCGGGCAAGACGAGTCTACAGATTGTCTTCGATGATTTTCTCACCCTCGATCAAATCGAGGAGCATGGGGATCTTGCCCAGGCCACCAACGCCACCTATCTCTATATCGAGAGCTCGGCCGAAAGGCGTTTTGATTTTCTTTTCTTCGCCGATGTGAACGGCGAGCCGGCCGGTAGCACGGAGCTTGAGCGGGTGGCGATCGAGGTGCGCTGGGACGAAGAGGGCCGGGGCCAAGCCGCGGTTTCTCTCTCGGAGGGTGATTTTGGTGCCTTGTTCATCGAACTGAACGAATGCTGGGATGTGGAACATGCCCGCGTATACTACAAGGATTCTCACGATTTGGCTCCTGAAGAAGGAGACTCGGCCAGCTGTCCGGTCCTGGATTGATGTGATCCAGATCACGCAAATATTTGGATTTTTTGTTTTCTTCCAGAGGCTTGGGCGGTGTCCAAAGAGCAGAATGAAGATGACATCACCCCAACCCCTTTTTGTTTCAGGAGGCTTCCAATGAAATCGAACAGATTATTCCTTGGCTTGGCGATGTGCTTTGCTTCGTTTGGCCTGTGTCAAATCGGCTGCGCTCCCACTGACGACATTGCTTCAGGAAAAGCCTTCATGGAAGCCTTTCCGGAAGAGGATGTCTTGATGCTCACCACGGCCGATGACGGCCAGATGAGCCAGGGACTGGCCACCATGAAGCAGTCTCTTGTGGGCGAGCGGGCAAACCTGCATGACCTGAGCTTGGGGGTGGCCTTGGCGATTAATTATCACGCTCGCAATATTCTTGAGGTGGTCTGGTTCATCACCCGTTTCCCGCCCACCCAGGCAGTGGAAGAGACCGGCGTCATCGGGGATCCAGGTGAAGAGTTTCAGTACAACGCCAGGGCGACCTGGGGGCCATTCGGCGACGACGAGGGAAAAAACCTTGAGTACTTGCTGCATGTCTGGCGTGGCGTGGACGTAGAAGACGGCCGCTCGACATACCTATACTTCATCGCAGGGCGCCCCGAAGGATCCGGTGATGATGCCTGGGTGCCTTTCCTTGTGGGTGGGGCCAAGCCTTTCGAGGCAGGATTTGAAGGTCGTCATGGCCTGGTACAACTGGATTTCGATGCGATCCGCAGCTTTGACCCGAGCGAAGACGACGGGGGTGTGGTCAGCTTCATTTATATCCAAAGTATCGAAGGCCACCTTGTGGCAGTCGTGGGCGAGGGTCTTTGGGGTGACGAAGAACAGACCTACGTGACCGACAGCACATACTTGTACGGCCGCTCGGTGGAGGGCTGGACCGTTCTGGAATTCGATGCGGACGGCAACGTGGACGAAGAGGGCGGCGAAGCCCTCGAGCATCTGCATGTAAGCACCGCCTGGTACCAGGGCCACGGCCGCTCAGACGCGGTGGTCAGCGGTGGAGATCTGGGCGAAGGCAGCGCAACCAACACCCAATGCTGGGGCGTGGACCTCCTGCAATCCTACTTCCACTGGGTAACCGAGGGCATCGAACCCCCGGCGGACTTCGAAGATGGACCAGCCTCAGCCTGCTTTCTACCCCATGCCGTCGCCCTCGAAGACATCGACTACGAGGCCATTCGGACAGCCTTCGATTGATGGCTATAGTCTAAAGCTAGGTGCCAGTCTAAAGCTAGGTGCCAGACGAACAGTAGGTGACAGTCTAAAGCTAGGTGCCAGACGAACAGTAGGTGACCGAGAATCAACCACGCTGTGACCGGAATCCGTGAAATATCAATCTCGGTTCTCCTGCTCTTGCCTTATCGAGAAAATAGTTTTCTCTAAAACTTCATACGGATTATGGCCTGAGCGGCAATGCTGGCCCCATGTGGTACAGGACTTGCTTCTACGTATGAGCATGGCCAGAAAACTACGATACATGCGTCAGTCCAGAGGCACCTTCGAGATCACCACCCGTACCCTGCAAGGCAGGCTGTTGTTGAGGCCATCCAAGGAACTCAACGCCATCATTTTGGGCATCATCGGGAGAGCCATCAAGCGTTACCCGGTCATGCTTCATTTGGTGGTGGTCGCTTCGAACCATATTCATATGATCCTCACCACGGAGAGCGTCAAGCTCTTGTCCGAATTCATGCGCCACGTTAATTCCAACATCGCCAGGGAGGCAGGCCTGCTGCACCAGTGGAGAGAGAAGTTTTGGGGTAGACGTTACACAGCAATCGAGATCCTCGATGATGCCAAACTGATCAATAAGGCAATCTACTTGCTTTCCCATGGTTGCAAGGAAGGCCTGGTGATGCGGCCGAGCGATTGGCCTGGGGTCAATTGCGTAGATGCGGTAACCCGTGGAAAAACAATGCAGGGAATTTGGTATAATCGAACAAAGCAATACGAGGCCGGCCGGGCAGGGCAGCCAGTATCGCGAACCGACTTCGGCACCAAGTATGAGATTCCGCTCACTCCATTGCCTTGCTTCGCTGACCTAAGCACCGGCCAGCAGCGGGCCCAGTACCGGGCCATGATCCGGGACATCGAGCAGCACACCCGCCAACAATTGATACGGGCCGGACGTCGAGTGATGGGTGCCAAGAAGGTCTTGACCCAATCCCCCCATCGAAAACCGAATAAAGTGAAGAGGAGCCCGGCTCCTTTGTGCCACTGCTCCGACCCGGAAGAGCGAAGGCGCTACCGGGACGATTTCCGTTGGTTCACCGCTCTGTACAAGCAAGCATCCAAACGCCTGAGAGCTGGGGAACAGGCCGTACGATTTCCCGAGAATTGTTTCCCGCCGCCTCTTGCGTTCTCGGGAATCGGGGGAATCGGGCCGCCTGGGTAGCTGAGCGACTAGCCTCCGAGCGGATCAGCACTGCTCAAGACAATCCAATTTAAAAAGCCCTTCGAGGCAAGAAGGGTGCCTGCCTGCATCCCAATGAAAAGAAGCAGCGGCGGTGGCTTTGCCTTTCCTTCCCTCCGGTTTCCCTCTTGGCGTACTCTTGGCACTTGGGATCAGAGGAGATGGTGGAGTGAGACAGAGTGAAACAATGCGTGACACTACGACTCGTATGGCACTTTGCTTGCACTTTGCTTGAGGGGGCACTTTGCTTGAGGGGCTCTCTTGACAAGGCCAAGTTGAGCACTTATTGTGCCCGAGATACTGAGCCCCCGTAGCTCAGATGGATAGAGCAGCCGCCTCCTAAGCGGCAGGCCACCTGTTCGAATCGGGTCGGGGGCGTTTATTTTTTTGGAGTTTGTGAGCGACAAATGGATTTCAAGGTTGAAAAAGTTGAGGTTGATGATCAGGCACTGGAGGCCTTTGATCAGATCATGCATTGCGGGAGCAGGGGCGTTCATTTGCTGTTTTCTCATGACCAGATCCGCAGGGCCTTTGTACGCAGGGATGCGATGCTGGCCCTTGAGGACGCTGAGTCCGGTATGCATCTGCAAGAGGCCATCGAGAATCTGGTGACCATCGAACATGTGGATGAGCAGCAGGAATTCATCGATGCCCTCGATCCGGAGGTCTGTGACCTCTTGGTTCATCTCTATTTCGGTTTTCTGGACCGATATCTCAACTCCGACGGCGAAGAAGTGCCGGAGGTTTTGCACTGAGCACCTCGATTTCCCTAGCCCATCGTATCCCCACGGCCGTTCGAGGCGTGGTGCGGCGACTGAACAAGGCGGGTTATGCGGCCTACCCGGTCGGGGGCTGCGTGCGGGACCTTTTGCTCCGCCGTCGCATAGGTGATTGGGATCTGACGACCAACGCCAGGCCCGAGCAAGTCGCTGCCCTTTTCGCCAAGGTGATCCCCACCGGCATTGAGCATGGCACCGTTACGGTCTTAGAGGCGGGCCGTGCCATCGAGGTCACCACCTATCGGGGGGAAGTCGGCTACAGCGATGGTCGCAGGCCGGACAAGGTGATTTTTTTAGATTCACTTGAGGAAGACCTGAAGCGGCGGGATTTCACCATCAATGCCATGGCCTTGGACTTGGACCACGCCAGGGTTGTGGACCCCTACGGGGGCCGCGATGATCTGAAAAAAAAGTGTATCCGGGCCGTGGGTCAAGCGAGTCATCGTTTCGCGGAGGATGGCCTCAGGCCCATGCGAGCCTTGCGCTTTGCCACCGTGCTGGACTTTGAGATCATCCCGGAGACTTTCTCGGCCATCGGCCCGGCCATTGAGGTTTTCCGTAAAGTAGCGGCTGAACGGGTTCGGGTCGAGCTGCTGAAGATCTTGGAATCCAAGCATGCGGCCCGGGGCATTGAGCTTCTGCGCAGCTCGGGCTTGTTGGCCGAGATTCTTCCTGAGCTTTTACTGGGGCTGGGCCATGCGCAGAATCGTTTTCATCCCCATGACATTTATCAGCACGGCCTGCATGCTTTGGAAAAAGCGCGTGGGGATGCGGTTTTGAAACTGGCGGTTCTTTTGCACGATGTGGGCAAACCTGAATGTGCGGCAGGCCCGGAGGGCGAGCATACTTTCTACGGTCATGAGCAGGCTTCTGCGCGTCTGGCCGAAAGCATCATGAAGCGCCTGCGTTTTTCAAAGGCAGACAGGGAGCGGGTAATCGGCCTGATTTCCCATCACATGTTTCACTATGAACCGGACTGGACTGATGGTGCGGTTCGACGTTTGGTTTGTCGGGTGGGTCGTGAGCGCTTAGGCGATCTTTGGGAAATGCGTCAGGCCGATGCCAGGGGACGAGGGCCCGGTCTGCGCGCCGCCCTGGCGAACCTCCGCGCCTTGCGGGGCAGAATCGATCTTGTGCTGGAGAAAGACTCAGCCATGAAGATCACCGATTTGGCCATCGACGGTGCTCAGGTGATGAAATTTTTAGACCTTGCCCCTGGTCCCGAGGTGGGTCAGGCCCTTGATTTCTTGCTTGAGAAGGTACTCGACGAACCCGAGCTCAACCAGCCGCTCGAGCTGGAAAAACTATTAAGGGCGTGGCGGCAGTAATCGGTCCAAAGCCCTCTAAGCGAGTGAGTTTTCCACACTTTTTTGCCATTGGGGGGGGCCTGAACAGAGAAGCCATCGGCTAGTGATCGGCGATTTCTTGCCATGTTGTAAGTCATTGTATTAATAGCACAAGCATAGATGTCGGGGCAGTGCCGAGACTTCCAATAAGACTTCTAAGAACAGGTGCCTAAGCAGTGGTTTCCGCTTGAGATGTGGAAAAGTTGTGGAAAACTCATCTGGTGACGACTCGGCCCATTTTCTTGGAAATGATGATGCGTTCAAAGGACGCGGCGGCATCTTGCACCAGTAGGTGGACGGGACTCAGGTCCTTGGTGAATCCATCTTGGTTGCCAGCATCACCGTAAACAATGCAGATTGGCTTGTGTCGAACCGACACAGGAATCAGGAGTGCTTGTCGGGTCTGGATGTCTCCGAGAGCCGACAAAAATATATCATTGACCGTGGTGTGGGGCAGGGAGCCAAAGTAGTCAGTCCCCGTTTCTCTGACGGTTCGGAAAATACTGGGTGAACTCAAGGGAATCATGATGCCCTTGACCTGTTTTTGATCCACGCTTTCTCCTGCCCCCATCCAACCCACCAGGATGTCCCGCTTGATGACGAAAATCAGACAGCGCGGCATCAAGGTTCGACAGAATCGTACAAGGGTTCGAGCTACCTCATCCCGCTCTGTCGCAGCCAAAATGAGTTCCCTGGCCTTCTCCAGGTCGTGCAGGACGGGAAAGTTATCCTCCGCCGGTGCTTCGGGTTTGGCTGGGACAGGAGTTGCTGCTGCGTCATGCGACTCCGGTTGATCAAGGCCCGCCAAGGCGGCCCCGAGGGAGGAGGGGGAGCTTGGGGTGGGCTTGTCCATTGGCTCGCGCTGTGCCCGTTCAAGGAACTCCTCTTCCATGCCCTTGCGAGCCGAGCGAAAGAATTCTTCGAGTTCACCATCCTCGTCCTGGGATGGGGGTTGGTAGATTTCTAAGGTTGGCCGCGGTCCAGGGCTTGCCTGATCCCTTTCGTCTACGGGGGGAGGCAAGGTGGGTGGCCCCGCCGCAAAGACGGGGCTGTCGGCGACAGGTGAACCCTTGGTCAAGGAATACTGAGCCATGGGTTCGGGAGCTGGCGGCTGGGACAGGTTTTCGTCGGGCGGAATATCATAGTAACGCGCCATGGCCAGCTCGACCTCTTCGTCCAGGGCCGCCGTTGGAGTTGCCGAATAGCCGGTGGAGAAGGAGATCTCCTCCAGGGCTTCGCGATCCGTCGGATCCGACATGGCCAAGTGGAGCATCCCCTGATGAAGCATGATGGGGATGGCACGATGCTCCATGACCAAATCTTGAGGAACCAATCGGGTGATGAAGGCCGGCAGGTTGTCAAATTGGCTGGCGTCCACCAGGGGGATCTGCAATCGAGTCGCAAAAAAATCGGCGACCTGTTGGGAGCTGAGAAATCCAAGTCGAATGGTGTTTTGCACCAGGCTGCCACCCACCTGTAGAGAGGTAGTCAAGGCCTGTTTGAGCTGGAACTCGGAAAGGAGTCCACCATCAACCAGTAGAGTGCCAGCTTGGGATTGCATTAATTTGCAATTTTCTGACGCCTTTTGAGTAAAGTCAAGCAAAGTACCTAGTACAATTGGCTTTCCTTCCCTTGCTCCTTCTCATCTGGGAGAGTAGATTCCTTCGGTGATGAAGATTTTTATTCGAAGTATGGGTTGCAAGGTAAACCAATCCGATCTCGCGGAGCTTGTGGAAGGCCTGGTGCCCTTCGGTCTTGAGTTGGTGAACGAGGCGGCCTCAGCCGACGCAGTTTTGCTCAATACCTGCACCGTGACCCACAAGGCGGACAGGGATGTACGGAAGATATTGGGCGCGTTGGAAAGGGATCATCCGGAATTGCCTGTGCTGGTGGCCGGTTGCGCGGTCCGGGTCCACGCCGAGTCTTTGGCTGCGTATTCGAATGTCCATGCGGTTTTTCCACCGGGCAAGTCACTTGAAATTCAGGCCAGTTTGCGAAAATTGCTCAAGCGGGAGTCGTCATCTTCTGGCGAAAGTGAATCCCTTGATTGGGAGAGCGGCTTTGCTCGCCTTGGGCGTAGCAGGGCCTTCGTCAAGGTCCAGGATGGTTGCCAGGCGTTTTGCAGCTATTGCATCATCCCCAGCGTACGCGGCCCCCAGCGCTCTCTTGACATAGAAGATGCGGTCAGCAGGGTGGGGCGGTTGGTTGCGGCTGGTCATGGTGAGGTTCTTCTCTGCGGAATCCACCTGGGGCGATACGGAATTGATTTGCGCCCGCGCAGGAATTTGCCGGAGCTTATCGAGGCCTTGGACCCCGTTTTTTCAAGCGGGGGGGCACGCTTGCGTTTGAGTTCGGTGGAGCCGATGGAGTGGAGCGCCGATTTGCTGGCGCGGATAAGCGAACGTCCCTGGGTTTGCAGGCACTTCCACGTGCCATTGCAAAGCCTGGATGACGGGATTTTGAAGGCCATGGGCAGGCCATACAGGGCAGAACAGGCTTGCGAAAAGCTGGCGAGCCTGCATGAGGCTTTTCCTGATGCCTTGATAGGGACTGATCTTTTGGTCGGTTTTCCTGGGGAAACTGAAGCACAGGCCCGAAGTACAATGACCTTATTGGAGGAGGTCCCTGTCGCGCATTTTCATGTGTTTACCTATTCGTCTCGTCCAGGCACACCAGCAGCCGAGATGCCCCTGCAGGTTGAGCACGAAAAGAAGCGACGCTGGGCGGCGGCGTTGAGGGCCATGGGCCAGGAGCGTTGGATTGCTTTTTTGAAAGAGGGTCTTAACAGGCGGCATATGCTGCTGCTTGAGCGGGTGGAGTCCGGTTGGGCTGAAGGCAGGACCGAGCATTATCGTCCCGTTCGGGTGAACCTGGATCCTGGACAATTGCCTCTTCGTGGGTCTCTTCTTGGGATTCGAGCCGAAAAACTGGTCAGCATGCAGCTTGAGGGTGTAGTCTCCGGGCTTCTTTCGTCTGTGGAAGAGCAGCCGGAGAGGTGAGACAATGTCTGTGATATTTGACCCACAAAGCTTGCGGGACCTGGCCGCAAAGATAGGCCATGAATTTTCGGACCCTCGTCTTTTGGCGGAGGCGATGACCCACAAGTCTTTTTCCAACGAATCGCCCGAGGTAGATGCGGTCAAATACAATGAGCGTCTTGAGTTTTTGGGTGACGCGGTCTTGAGCTTGGTCATATCTGAGATGCTATTTGTGGCTTGTCCAGACCAGGCCGAAGGCCATTTGTCCCAAATGCGTGCCGCTTTGGTTAACAAGCAGGCACTGGCCCAGGTTTCGGCAGAGTTAGGCCTTGGAGGACAGCTTCGTTTGGGTCGGGGTGAGGAACTGACCGGTGGACGAGACAAGGACTCCATCTTGAGCGATGTCTTTGAGGCGGTGCTTGGGTCGGTGTTTTTGGACGGGGGCGTGGATGCAGCCAAGCTTTTGGTGACCCGCTGCCTTGGACCATCTGTGGCTGAGATCAGCAAGCAGACGCCCAGGCTTGACCCGAAAAGTCGGCTGCAGGAGATTTTGCAGGCGCGAGGACGCATGGCCCCGAGCTATCTGCTGATCGAGTCGGCGGGCCCGGACCACAGGAAGACATTTGTTGTGGCGGCCATGGAGGACAGCAAAGAGATTGGCCGAGGTGAAGGACCCAGCAAGAAATTGGCCGAACAAGCGGCCGCGGTACATGCCTTAGACGTTCTTGAGGAGGCGTGATCATGACGGAATCTGAAGTGCCGGAATCTGAAGTACCTGCCCCCTCGGGGGATTTTCGTTCGGGGTTTGTCGCATTGGTCGGCAGGCCTAATGTGGGCAAGTCGACCTTGCTCAATGCCCTGGTTGGAGAGCAGGTGGCCATCGCCAGTTATCGTCCCCAGACCACCCGAGACAAGATTCGCGGCATTGTGCATCGGCCATCTTGTCAGATCGTGTTTGTGGACACCCCTGGTATTCATGACAAGGACCGGGCCATCAATCGTTACATGCTGGAGGAGGCGCGCTCAGCCATCGGCGAAGTGGATCTGGTTGTCTTGTTGGTGGAGGCGAGGGGGCGGGGGCGACGTCCGGATGAGGATGATGAGGACCGCTTGGTCTTGGAGGCGGTGCGCAAGGGTGGCCGGCCCGCCTTGCTCGCTGTGAACAAAATCGACAAACTGAAAGACAAGACTCAGTTGTTCGGTGTCTTAGAGGCCTATGGAGAGACAGGACTCTTCGAGGAAATGGTGCCCATTTCAGCACTAAAGAAGGATGGAATCGAGTCCTTGCTTCAAGCCATTGAACAACGTTTGCCAGAGGGACCTGCCTTTTTCCCCGAGGAGATGTACACGGACCAACCGGAGCGCCTGCTCGTCGGCGAGTTGATTCGCGAGCAGCTCTTTTTGCAGGTCGGGCAGGAAGTCCCATACAGTGTTGCCGTCGAAGTAGAAGCCTTCGTTGAGGATCCGAAATCCAAACGGGTTGTTATTCACGCGGTCATCTACATCGAGCGTAAGAGTCAGAAAGGCATCGTCATTGGAAAAGGGGGGAAAATGCTTCGTTCCATCGGCAGCGAAGCGCGTCGCGCCATCGAGAAACTGCTTGCTTGCAAGGTTTTTTTGGACCTGCATGTGAAGGTGGCGGACAACTGGTCACAAAGTTTGGCGGGGCTCAATCGTGTGGGCTACCGCAAAGGATAATTTATGACTCGGCCTGTTATCGCTATAGTTGGTCGTCCCAATGTGGGTAAGTCGACCCTAATCAACAAATTGGCTGGGCGCTTTGTGGCGGTTGTAGAAGACCTGCCCGGCGTGACCCGGGACCGCATTTTCGTGGACTGGCGGTTGGATGGTCGCGATGTGGTGCTGGTAGACACGGGCGGCTTCGATCTGGATCCCGATGATGAGTTGGCGAGGGAGGCGGTCGTGCTGGCCAGGCTCGCGGTGGAAGAGGCCGATGTCGTCTTGTTTATCTGCGACGCCAAGGACGGTCTGCATCCATTGGACCAGGAAGTGGCCGATGTCTTACGGCGTAGTGGAAAACCCACGCTTTGCCTGGTGAACAAATGCGATCCGGGTGCGACGGCAAGACCCGAGTATGAATTCTGCGCGTTGGGGATGGACCCCTTGCCGGTGTCGGCTTTGCACCGCGGTGGATTTGATGTCCTGGAGGAGAGACTGGCAGCCTTGCTGCCGGCCGAGGACGAGGCTGAAACCGAGTTGGAACAAAATGTGGATCTCAAGATCTGTCTTTTGGGCCGCCCCAACGTCGGCAAGAGTTCTTTGGCCAACCACCTGGCCGGTATGCCACGGCAGATGGTCAGCAAGATTGCGGGCACGACGCGCGACGCTGTGGATATTCGGATTGAAGGAAAGGGTGGGACTTGGTTGTTGGTGGATACGCCCGGGGTGCGGCGGCGGCGGAGCATCGATCAACGGGTAGAGTACACCGGTGTGGTGGCGGCCCTGCGTTCGCTTGAGCGGGCCGATGTGGGCTTGTTGGTGCTGGACGGAGAGGAGGGCTATACCGATCAGGATGCGAGGCTGGCCGGGCTGATCGAATCGCGTGGGCGTGGTTTGGTCGTGCTGGTCAACAAGACCGATCTTTGGGAAGCGGATCGACGCGAAAATTTGAGAAAAGAGATTGCTTACGGTTTTCGTTTTGTGGGGCATGCACCCATCCTCGAGGTTTCCGCCTTGACAGGAGCAGGGATGACCAAGGTCTTGCCGGCGGCCAAGCGTATTTTTGCGAACGCTGGGCGCCGCGCAACAACGGGCGAGTTGAATCGATTCATCGCCGAGGCCATGGAGCGCCAGCAGCCACCCGTTATTAAGGGGCGCCGGGCCAAGATCTATTATTTGACCCAGACGGGGAGCAATCCGCCTGCTTTTGTTGCCTTCGTCAACAACCCAGCTCGTTTGCCCAATCACTATCGTAAATATTTGGAGAACCAACTCAGGTCCCGATTCGGCTTCGATGGGGTGCCTTTGCGTTTGGTTTTCCGTGGCCGGGATGAAAAGGCTAGCGGGCGGGATCAAGGTCGCAAGGGCTCTCGCAGCAAGGACCTCGTCAGCGATGAGTTGATCACTCAAGATCTTGGCAGCAAGGGACTGTACAGCAGAAATCCAAGCCACAAAGATCCAAGCAAGGTAAAAACAAGCAAAGCCCCGGACAAAGACACCCCCAAGAAACCCCCGGCCAAGAAAGCCCCAGGTAAGAAATCTTCAGCTAAGAAAGCTTCAGCCAAGAAAACCCCAGGTAAGAAATCTTCAGCCAAGAAAGCCCCAGGTAAGAAATCTTCAGCCAAGAAAGCCCCAGGTAAGAAAGCCCCAGCCAAAGCCCGCAAGGGATCCGTCAAAAAGGTGAAAGGCACGAAGGGCACGCAGAAAAAGAATAAGATCCGCCGAAAGGGCAAAACTTGAGGGGTATACGGCAGCGTCTTGGCTGTTTTCGTGACTTCGTAACGGAGGTGGGGCTAGGCATTTATCATTTGCCAGGCTTACATGGTGTGCTCCGCACTATTGGCAGGACCCTTCGCGGCTTTCTTCGAGATGACTGCCATGTCATGGCCGCGGCGATTTCTTTCTACGCCATGCTTAGCTTGATTCCTTTTGTCATGCTGCTGCTCTCGGTGGCTGGCTACGTGCTTGAGCATTTGAGCCAGGACTACGCTAGCGAACAGGCCCTTTTCGAGCATTTGGAGGTGTACATCCGGGCGGTTATTCCCTTCGCCAGCGAGGATTTTTTTTCGAAGCTGCGCGGCATCGTGGTCAATCGGGGGGCTTATGGCCTGACCGGCATGGGTGTCTTGATCCTGACCGCGGGTCTGGTTTTTCGCACCTTGGAGTTGGCCTTCAGTCGGATTTTTAAAACGCAACGACGTTCCGCCGTAAACTACCAGCTGGTCTTCATGGCTTTTGTGCTGGCGGTCGGACTGCTCTTTTTAGGCGCCCACTATTTTTCTGTCATCGGTTCATCCATTTTTTCAGCCCGATCCGAAGGTTTCGCACAGGTTTTTGATCAGGCCATGGGCGAGTATTTCGTGTTGCGGTTCTTGGTGACCTTGTTCACCGGCAGCATCGTATTCGTGGTTTTGCTCAAGTACTTCTCTAGGGAAAGGGTTCGGACAAGGGCCTCTTTGCTGGGGGGATTGTTGTTCGCTCTCTTGTGGATGGTGGCCGCCAAGGTTTTTGGTTATTACCTCACCCATGTCGCTCGCTTCAGTTTGCTCTACGGTTCCTTGGCCACTTTGGCCGTTATCGTGGTTTGGATTTTTTATTCATCCTTGATCCTTCTTCTGTGTACCGAGTTTGCCCGCGAGTTGCAGGATCGTTTCTGGCCTTTGGGCTCGGGGCCTGTTGATGCGGCCCCGATGGACGAAAAAACAGAGCTCGTCAATCCAGAAAGGTCCAGCCCAGGCGAAGGATGAAACGCAGGCCTGGCGGATGGCTTTCCAAGTGGGAGAGCATGGCGGTTAGTTCGGTCGCCAAACCCAGGTGGAGGTTTTCGCTCAGCAGGTAATCGGCGCCGAAGGCCAAGCTTGCGCCGACGCCCAGGGTTTCCTTGGGCCCTCGTTGAGTCAGGCCCATCCGCACATGAGCAAATGGAACCAAGACCAGCACATCCAGGTTGAAGGCGAAACCGATGTCGGCGTGTAGCTGATCATAGCTTGGGCCGTCCCCCAAGCCATGGTGGGCGTATCCGGCGGTGGCCAACAGGCCTACATACTCGCTTAATCCGAGCTCTCCGTAGAGCATGCCGCCCATGCCATGTTGGTTTTCTCCGGTGAATTCAAAGGCAAAATATGGGGCGAGACCCAGCTTCAGGTCATTCGGGGCGGCCGAAGCCTTCTCAATTCCCAGGGGCGAAGACATAAGCACCAGGGCCAGCAAGCCCCCAAAAGAGACTTTTTTCATGGGCCTATCCTAGTGGTTTTGTTCAAGCCCCGCAAGAATGGTTGACAAGATAGTAAAGCCTGATCTAACGTACGGCCTCGATTTTGCTGTAAACGCGCCGACTTTCAGAGGCGTGAAACTTTGCATTGTGGAGGTCTCTCGTGGCCGAGAAATTCGACAGGAAAAAGCTGAAAGAACCAGATGATTTTATCAGTTTCACCCAGCGTTCCGTCGAGTGGGCCTTGGCCAATCGGGTGATGCTAGTCGCCGGTATTTTAGCCTTGGGTCTGATGGTGGTGGGTGTATTTGCCTATCGCTGGTATGCACTTGATCTGGAGCAGAAGGCCTCTGCTGCCTTCGCTACGGCCCAAAAGATTTACGATGCGCCCGTGGTGAACAACCCTGAACAAGCCTTGAGCGGCAAGGTTGCGGCCGGAACTTTTGCAAGCCCAGATGAGAAGTACAAGGCTGCTTCGGATGGATTTGAGAAAGTGATCAAAGATCATGGCGGTAGCCGGATCACGTCTTTGGCTCGCTACTATGCAGGAGAATGCCAGCTGCGGATGAAAAGTCATGACAAGGCTATTGAGTTCTTTGAGCTTTACCTCAAGGACGCAGGTCCTGATTCTGCCTTGGCGAGCCTGGCGGTTGAAGGCATCGCGGCGGCTTATGAGGCCCAGGGTAAGCTTGACGAAGCCCGAAAGCAATACGAGCGACTGAAGCAAGAACCCTTCATTCAGCACAAAGACCGTGGCATGTATCATCTGGCTCTAATGGAAGCCGTGGCAGGCAATAAAGAAGCGGCGGCACTCATCTTCATGCAACTCCAGCAGGAGCACCCCGAATCGGCCTTTCTGCGCGAAGCCCAAGAGCGACTGACCGTTTTGCCCGTGGTCGAGTTGCCAAAGAAAGCGGATGCGGCAGGCGACCCCGAGACCAAGAAGGTTGAAGCTGAAGCACAGGCTGGTTGAAGCGCATGCATCCCAAATTTTTCTTTCTCTTCGTCCTGCTTATTGCCGGAACCTTGCATTTGTCGGCTTGTTCACCTTCCTCCTTGCATAAACGGGATTTGTTCCTGCAGCCTGAAGCTGAGACCTTGCCTGAAAACGCAGGTCGCTTAATGCAGCATGAAGTGCTGAGCGTACGCTGGCGGGTTAAGCTGATGGAGGTGGACGCCCGTCCTGTGGACCAGCATCATCACGGTGCGCCGGCGGTGAGTCAAGATGGGCTTCGGGTTTTTGTTGGGAGTTACGACGGCGCTTTTTACGCCATCGATAGCAACACGGGCAAGGTGCTTTGGCGCAGGTTGACCAAGGCCAAGTTCGCCGGTTCGTCTTTGGCGGCCGACGGACTGGTCTTTGCCGGAGCTACCTCCGGCGAGATGTTCGCTTTCCGTGAGTCGGACGGACAGATCATGTGGACCCATCGGTCCCAGGCCGCCGTTGAGGGAAAGCCTGTCTTGGCGGGTGATCGACTCTTGTTTATGACCAACACAAACCAGATCATCTGCCTGGACGCTCAGACGGGTGAGTGGCGTTGGAGTTACAAACGCGACGTGCCAACCGGGCGCTTTCAGGTACAAGGGGTCTGTGATCCCTTGGTTCACGACGATCAGGTTTACGTGGGGTTCTCGGACGGATTCGCAGCCAGACTCAATCTGCAGGATGGCAGCGTACAAGCGGTACGTCGCCTGAGCAAGAGCGGAGCTCGTTTCACCGATGTGGACGGAAGTCCTTTGATGGTGGGCGATACCGTTGTGATGACCGAGTTTTCTAGTGGGATCTTGGCATTGGACCCACAATCCTTGGAAGAGCGTTGGAGCCATGAGGTAGAGGGGGCGAGCCGGCTGGTGCGCAATGGCGATTTGCTGTTTTACAGCTCCTCCCAGTCCAATGTTGAGGCCTTGCGGGTGAAGGACGCCGAGTTGCAGTGGCGATTCAAGGCGGGGAAGGGGAGTCTGAGCCATCCTGTCCTGGCAGGGAATTGGTTACTGGTTTCCTCGGGTGAACATAGTTTGCTTGTCTTGGATCAGGCCACCGGAAAGCTTCTGCAGATTTTCAATCCAGGAAAAGGATCTGGCTCACCTCCTGCAGTGGTCGGTCAGAAGGTTTTTTGGCTTTCCAATGGCCAAGTGCTCTACGGCATGAGGTTGGCCGGATGACCGAAGGGAAGATGAGAACGATCCGCGTCGTAGCGGCTTTGCTCGATCGGGATGATGGCCGTGTCTTGATCACCCAACGTCGCCCCCAGGCATTCATGCCACTGAAATGGGAGTTTCCTGGTGGCAAGGTTGAAGCCGGGGAAAGTGATGAAGAAGCCTTGGGGCGTGAATTGAAGGAAGAGTTGGGTGTCGAGGTTCAAGTAGGCCCACATTTTATGGGCTTGGAGCATGATTATCCCGATTTTCGGATCGACTTTCATGTCTATCATTGCACTTTGCTGTCGGGTGAACTTGAGAAACTGGCCGTGAATGATTTGCGCTGGGTTTTGCCTGAAGAACTAGATGACTATGATTTCCCACCTGCCGACGAACCGACCATTGCCAAACTTCTTGGCAACGGAAGCAAATAAGTTACCGTAATTAGACTTATGGTAACTTATTGCTGACCTCAAGCTTCAGTCAAGTAGACGGAATAGGCCTGGCCCGCGAGAGGGCTCTCTGGCGGGCCGGCATCCGCAGATGGGATGACCTGCTTGAGCAGGTGAAGGCTAGCACTGAGAGCCTGGCTGGACTGAGATCTGGACATTTGCATAGATTGGTCGAAGAAATTCAACAGGATAAGACCGCTTTGCTGAATCAAGACTTCGGATTCTTTTGCAAACGACTGAAGCGTAGAGACCACTGGAAGTTATACCGGCATTTCCCTGATAAATTTGCATTTCTCGACATCGAAACCACGGGTTTGGACCGCCACCTAAATCGAATCACAAGCATCGCCATGCTTGGGCCTGGAGAACGGGGTGCCAGCCTTTTCGTGGAGGGTTTTAACCTGAATGATTTCCCCGCCGCTTTCAGATCGGTGGACATGGTTGTTACTTTTGCCGGCGCAGGCTTTGACCTTCCTTTTCTTGCTGCCAGGTTTCCGGGTCTCAGAATTCCAGAGGGCTGTTGTGACCTTCTGTGGTTGGGCAAGCATCTTGGTTTGCGCGGCGGCTTGAAACGCATTGAAGCGGTTCTCGGATTATCCAGACCCGAGGAGGCAGAGGGACTGAGTGGTTTAGACGCTGTTGCGCTCTGGCATCGATGGGAGAAGGAGGGAGATGTTGCCAGTCTCAAGCGACTGCTTCTTTACAATTTGGTGGACACGGTCAATCTGAAACCCTTGCTGGTGAAGTTCATCAATCTAATGGTAGAAAAGCATGACCAACTGGATATCGAAAAGCTGCGTGAGCCTCAGGCATGGACAGGTGAGACGAGTTCTATTGGAAAGATTTTCAAGTTGACATAATATATATTATCGGACGTTGAATCTATGGCTATGCTCTGGTGCTTTGGCTTCTATTGCCTTTGTCTGATGTCGCCCCAGGTCACTCCTGACCTGCATTATGTGCTTCCTCCTGGGCTGGAACACGCAATGATCGACTTGTTGGGCCCTCTAACCACCGAGGATCTGCATCGCGGAGATGAAGAATATCATCTCGCTCAGACTTACATCGAATCCCAGAGGGTTCGGTACGTTTTTTCGAGTCGCAAAGCTTCAGACCGACGCTTTGAAGTCAGGTTGCTCCCTTTAGGACCCGACGAATGTTTGGATAAAACAAGCAAGCATTTTCAAATCCAATTTGAGGATCCGGAAAACCTGCTCCATGATTTTCCTCATCTCAAAGAGGATTTGAGCAACATAATTATTCAGCGAGATCAGGGCCCGAACCCTTGGATACTGAGCGGATCTCCCCATCAAGGCTTGTTGCATCCTCCATCAATCGATCCGGTAAATCCAAATCCAGAAAAGAGTCTGGCTGACTGGATACGATTGGTATTACAGGCACTTATCTTCCTGGGGCTTTTACTCCTTGTTTTTCAGTGGCGCAGTATACTCGGCGCCATCCGGCGGGTCGCTCGCCTCGACTGGCTCTGGCTATTGGCCTGTAGCGGCCTTTTTCTCTTTCTGACCCTCTTGGGCGGTTCGAAGGTTCCAGGCTGGATCAACAGCCATGGCTACGAACTTCTGCGAGACGTCTTACAGGTGCCACCCACTTCGCCAG
>JAFCZJ010000004.1 GCA_019314375.1 Deltaproteobacteria bacterium | reverse complement strand
CCCGACATGCCTTACGAATTTTCTCGTCCAGACTGGCCAGGGGCAGGCCTCTTCGCTGGGCGATCTCTAAATACGCGGCATCGTAGGCGCTCAGTCCATGCTGCCGAGCCAAAGCCCGCCATCGATGCATTCCTTCGATTCCCATCAGCGGATCCGTGCGCAGGGGCAGTCGATTAAAGAGAGCGATGGAGCGACTCAACTCGGCATGACTCATTCTCTTGCGCCGCTCCGCGGTGGCCAAGACATTCCCCACCTCGAACCACCAGAGCGCGGGCACCCACATGGTGCCCCCTTTTCCGAGCCCGTCCATGGCCGACTGGGCCTTTTCGGAGCCTTCCTCTTTGATGGCCAAGGCCAATGCGACCGAAGCATCCAGGACCAAATCGCTCACCGTCGCCCCTCCTCGATCCACTCCTTGATCTTCACCGTCCCTTTTTGTTTCGAGCGGATTTTCCGGAATTCCTCCAAGACCTCCTCAAGATCAGAAGCCTGGTTTTCCTCGGACTCAGGCGGGAGCAACCTGGCCACCACCCGCCCTCTGCGCTTGATGATGAAGCTCTTTCCTGATTCAGCTTCTCGCAACAATCTGGAAAGATGGGTCTTGGCAGCAAAGGCCCCAATTTCTTCAGCAGCGTCCATCACTCACCTCCACCAACTAGTTTAACCAACCAGCCTGTTCATTGCAAGGCTGAATTATCCGGATCCGCCAGCCCCACCGGGCCCTCGGTCAAGCTTCCGATTGACCTCAAGTCACGAAAAACCGTATCATGACGTACCATTTTGGCCTGAAGGAGTTAGTCATGCGCTCGTTTTCGTTCATCGCCCTCGGTATCATCCTGTCTCTGTCCCTGGCGGCTTGCTCCGGATCGGACCCCTCGGGCCCGGCCCTCTGCTCTTTTGATAGCGACTGCCCAGACGACCAGGCCTGCGACGATGGGGTTTGTCACGTCTTTTGTTCCAGCGATGATGATTGCGCGGAAGGCCTGTGCATTGATAATTTCTGCCGCCTGGAATGTGCCGGCGACGGCGACTGCGGCGACACGGAGATGTGCGAAGACGGGTACTGCGTGGCCCGACCCGTCACGGATGGGGGTTCCGACGGTGACGGTGGAATCGATCCGAAGCCGGACGATCTGGACGGCGACGGCATCCCCAACGAGCTGGAAGACAAAAACGGCAACGGAATCGTGGACGCGGGCGAGACCGACCCTGAGAATCCGGACACGGACGGTGACGGGGTCAACGACGGCGTGGAAGACGCGAATCAAAACGGCGTACGCGACGACGGCGAGACCGATCCCTTGAATCCCGACTCCGATGACGATGGTTTGGCGGACGGCATCGAAGACGCAAACAGCAATGGCGTGGTGGACCCGGGCGAGTCCAGCCCCTTGCTGACCGACTCGGATGAAGACGGTCTGCCGGACGGCCTGGAAGATGAAAACCACGACGGCGTACTGGATCCGGGCGAGACCGATCCAGGCCTGGTGGACACCGACGGTGATGGGCTGGCCGACGGCTTCGAAGACAGCAACCTCAACGGGCGCAAGGACGATTGGGAAACCGACGCCAGCCTGGCCGACACCGACGCAGACGGCATCGACGACGGCGTGGAAGACGCCAACCACAACGGCATCCGCGACGAGGGCGAGACCGACGCCTTGCGGCCCGACACGGACATGGACGGCCTGATGGACGGCATCGAAGACCAAAACGGCAACGGGCAGGTTGACGAGGGCGAAACCGATCCTTTGAACGCGGACTCAGACGGCGACTACTTGAACGACGGCGTCGAAGACCTGAATCAAGATGGAGAGCGGGACCCGGGCGAAATGGACCCCACCAACCCGGACTCGGACGGCGATGGCCTGGTGGATGGCATCGAAGACACCAACCGGGACGGATTGTTGAGTGAAGGCGAGACCGATCCCAACAACGAGGACACGGACGGTGACGGCATCTTCGATGGCGCTGAAGACGCCAACCACAATGGCCAGCTTGACTATGGCGAGACCGATCCCTTGCTTGCGGACACGGACGGTGACGGCCTGTCCGACGGCATCGAAGACGCCAACAGCAACGGCGTGGTGGACTCCAACGAGACCGATCCCACGAATCCGGACTCGGACGGCGACGGCATTCCGGACGGCAATGAGGACTCGAACCACAACGGCACCGTGGATGCCGGAGAGACCAATCCGCGGGCGGCCGACACGGACTTAGACGGTCTGAGCGACGGCGACGAAGACTGCAACGGCAACTTCCAATACGATGCGGGCACCGAGACCGATCCCCTAAACCCCGACACGGACGGCGACGGGGTCAGCGACGGCGACGAAGATCGCAATGGCGACTGTCAACTGGGCCACTGCGTGTCCAACCCACCTTGCTCTTCGGACAACGAATGTGCCGAGGACGAAACCTGCCTGTTGGGCAGCGGCACTTGCTGGTCCCCGGAATGCTCCGAGGGCGAAACCAGCCCCATCGAGACCGATACGGACGGGGACGGTGTGCCCGATGATGAGGAAGGCTCCAATCTGGTCTGCTCCACCGACAACCTGAAGCCGGTGGATCTGCACCGGGACTGGACGCCGGGCTACCTGCTGGCCCTGGAGCCCTTCTTCACCACCTACCAGCCTTTGACCGCGGGCGGCGCACAAATCGGTGCCATCTTCTTCGACACAGCTCACGACGTGGCGGGCTTCATCGTCAGCCGTACGGCCTCGGGCGGCGTGAGTAACGCCGCCGATCAGGTCAACACGGACCGAGGCCTCATCAACGGCATCGCCGGCCTCTCGGTAGATTCAACCTCCAGCCGCACCATGACCACTTTTGACGGCTTCCCCGCGTCATTGGGCGACTACACGCTTTCGACTTCAAGCTCTCGTACCGTGGCTCAGCTCTGCAACGAGTTGGCCGGCACCCATGCCCGCGCCACCTTGACGGGCACCCTGCCCCTTCAGGGTGCCAGCGCAAGCTCTTTCAAATTCCTGTTCGAGACGGCCTTTCGCTCTGGCAGCCAGGTGCTCACCGTGGGTTCCGTGGCCACGGAATCTTCATACTCCGGTACAGACGCCCAGGCCATTCGCCTGAATGACATCGGCAACTCCACGGCCTTGGCCAAGGCCTCGGACGCCACCAACGTGCGCTGCGACAGCTTCGCCACCGTGGGCATCAACCCCGTGGATTTCATCTGGGTGGTGGACAACTCCGGTTCCATGGACAATGAGCAAACCGCCGTGATCAATGCCGGCAACGCGATGGAACTCGAACTCAACAACACCACTTTGGACTGGCGCATCGGCGTGACCACCACCGATTCGGGTGACGACGGGCAGTTGGAGGGCGGCAACTTCGTCTCCGCCGGAGAAGCGGGTGCCATCACGACCTTCAAAAACCGCATCTCTGGCGTGGGCATCCAAGGCTCGGGCAGGGAATACGGTTTGACCATGGGCCTCCGGGCCATCGAGCGTGCCATCGCCGGCGGCTGTGACCCCGACGTGGAGAACCCGGCCACCAACAAGCTGCGCTGTGACGCCACCTGGATCGTCGTGGTTTTAAGCGACGAAGAAGCCGAGAGCATCGAGCGCGATGGTCGCACACCCGCATCCCTGGTCAACGACTACCTGGGCGCTGGCGGCGGTCACGGTGCCATGCTCTTTGCCATCGTGAGCGGTGTACCCATGTGCGCGACGGCCTACGACGCAACCCCTGGTTACCTCGAGGTGGTGGCCGGCATCCCGGGTGCGGCCGCCATGGAGATCTGCGGCGACATGACCACCAACATGGAGACGGTGGTCCGGGCCGCTTCCGGCGTGGCCAGCGAATACATCCTGCGCTATGCCCCCATCTCCTCCACCCTCAAGGTGGCCATGCAACTGGAGCTCGGACAGGCGCCGATCCTGATCGACCGCAGCCGCACCAACGGCTTCGACTACGACGGCACCCAGAATGCCCTGCTGTTTTACGGCACGGCCAGGCCGGAAGAAGATGGGCTGGATCTGACCGTCAGCTACCGCTCCTTCGACGAATGCACACCCTCATCCGAAATCTGCGACGGCGAAGACAACGACTGCAACGGTGAAATCGACGAAATCGACGCGGACGGCGACGGCGTCGGCCTCTGCTTCGGCGACTGCGACGACTCAGATCCCAACGTCTATCCGGGCGCCACCGAGGTCTGCAACGGCATCGACGACAACTGCAACGGCTTTGTCGACGAGGGCTACGACAACGACAACGACGGATGGTCCACCTGCATGGGCGATTGCGACGACACGGATCCCACGGTACATCCCGAGGCCACCGAGTTCTGCAACGGCATCGACGACAACTGCGACGGCGTGATCGACGAAGGATTCGACCAGGATGGTGACGGTTGGACTTCCTGCGGAGGCGACTGCGATGACTCAGATCCCAACGTCAACCCGGACGCCGAAGAGATCTGCAACCACATCGACGACAACTGCAACTTCCAAATAGACGAAGGCTTCGACCAGGACGGAGACGGATTCTCAACCTGCGAAGGCGACTGCGACGACGAAGACCCCACCGTCTACCCCGGCGCCCCGGAACTCTGCGACGGCAAAGACAACGACTGCGACGGAGAAATCGATCCGGATTGGGCGTGTGCTTAGGCGGACTAACCCAGCCAACCAAAAGTTCCTATCCCCCATTTGAACACATCAGCTAACGAAGTAGTCCGCTTTATCCCGCACCGCCAAGCGGTGCGGGGTTAGGCGAAGGACGGACACCCTCGGCTTCTGCACCGCCAAGCGGTGCGGGGTTAGGGTCCGCTTTATCCCGCACCGCCAAGCGGTGCGGGGTTAGGCGAAGGACGGACACCCTCGGCTTCTGCACCGCCAAGCGGTGCGGGGTTAGGCGAAGGACGGACACCCTCGGCTTTCTTCTGCACACCACCCCGTGGTGCACACCACCCCGTGCCGCATGGCGGCACGGGATAAGAGTTCCTACTGGGATGCGGCTTGTTTGGCGACTTGGCTTGATGACCAGATTAATTGCGAGCTAGGAACTCTAAAAATACCCATATTTAAGCACCTGAGCATAAATATTACACAGCGCGTGGAAGATCACCGCCGCGGCGATGGTGCCGGTGCGGGCTCTCATCCATCCGAAGAGTAAGGCGGGGAAGAAGGTGCCCAACTTGTCGAGCCGGGGGGTGATCAAGTGCCCGATGGCGAAGAGGGCGGAGGTTACGACGAGGGACCAGCCCACCTTGGCACCGAGGATGTTGACTCGTCCTTTGAAGACTTCGTCTAAGCGGGTTTGCATGTAGCCGCGGTAAAAGGCCTCTTCGGGCAGGGCTACCAAGAAAAAGAACCCAACCACCTCTTGCCAGAAGGTATCCGGCAGGTCGAAATGAAATTCGCCACGGCCGAACCACCAGACGAAGGCTGGCACATAGGGGGGGAAGGTGATCACGACGAATAGCCCGGCCCACAAAAAAGCGCGACCCAGGTGCTTCCAGGTCAGACCATAGCGTTCCAGATCGACGCCTTTGCGACTCAGATACTCGATGGGCAAGAACAGAAAAACGAGCCCCGCGATGCCCCAGAGGTTGTCGGCGAGAAAACCTGAAAACAAACTCAAGACCTTGAACAGGCCAATGACCCCCAAGGCCAGGCCATACATGGCCAGCACTTCGATCCAAATACCCTTGGGATCATGGCGAAGCTTATCCGCTGGACTATCCTTGCGTTCTTCCACGCAAGCGCACCAAGGCTAGATTAGACCCTTGTTGCGACGCACCTGATCGGACACCTTTTGGTACTGGACCTCCCAGTCCCGGGTGCCCTCCTGCAAATGCTTCAAGCGCCCACGGGCCTCGGTGTCCACTTCTTCGTCCATCTTGCCGAAGCGCCGCATGATCGTGACGATGATCTTGCGCAAGACGTTGTCCTGGGCGTAGACCTCTTCGATGTTGTTCGTGATCAACATGAACTCCATCATCTGCTCGATCATGTAGTCAATGCCGTCGTCACCCATCGGAAAACGCTTGGCTTGGACCACCATGCTACGCGCCTCCGCGAACTTATGTGACGGCCAGCCTCGCTTGACCACCAGGTCTTTGGCCTGGCGGTTCATGCTGTCTTCCTGCCGCTGGTATTCGCGAACGATGGCCACCAGGTCATCCTCGGCCGCCGCAACGTTTTCGGATTCCACCTCGATGTGCCCAGGGCCCATCAAAGCTTTGACAATCTCCCGGGCCATGGCCGGGACCACCTTGGGATAAATTCTCACGCTTCCACCTCTTTCAAAAAGCCGCGGATTCGTTCCGCCAAAGTCCTTGATACGCCCTTTACCTCAGACAGCTCGGAAACGGAAGCCTGTTTGATCATTTTTAGGCTGCCCAGGTCCCTGAGCAAACGACGCCGAAGCGCGGGACCCACGCCGGGCACCTCCTCCAGCACCGTCCTCAAAGATGCCTTGGCCCGCAACTTGCGGTGATAAGCAATGGCAAAACGGTGTGCTTCATCACGAATTCGACTCAACAAAAACAGTTCATCGCTCTCCGGGCGCAGTGCGATGGGATTCTTTCGCCCTGGGCGGAAGACCCGCTCCCGGTCCACCCGGTGGCGACCAGCCCCTGGCCCCCCTTTGGCCAGGGCCGCCAAGTCCACATCACTGACCCCCATGTCGGCGAACAGGCCTTCAACCACCCGAAGTTGACCCTTGCCGCCATCCAACAACACCAAATCTGGCCCATCCTCAACGCCCTCTTGCACCCTGCGAAAACGACGCCCCACCACCTCGCGCATCATGCCCACATCCGAGTCCGGTGCCGCCTCCCTGATGCGAAAACGGCGGTATTCGGATGGGCAGGGCTCGCCATCGATCATGACAGCCATCGAGCCCACGCTGAGACGCCCCCCGGTCGTGGACATGTCAAAACATTCGATGCGATGGGGAAAACGCTTCAATTTCAGTCTGGCCTGGAGGCGTACCAGCCTGCCATGCATGGTGTTGCTGGTGGCCAATCGGGCCCGGAAAGCCTCGCTTGCATTGTCCTGGGCCGTGGTCGCCAAACGCCGGTGGGGACCACGGTTGGGCAACCAAACCCGTACCACGGCACCCCGTCGCTCCCCGAGTATGTCGGCCAGCAGGTTCAGCTCATCTTCTCCTTCGGCACCCTGCCAGGCCAAGGAGGACAAGACAATCTCAGGCGGTAAGTCAGCCCCTGGTCCGTAATGCTGCAAAAGAAACTGCCTCATGAGATCCGCCGCCGGTGCCTCGACTCGATCAAAATCAAAACGACTCACTCCTTGCACCCGCCCCTGGCGCACCTGCAAAAGCACCACCGCGCCACTGCCGCCTTCCCGATGCAGCCCCAAAGCGTCCAAATCAAGCCGCCCACCCTCGGTGAAGGGCATTTTGCTCAAGGTGGTTCTCACGGCGCGCATGCGGTCCCGATGCAAGGCCGCCTGTTCAAAACGCTCCTCCGCCGAGGCCTGGCGCATCTGCAGCTCGAGCTCCTCGATCAATTCGCCTGCGTGACCGGACAAGAAACGCTTGGCCCCTTTCACCTGGTCAGCGTAGTCATCCTTGGAGACCAAATCACAACAAGGGGCACTGCAGCGACCAATCGGGTGCAGCAAGCAAGGCCGCTTGCGCCGGCCCAAGGTCGAATCGGCGCAGACCCGCAAACCAAAAACCTGCTGCACCACCCGCAGGGTTTGCCTGGCCGAGGTTGCTGAAGGGTAAGGCCCGAACCAGCGACCGCTCAAGGCCGCCGGTCCTGCCCTGCCCCTCCCAGATTTACCCAGGCCATCAGATGTGCCTGTACGCGGCCGCCGCCTGTCGACCATCAAGCGCGGGAATTCGTGCTCCGTCAGACGCAAGGAAAGGAAATTCTTGTCATCGAGCAGGTTGACGTTGAAGCGAGGTCGATGCTGGGCGATCAAGTCCCGCTCGACCAAGAGGGCGTCTTTTTCGCTCGGTAAGACCAGCACCTCCAGCTCGAAAAGCAGCCGGTCCAAGCTGGCCACGAAGGCCCTGTCATCGCCCGAGGCGCGGAAATAGCTTCGCACTCGACTGCGCAGATTCTTGGCCTTGCCTACGTATAGCACCCGGCCCGAACTGCCCTTCATCAAGTAGACACCGGGCTTGGCCGGCAGGCTATCCAGCAAGGCCTCCAGCCTCGCCCCCCGCAGCGGCTTGCCCTCATGGCCCATGCATCACCCGTCTCGGAGATGACGCTTCTTCAGCGCCTTGATCTGATCACGCAACATGGCCGCTTCTTCAAAATCCAGCACCTCGGCGGCCTGCCGCATTTGGACTTTCAGCTCTTCAATTCGCCTGATTAATTCGGACAAACCATAGGGCGCTTCCGGCTCCGCAAGCCCACCCCAGGTCTTTTGCTCCTGCTCGTCTTCAAGCGCCTGAAGGGTAGCGACGGCCTTTTTGATGGAACGCGGCGTGATGCCCTGAGCTTGATTGTGGTCTTGCTGGAGCTGCCGACGACGAGCCGTCTCCGCCATGGCCCGTTCGATGGAAGGGGTGACCCGATCCGCATACAGCAAAACTCGCCCGTCCAAGTTGCGCGCGGCTCGACCCATGGTCTGAATCAAGGCGGTCTCACTACGCAAAAAGCCCTCCCGATCCGCGTCCAGGATGGCAACCAGGGACACTTCGGGCATGTCCAAACCCTCGCGCAGGAGATTGATGCCCACCAAGACATCAAACTTGCCCGCCCTGAGCTCGGTCACAATGGACAGGCGCTCCATGGTCTTAATATCCGAGTGCAAGTAGGTCACCTTGACGCCATGCTCGGTCAGGAATTCGGTCAGGTCCTCGGCCATGCGTTTGGTCAAAGTGGTGACCAAGACCCGCTGCCCGCGCTGCACGGTCACGCGAATCTCCTCTAAAAGGTCATCCACTTGCGTCGAAGCCGGCCTAATTTCCACCACCGGGTCCACCAGGCCAGTGGGACGCACAATCTGCTCCACCAACACACCTTGGGCCAAGCCCACCTCGAACTCCGTGGGCGTGGCCGAAATGTAGATGCGCTGCCCCGCCCTGACGTCGAATTCTTCGTAAGTCAACGGTCGATTATCCAAAGCGGAGGGCAGCCGAAATCCGTACTCCACCAAGGTCTCTTTGCGTGAGCGATCGCCTCGCACCATGCCACGAAGCTGGGGCAAAGACTGATGGCTCTCGTCGAGGATCACCATGCCGTCGTGGGGCAAATAGTCAATCAAAGTCGTGGGGGGCTCGCCCACCATGCGGCCGGCCAAATGCCGACTGTAATTTTCGATGCCGTTGCAATAGCCCATCTGCTCCATCATCTCCAAATCGTACATGACCCGCTGCTCCAAGCGCTGGGCTTCGAGCAATCGTTGGGCGGACCTTAGTTTTTGAAGATTGACCCGCAGCTCTTCACGGATGCTCAGGATGGCGTGCCCCATGCGGTTGGCTGGCGTGACGTAGTGACTGCCAGGAAAGATCTCGATGGACTGGAGGCTCTCGGCCTTGATGCCCCGCAGCGGATCGAAGAAATAAATGGCCTCGATCTCATCCCCATAAAACGAGATGCGCAGGGCTCGCTCGTCCTCATAAATGGGGAAGACATCCACCATGTCACCCCGCACCCTGAAAGTGCCCCGGTGAAAATCCAGATCGTTTCGGCTATACTGAATATCCACCAGGCGACGAAGCAGGGCATCCCGACCAAGCTCCTCACCCACCCGCAGCGCCACCCGCATCTCGCTGTATGCCTCCACCGCGCCCAGCCCGAAGATGCAGGAGACCGAAGCCACGATGATCACGTCGCGACGGGTCAACAAGGCATGGGTGGCCGCATGACGCATCCGATCGATCTCGTCGTTAATGGAAGCGTCCTTCTCAATATAGGTGTCCGATTGCGGCACATAGGCTTCTGGCTGGTAATAGTCATAATAGGAGACAAAAAAACCAACTGCATTATGGGGAAAAAACTGCCTAAACTCCGCGTAAAGCTGACCCGCCAGGGTTTTGTTATGGGCGATAATGATGGCCGGTCGGTTGGTGCGGGCCACCACATTGGCGATGGTGAAAGTCTTTCCCGAACCGGTGACGCCCAGCAAAACCTGGTGACGGTCTCCCCGAGCCAATCCCTTCACCAACTCGTCAATGGCCTTGGGCTGATCTCCCGCCGGCTCAAAATCAGACTCAAGTTGAAAAGAAACGCCCATGGCCCCTCGGCCGGCGTCAAACGCAGATTTTCCAGGTCGTGCCGGAAGACGTGTCTTTGATCTCCACGCCCAATTCGGCCAACTGGTCGCGGATGACATCCGCTTGAGAAAAGTCCTTGGCCTTGCGGGCCTCGGCCCGTGCCGCGATGAGCCGCTCCACTTCTTCCTCGTCCACATCACGGCCCGCCTTGGCCCGCTCCTGCAGGGACTTGAGCGCTTCATCGGGTGCCCGCTCCAGGACGCCCAAAACCTCGCTCATACCAGCCAGTTCCTTTTGCAGGACCTGCACGGTCGAGGTCAACATGCCTGCCGGGTGTCCCTCCTTGTTGTCCATCACTTCGTTGGCCAAACGCATGATTTCGCCAAGCACACCCAATGCAGCCGCGGCATTAAAATCGTCGTCCATGGCCTCGGCAAAACGAGGAACCAAAGAGTCGATGACGTCGGCCTTGACCAGGACGCCCACGCCCGTGGTGGAAATATTCATGAACGCATCCATGCGCTTCTTTGTCGTGTAGAGGTACTCCAAGCGCTTCTGCGCTTCATCCAGGGAGGGAAAGCACACGGCCGCGCTGGCCTCGGCGTCGCAAAGCGCTTCGCCGCAAACAGAACATTTCCGGTCTTCCACGTCTGCCCGCTGCATCTCATCTCCGCACTTGGGGCATTTGAATGACACTTCGAAGCTGATGGGGCTGCGGTAGTGGGTGGTCAACAAAAAGTACCGGAGGGCCTCCGGATCGTAATGTTCGAAAATCTCCCGAATGGTAAAAAAGTTACCCAGGCTCTTGGACATTTTCTCCTTGTCTATATTGACAAAGCCATTATGAAAGAAGACCCGTGCGAATTCCTGGCCATGGGCCGCCTCGGCCTGGGCGATCTCATTCTCGTGGTGGGGAAAAACCAGGTCCTTGCCGCCGCCATGAATGTCGAAGGTACGGCCAAGGTACTTGGTGCTCATGGTGGAACATTCGATGTGCCAGCCTGGCCGTCCCTTGCCCCAGGGGCTCTTCCAGGCCGGCTCCCCGGGCTTGGAGGCCTTCCAGAGGACAAAGTCCATGGGGCAACGTTTGCGATCGTCCACCGCCACGCGAACCCCGCACTTCATTTCATCCAATGGTCGCTTGGACAACTTGCCATAGTCCTCAAAAGACGGCACGTCGAAAAAGACATCCCCGCCATCCTCATACGCGTGGCCCCGCTCAATCAATAGCTTGACGGTCTCGATGATATCAGGGATGTGCTCCGTGACCCGCGGCTCGATCTGGGGACGCCGTATGCCCAGGGCGTCCATATCCTTATAAAACTCCTGGATAAAACGATCAGCCAGGGCGCGGCTGTCCTCACCCAACTCATTGGCGCGGGTGATGATCTTGTCGTCCAGATCCGTGAAGTTGCGTACGTAGGTCACGTCCAGACCTGAGTTTTGTAGGTGCCTGAAGATCACATCGGCGCTGACATAAGCACGAGCATGGCCGATATGACACATGTCGTAGACAGTGACGCCACAGACGTACATGCCGATCTTGCCCGGCTCGATGGGCTGGAGGTCTTCTTTCTGATTGGTCAGTGTGTTGTAAATGCGCAAACTCATGCCATGTCTCCTTCTGCGGCTGCCTTGCGACGACGGGAGCGGATCAACAAGACCATGTGAAGACCCGCCAACAAGAGCATCAGACCCAGGGCCGCGGGATAAGGCCAAAGGTCACCCGGTGAAACATCGTGTCTCAACAAATAAATCGGCCCCTCGGCGGGAGCCGTCAAAAAATGCTTTCGGTAGTATGCCAATACGGCGTCGTAACGATGCGTGAGGGAAAGGTCCACCAGGCGTCCGGCAAACCGTCTTTCCACGGCCCCGGGACAACCCGCCGAATCCGGGTCCGGCGCCTCGATGAGTATCCGCGCCCCCAACTCGCTGCCCATCAGATACAAATAGCGCGTGCGACTCCGCCATGCTTCCGAGCGAATACACATATCCCGCGCCACACCCTCGACAGCCAAGAAACGATTATGAGCCAGGGGCTGGTCACGCAATTCCTCGGCCTGGCCCATCTCGGTGGGTTGGCCAGAGGTGAAAAAATACAAAAGCTCGTCGCGCAGCAAAAAGCTAAGCAGGGCGAAGCCCGTAATGAGCAAGGCGGCCATGAAAATATGTCGCGTGGTGCGACCGCGGGCCTGATGTTGCATGCGCCCATCCAGGCCCATGGGATCGGAGTCATCCGGCAAGACAGCGTCAGCGCCCTCTTGAAATTCGCGTTCCAGTTCGTCGTGTTCGCTCATGCTTATCCACCGCTTCTCAAATGCCCCACCAACACTGCACAATAGGCCGCAGTATAACGTGGCACTAACGAATCAAAAACGATTCGTAAATGCCACTAACACCGCCGTCGCATAAGCCGCCATACCCTGGCCCAAGCCCGCAAAGCCAAGGCCCTCGGTGGTGGTGGCCTTCAGCCCCACGGCCCCGGCATCCAAACCGAGCACCGCGGCCAAACGCTCCGCCATCAGCGGCAAATGGGACGCCAACTTGGGCTGCTGTGCCACAATGCAAAGATCCACCGAACTCGGCCGAAAGCCTGCTTCGGCCACATCTTGCACCACCCGGGCCAACAAATCCAGGCTGTCGGCACCTGCCCACCGGGCATCATCATCGGGAAACATACGCCCGATATCCCCCCGGCCCGCCGCGCCCAAAATGGCGTCGCACAAAGCATGCGTGGCCACGTCGGCGTCCGAATGCCCATCGAGGCCCAGCTCAAAGGGAATTTTAACACCCCCCAGAACCAACTCTCGATCCGGCACCAGCTTATGCACATCGTAACCAAACCCCACCCGGGGCGTCGCGAAACCCAAAACCTGCAAGTCGGCCGGCACAGTCACCTTGCGGTTGTCGTCTTGACCTTCCACCGTATGCACCTCGCCCCCACTCGCCTCCACCAGGGCCGCGTCATCCGTCAAAGCCGGCGAATTTTTCTGAGCATCCAGCCAGGCATAAGCCCGCTCGAGCACATCGCGACGAAAGCCCTGAGGCGTCTGCACCAGACGCAAGCGGTCACGGTCCAAGGTAGCCAAAACGCGGCCCCGTCCGTCCACTTCCTTGACCGTCTCATCGACCCCGCGCACCGGCACAGCCGCACCGTGGCTCCGCGCCGCCCCGATGACTCGCTCCATCAAATCAGCCCCCACCTTCGGCCGAGCGCCGTCATGCACCAGCACCAACTCACAGGAAGCATCCACGGCCACCAAAGCCCGACGCACACTCTCGGTCCGACTTTCCCCACCGGCCACCACCCGCACGCAATCCAAGCCACGCAACTCAAGCGGCAGCATCTCGGGATCTTGAACAGAGTTCGGCGGCACGGCCACAACCAAACCCTGAAGCTGAGAACTGCGCCACAAAGCCAGCAGGCTGTGATGCAACAAAGGCCTACCGGCCACGGCCACAAATTGCTTGGGCTCACCCGCGCCGAATCGGTCACCGCTTCCCGCCGCCGGCACCAAGGCCCAAACGGGGCCATCTATTCGCTTTTCACTCTCCATCGCCCTGGGAACATAGCAGATTCACGCAGACCACCAAAGGCCAATCAGCCCAAAACCTACCAGTCATCCCCCTCGGGTCCAGGCACCTGATAAACGTGGCCACCCTGAAAGGTACTGGTGCCAGCGGCCAAGCGGCCGGTTTTCCACCAGATGGCCAGCAGGTCATCGTTGTCCACATCTGTATACGCGATGCAGCGGAAGGCATCGCCAACAACACCGGGGCTACCACCACCAGGACCGTCAGGGCCACCGCCGCCAGGGCCGGCAGGGCCACCGCCACCAGGGCCGTCAGGGCCACCGGCGCCAGGACCGCCGGGACCGTCAGGACCGCCGGGACCGTCAGGACCGCCGGGACCATCAGGACCGCCGGGACCATCAGGACCGCCGGGACCATCAGGACCGCCGGGACCGTCAGGACCGCCGGGACCATCAGGACCGCCGGGACCGTCAGGACCGCCGGGACCGTCAGGACCACCGCCGCCGGGACCGTCAGGACCACCGCCGCCAGGGCCGCCAGGACCACCGCCGCCAGGGCCGCCAGGACCACCGCCGCCAGGACCGCCAGGACCACCGCCGCCAGGACCGCCAGGACCACCGCCGCCAGGACCGCCAGGACCACCGCCGCCGGGCTTGGCTATCAAGACTTCCTGCTCCCGACCCATTCTTGTGAAATCAGGCGCAAGACTGGCCCAACGCGTCTTCGCCAAGCCGAACGAGCGATCCCGAGTCGAGGCATCGGCCAAATCGCCCTCGATAACATCATAGGAATAACAAGCGTAAGTGGCCTCGGTGATCAGAAAGCCGATGCTTTTGAATGTCTGACCCAACTCGCTGAGGTAAACTTCCGGACTGATGAAATTGGAATCACCTGACAAGTCAGCCAGAGATCCGTTTCCGTTGCCGCTACTCGGGCAAATCGGCGTTGTCATGGCGGCCGGTAGACGATGGCTAAAGGTAACGCCACCATCAAGCAAATGCTGAGCCGAGTAATACTGCACCACCCCCTGGTAGCATGCGTCCAGATTGGCGTGGACTTCGACCGCCTTGGATCTGCGGATGAAAGTGCCCAAGGCCGGGATGGCTACCGCCGCCAGGATACCAATGATGGCCACGGTGATGAGCAATTCGACCAAAGTGAAACCACCCGAAGCCAAGACAGCACGAAACCGAATCCCTTTCATTTCATCCTCCCTCCGCATCGATCACAAAAAATCCATAGAATCAGAACCGAAGTGACTGTAAAGTATCACCTCCTGTCCATCAGGTCGACACCCTCCCTTCCAGGAGCCTTCGACCCGAAGCAGGAGGCCCGAAAATGGGGGGATTCGATAAATTGGACAATCAATCTGAAAAACAAGCACCTCCGTCCGAAGCCCAAGCCTCGGTCAGGTTGCGAGTGCCGCAGGAAAACCACGCCACCATCCGCTACCAACTCGCGGCCGGGACGCTCTTCATCCCCACCAACCATCCCCTCCCGCCCGACACCCGCCTGACCCTGGAACTGGAAGACGATGAAAACCGGGTCATCCGGGTCGGTGATGCCGTGGTGGTCGCCTGGCACACCCTGCTTAAATCCGGGGAGACCTGGGAAAGCCCGGGCATGCGCCTGCGCGCCATCCTGCCGGAGGGCCTGCTGCCCGAGGCCAGCGACACGGCTGAACTGTCCGACGAGGACCTGCGGGACGTATCGGAGGGACTTGCGGCTCAAATCGATTTGGATGGTCACCAACAACTCCTCGAACCGGTTCCCCTGCCCGATCTGCAACCCGATGCCTTGCCCAGGCTCGGCTATCGAGACATTTCAGAAGTCGTGGCCACCCGCTTCGATCTGGACTCGGATGAAGGCATCCAGCGGGCGGCCCCGTCACCTCGGGACAAACGCCAAAGCACCCGGGCCACGATCCAGGTCCCGGTTCGAACCCGCGTCCTGCCCGATGGCTCGTTCTTCGAGGCCACCGCCTGGAACCTCAGCCAAGGCGGCATGTTCTTACGCACCGACGAACCCATCCCGCCCGGCAGTGAGCTCGAGTTGGAAACCCAACTTCCGGGTCAGCCAGTGACAGCCACGGTGAAGGCCAAGGTGGTCCGAATCCAGCCGCCATTCGACTCCGATGAGCATCCCCGAATTCCGGGGCTTGGCCTCCAGTTCATCGATCCCCCGAAAGAGCTGCTCAGCCAGATCGAAAACCTGGTCGACGAAAGCCAGGTCGAAGAGCCCGACATGACCTCGCCATGCGCCGCGGCGCTTGGTTCGTCTCAGATACCCGTCGAGCCGACCATGGACCTGCCGAGCGCAGCCCACAAAAGAATGGTCGTCAACGCCCTGGTGACCGCACTCGACATCTCAGGGGTCAAAGAGTTCGTCGGCAACGAGACACTTCGCTATCTACTGGATGTCTGGTACTTGAAATATCACCAAGCGGGCGTGGTGGATTTGACCCTACTGTGGAACACCCTGGCCGCCGATCAGAGCATCGACTCCATCCAGGCTGCCCTTCCCCTGTACATCTTCGCCCTCAACAGGCATGAGCATGGCCTGGAGGTCAAATTACCCGAAAGCCTAAGCCGCTTCGACGAATGCTCAAAGACCCTTTGCATGGCACGAAAACGCCTGGAAGAAGTCGGCTCCTTTCGACAGGCCTATGACCAGGTAGCCAAGCGGGCGGCCATCAGCGACAGGAAACGAACGGACCGGCAAATCCGGCGACACAAGGCAAATAAAAAGGCACTCAAACCCTGGCCCAGATCCAAAACCAGCCCAGCCAAAACCCCACGTCGGCAACAGGTCAAGGTGCCCGGCCATTCCAGGCGACGAACAATTGTACTGGCCGCAGTCCTCTTGCTTGCACCGCTGGCGCTCTGGTTTAACCTGCCCAGTCGCACCTCGACTTTCGACCCCTCTGAAGTGTCCGGCATCCTGGTATTAGAGCGCGCCCTGGCGCAAGGGAACAGGCTGCAAGCCACCATCACGGACCCTCGGTGGTTTGAAATGAAAGAAGCGGAACAGCGCGCCACGGTACAAAAACTCATCGAACGTCTTGATCTACAGGGCATCCGTTCGGCCCTGCTCTTCGACGACGATCATCGGCCAAGAAGTTCTGATGGAGCCCCGATCTGGCAGATGATAGGCTTCGCCCATGAGCACAGCGAAGAAAACGCCAGCGGCCCTGTTCGATTTCGACGGCACCATCACCCGCGCCGACACCATGGCACCCTTTTTGACTTTCTTGTTTCGGCACCGACCGGAAAGCCGCATGGAGATTCCACGCCTGGCGGCCCTGGCCCCGCTTTACGCATCCCGCCTCTTGAGCAAGGACCAAATGAAGGCCCAGGTGCTGCGCACATTTTCTCGCATCCCGACCGAAGAACAAGAACAAGTGCTGGACGCTTTTCATGAAAAAGAGCTGCGTCCTCGCTACCTCAAAGGCGCATTGGAGCGCATCGACTGGCACAAGAAACAGGGACACAAGCTCTTGCTGGTTTCGGCAAGCGTAGAGCTCTATCTCCAGAAAGTAGTGAAAGCCTTGGGCTTCGATCTGCTCATCGCCACCCGCACCAGCTTGGAAACCGGACCCAGTCCCGGAGGAGACGGTGCACTGGATGACCTCGCTCGCAGTTTCCTAAGCAAAGACACCCCCAGGCTGCTGGCCGCCAATTGCTACGGCCACGAAAAGGTCAACCGCCTCCAAGCCTGGAAAGATTTCAACGAAATCGACTGGCCCGCCTCCTGGGCCTACTCCGACCACATCTCTGATTTACCCATGCTCATGCTCTGCGGCCACCCCGTGGCCACCACACCCCACCGCAAACTAAAACAACACGCCCTGCGCCAAGGCTGGCGCATGATGAACTGGCGTTAATCAATCAAGCCCCGGCCGGCCCATCCAGCGCCGGGAAGTACTTTTTCCCAACACCCACCCCGCAAAGAGTCAGACCCAGGCCGAAATAGGTCCATGTCAAAGGTGCGGTAAAGAGCCCCAAAGACGGCGCATGGATGATGCCGAAGAGGCTCATCAGACCAGCCGCGCCCAAAACCATGGCCGCGCGAAACCAGGCTTGATCGATCATGAAGGCGGCGATTGAGCCCCAGATCATGCCCACCAGGATGGCACCGCCTGAAAGCAAGGAATGCCCTTCCAGGTGCGCGCCCTTCTGCAGCATGGCGCTAAGCAAAATCGGGCCGTCCATGGCGGGCAGATCGCCGGTCAACTTGTCGGCGACCACTTGCCCCAAGGCCCCATGCAGGGAGTTCCACTTGAGGACCAGCAAGCCGGACAAATGAGGCAGCATGGCGAAGGCCACGGCCATGCCGTGAGCCTTTGGGCTGGCCTGAAAGGCCTGGGCCGTGATGACCAGACCGATGAAAACCAGCATGGGCGCCACCGCCGCCATGGGCACCAGGGCCTGCAAAACCGCCAGGAGCCCGAAGGTGGCGGCGACGAAGAGAATCAGGCCCACGCCCAGGGCGTAACCAGCCCGACCTCCCATGCGCTTGTAGCCTGGATGACCGATGTAGACGGTGGTGGGAAAGGCCGAGCCGAACAGAGCCCCCACCATGGTGCCCAGGCCGTCGATGACCTGGCAGCTTTGGACGGGGTAGGCATCGCCGGCCGCCTCGGCGCTTTCGACGTTGTTCATGGTCTCAACAAAGTTGTAGATCTCGGCCGGCACCACCACGGCCAGAATCCAGGGATGAGCAAGCAGCGCTTGAAACCCCGCCCAAAGATCGCCGAGGACCGGCACCGGGGGATAGAAGCCCACGCCTTCCACGGAAAAATGCGCCTCGCCGGTGAACAAGCCGATGATCACGCCGACGAAGATGGCCGCCAAGCCCGCCGGTATGCCCAAGGGCAAACGCACCATGGCCACCAGACCCAGCAAGATGATCAACATGCTGGGCAGACCGATGAGGGGATGTTCGAATATCTCGGCCAAGTGAACGGCGGCGATGAAGGTCAGGGCGATGCCCGCCAAGGTCCCAAGCATACCAGCCCGGGGCAGGTGCCGCTTTAGCCAGGGCCCCGCCACGCTGCCTGTCATCTCGATGAGGCCGCCGATGAAAGCAGCCGCAAGACCCACCCGCCAGGCAAGCAAAGCGTCTTGGCTTGCCCAGTAGACGGGGCCGATGATGCCGAACAAATAGATGAAGAGAATGGGTGTCGAAATGCCGTAGGGCAAAGCGGTTACATCAGAACGGCCTTCCTTTCGCGCCAGGCGATGGGCGAGGTAAGCGTAGCTTCCCAAGCCCAGCAGCAGAGCCATGCCCAGCCCCGGCAGGATGTGTCCGAAGACCACCTCCCCCGGCATCTTGAACAGAAAAGTACAAACCCCGATGACCACCAACAGGTTGGCCAGGTTGTCTGCGAACAGGGCCCAGAAGGCGTTCAAATCCTCTTTGGCGAAGAGCTTCAGGCCCCCGGACTTACTCGTTTGTGCGTCGGCGTTCATGGTCCAAGGCATAGGTCGAGGCTCGGCCCAAGTCAAGCCTCGGAAAATTGTCCGGGGGCGACAATGCTGATACGCTTTCGCCCATCATGGCCGACGAAAACCCACGCTACATGACCACCCGAGAGGTAGCCCGCTACCTGCGGCTCAACGAAAAAAAAGTTTACGCGCTGGTGGCGAAGGGCAAACTGCCCGCGGCTCGAGTATCGGGCAAGTGGCTCTTTCCTCAGGCGCTCATCGATCGATGGGTGGCCGAACACACGGTCTATCCCAGCGGCGGGCTGATGACCGGCCTGCTGGAAGATTTGCTGATCCTCCAAGGCAGCGATGACTGGTTGCTGGGCCAGGTCGTGGAACGCTACCAGCAGATTCGCCACAGCGCCGTGCCCATGGCCTCGGTGGGTTCGGTGGCGGGCCTGGAAGCCCTGGCCGCGGGACAAGCTCATCTGGCGGGCCTGCATGTCAACCCGCGCGAACAGGGCTTGCCTCGCATGGAACAGGGCAGCTACCTTGTGCATCTCTTCGCTCGCCAGCAGGGCCTGCTCTTCGCTACGGGCCGCGGTGATAAGCTGGATGACTTAAAAAAACTATCGGGCCAAAAACTCCGCATCGCCCAACGACAAGAAGCCTCGGGCACCCACAGACTCTGGACGCGCCTGCTGGCCGAAGCGGAGGTCGACAGCAAGGACTTCGTCATGGTGGGTCCTTTTGCCTCCCATCTGGAGTTGGCCTTGGCCATCCGATCGGGCCAGGCGGACTTGGGTTTAGGCATTCGCGTGGCGGCCGAGCGAGCCGGCCTGGACTTCGCTCCACTGCACACAGAGTCCTTCGACCTGGCCGTGCCGGCCAACTTCGTATCCCACCCGCGGGTGGCGCGTTTCTTGGAATTCGTGTTGGAAGAAATCAGAAGCTCAAGCGAAACGCCTGGCTACGACAAGACAAACTGCGGCAAATTGGTGGTGCTGGGATCGGAACAATCCGCGTCCTGAACCATTCGCTCAAGGATTAAGCAGCTGCGCCATTACCTGCTCGGAGCGTTTCTCCCGATCTTCTGCGCTTGTGGCCTCCGCCACCCACTCGATTTTCTGCCGCTGAACCTCAGCCGGCAGTTCCTCGAAGGCGGCGTTGGCACCCGGGTTGGAGCTTAGGAGCTTGATGAGCTGCAAGGGCAGCTTCATGGTTTCGAGTTCGCTCAAAGGTTTGTCGTCGCTCATGGCACCTCCAAAATGCCATCATTAAATCCCACGATTCGTCCCGGAAGGCAAGCATCTGGAAGTCCGGGCTGTCAATGAAAGTCTCTCGACGGCTGCGTGATGCCGTGATCCAAGCCGACGAAGCGCGAAGCTTTCAAGTTACAAACCCCGTCTCGAATCTCCAGCTTGCCGAAGACCTGCAGGGTGCCGGCACTCACCAGCAGGGCCCGATTGGCTTCGAAGACATCCGGGGTGATGACCACGTTGGCCAGGCCGCTCTCGTCTTCCAGAGTCAAAAAACACATGCCGTGGGCCGTGCCCGGCCGCTGCCGGGTAATGACCAAACCGGCGCAGGCCACCTGCTCGCCATGGCGACGCAAGGCCAAGCTGGCCGCCGGCAAGGCCCCCAGATGACGCAAGCCCTCCCGCAAATGGGCTATCGGGTGAGGGCCGGTGGTTAAACCGGCCCCGCGAAAATCCGCCGCCGTCTGTTCCGCCGCGCTCATCTCGACCAGGGGACTTCGCGCGCGGTCGCTGGGTAAGCGAGCCAGCAAACCATGGCCCTCGGCCTCCATGGCCGCCACCTGCCAGGCCGCCTCGCGACGCTTCAAGCCCAAAGAAGCGAAAGCCCCCAACTCCGCCAAAGCCCCCAACTCGTCCCGATGCAAGAAACAGCGACCCTGCAAGTCCTTCAGGTCAGCAAAAGGCTGTTCTCGCTCGACGGCCTCGGCCGCCTCTCGACGCAGCCCGGTCACGAAACGCAAACCCAAACGCAAGGCCCCATCGGCCTCAATACGACACTTGACTCCTGAATGGGATACATCCACCGATCGAAAAGCCTGCCCATGACGCTGGGCGTCCTTGACGATGCTGGCCGGGTGATAAAAACCCATGGGCCAAGCGTTGAGCAACGCGCAATAGAAAGCCGCCGGATGGTGAGCCTTGAGATAAGCCGAGGCGTAAACGATGAGCGCGAAGCTTGCGGCATGAGACTCGGGGAAACCATAAAGCGCAAACGAAGCGATGGCATGCACGATTTCCTCGGCGGCCTGCCCCGTGATGCCACGTTCAGCCATGCCCCGTCTCAACAACTCGGCCATCTCCGCCATGCGCTCAGGCGAGCGCTTGTGGGTCATGGCCCGACGCAGTTGCTCGGCCTGGCCCGCGGAGAAGCCCGCAGCCGTCATGGCCACTCGCATGATCTGCTCCTGAAACAAGGGCACGCCCAGGGTGCGGGACAAGATGGGCTCCAGCATCGGGTGGGCGTAGCGTACCGGCTCACGGCCGGCGCGGCGGTTCAAGTAGGGATGCACCATCTTCCCCACGATGGGGCCGGGACGAATCAAGGCCACCTCGATGACCAGATCATAAAATTTTCGAGGCTTCATGCGTGGCAGGGTGGCCATCTGGGCTCGGCTCTCCACCTGAAAGACACCCAAGGTATCGGCCCGCTGCAACATGGCGTAGACAGTGGGATCATCGGCGGGCAGGTGGGCCAAATCAATCTTAACCCCCTCATGGGCCAACACCAGAGGCACGGCTTCCTCCAGCACCTTGAGCATACCCAGACCCAAAAGATCCACCTTGATGATACCCATCTCGGCGCAGTCGTCCTTGTCCCACTGAACCACGGTGCGACCGGGCATGCTGGCCGGCTCCAAAGGAACCACCTCGTCCAAACGCCCAGCGGCGATGACCATGCCGCCGCTGTGTTGGCCCAAGTGCCGGGGCAAGTGCTGCAAGGCCTCCACCAACTCAAGGAACTGCCCCACCCGCTTGTCGCCGGGTGGAAAACCCACCTCGACACAGGCCTCTTCCAGGGGCTTGCCATGCCCCCGGCTCAACGCGGTCACCCGGGCCAAGCGCTCAGGGTCCAGCCCCATGACCTTGCCCACCTCACGCAAGGCCGAGCGTTTGCGGTAGGTGATCACGTTGGCGGTCATGGCGGCCCCGTGCCGACCATAGCGACGGTAAACGTATTGGATGACCTGCTCGCGCTTCGCCCCCGAGGGCAGATCCAAATCGATGTCCGGCCAGGAACCTCGCTCTTCGCTCAAAAAACGCTCAAAAAGCAAACCCATGCCCACCGGGTCCACGGCCGTGATGCCCAGGGCATAGCACACGGCGCTGTTGGCGGCCGAGCCCCGTCCCTGGGCCAAGATGCCCTGCTCGCGGCAATAGCGGGCGATGTCCCAGACCACCAAAAAGTAGCCCCCCAAGGAAAGCTTGGTGATGAGGGCCAACTCACGGGCCAACTGGGCTTTGTGGCGTGGCTCCAAGGGTCGATAGCGCCAACGGGCACCGGCCTGCACCAACTTGTGCAGGTAACCAGAAACCGTCTCGCCCGAGGGCACCGGGAAGTCGGGAAAGCGATAGCCCAAATCCTCCAGGCTGAAAACACAGCGCTCGGCCACCCGCAAAGTGTTGTCGATGGCCTCGGGCAAATCGGCAAAAAGTTCGCGCATCTGGGCCGCCGACTTCAAGTGACGCTCGCTGTTGGCCTCCAGGCGGCGCCCCGCATTATCGATGCGACGGTGCGCCCGCAGGCAAGAAAACACGTCCAACACGCGCCGGTCGGCGGCTCGTGCGTAGCGCACGTCGTTGCTGGCCACCAGGCCCAAACCCAAAGCCCGGGCCACGGCCATGCGTCGGGCATTGCGCGGCCCGTCGACGCGCTTGAGATGTCGGTGCAGTTCCACCCACAAATGCCCTCGACCCAAGGCCCGCTGCAAAAAATCAAGCCGCTGCCGAGCCTGCTCGAAACCGGCGGCACGCTCAATGCAATCGCCACTCAGGCAGAGCAAACCCGGCGCGTGCTCGGCAAGCTTGCTCAGGCTCACCGCGCTTGAGCCCTTGGAGCGCCCGGCATGACCCAAGGTCAACAGACGACACAAATTGCGGTAGCCCTGCCGAGTGCGCACCAACAACAACACACGCCCGCCTTCTTCCAGGCTGACGTCCGCGCCCACCAGGGGACGAACACCCTGCGCTCGAGTCGCCAAATGAAAACGCGGCGCGCTGTACACACCATCCACATCGGCCAAAGCCACACAGCCAAGCTCCAACTCAGCCGCCCGAGCCGCCAGAGCCTCCGGATCGCTGGCTGCGCGCAAAAAACTAAAGGCACTCTTGGCCCGAAGCTCCACATAGGTCACCATAGACTCTCCGATGTCCTCCAAAACAAACCACTGAACAACCGTACAGTATCCAGGGCATCTGACGAGGGCCACAAAAAAATCGAGCCTTGACAACAAAACAAAAATGCCTTACTATAAAGTAAGGATTGCAGATAATGTAAGGAGTCGGCATGCCGGTTTCCACCATGACCTCGAAGGGACAAGTCACGATTCCCAAGCAGGTCCGAAAGGCCCTGGATCTGGATACGGGAGACCGGGTGTCGTTTCTTGTCCGCGATGACGGCGTGGTCGAACTTCGCCCCGAAACCACGGATCTCAAGGACCTATTTGGAATACTCCCAAGCAAGCGCAAAGGCGTCAGTATCGAGGACATGGACGCGGCCATTGAGCGGGCGGCCTCGGGGACATGATCTCACTCGATACCAACGTCCTCGTTCGCATCCTGGTGGGAGACGACGCGGCACAAGCAAAGAAAGCCATGGCCCTGGTCAAAAAACTCGACGCCGAAGGCCAAACAGCCCATGTCGCGGACATTGTCGTCTGCGAACTCGTCTGGGTCCTTCGGGCCTGTTACGACTTCTCGCGACCTCAAATCGCCGATGCACTAAAACAACTCACCGCGGCCCGACAGCTTGCATTTCAACACCCAGACCATGTGTTGCGCGCCATTCACGCATACGAAATCGGTCGGGGTGACTTTGCCGACTACATGATTCGCGAATCCGCGCGACAAGCCGGAGCCAATCTTGTGGCCACCTTCGACAAGAAACTTCACAAAGAGGACATGTTCACAGCGCCCTGAACTCCTGCCCCCCCCAATGGACAAACAAAAAAATTATTTCTAAGAAAATGGATTCAGCAAAGAAATGCCGCAGCCCCCGAAATCCCTGGTGTTGCGGCTGACCAGCACCAGTCCATGCTCAAGGGCCGTGGCCGCCAGCAACATGTCCGCCTGGCTGCGGGACTGACCCTTGGCTTTCAATCGTCCGCGGAGTTGGCCCGCCTCTTCCGCTATCTGCTGGGTGATGGGCAGGATCTGGCAGTGCTGCGCCAAAAAATTCTCGAACCACTTTGAGATGCGCTGATTGGGCCGCCAACTCAAACCGTAATGAATCTCCTCGATCACCACCGGACTCAAAGCCAACACCCTCACCTGCTCCGCCCAAGCAAGCACCCCGGCGTTGGGTCGACGCTTGACCAATTCGCTCAAAACGTTCGTGTCCACCAAATCCCGCAGGCTCATGACTCCTCCGCGAAGGGATTGGGACGATTCTTTCGAACCGGCACGCGCAGTCGATAGCCCTCCGCGCGGCAGAGTTGCCGCAACTCGTCAAAGGCGTCGGCGATGGACCTCCCCGCTCGTTCCTCCTTCCAAGCCACAAACTCCTTCAGCATCTCAGGATCCACCACCAGGGCCACCAGGCGATCACGGCGATAGACCGCCTGGGGTTCCTTGACCGCCGACTCGATGAGTTCGGCAAAATGCTTGCGTGCTTCCGCGATGCTCCAACGATCGGCCATGATACACCTCCCCTTGCGACCTGTACATCATAGCAAATCTACTTGTACATCTCAAGACACCGCGAGCTTGACAGCCAAGCGCCCCCATGCTCCCCTCCGGACATGTCTGAAATCACCACTCTGGCCCCAGCCAGCTTGCGCGAACGACTGCACGCCGAATTCAACGCGCTCAACACGGCACACGAACTGCGCATCTCCCGCTACACCATCTTTGTGGCCGCGGCAGGGGCCATGATTTCAATTTGGATCGCCTTCACTCTGAACATGGGCTTGGGCTTAAGCCTGCTGAGCATCACGCTGGTCTTGGGCCTCTACCACATCGCCCTGGTCCAGCCCCTGCTCAAAAAAAGCATCCAACCCCGCTTTATCCGAGGCCTGAACGTCACCCTGGAGGTCAGCGCAACCAAATTCGCCAGCCTGATGGACGTGTTCTGGATGGGCGGTGCCTACGCCCTGACCTCCACGCCGCATCTGCTGAGCTTTCTGGCGGTCATGGCGGCCGGCCTGCGCATGAACCCGCGTCTGGCCTGGTACGCAGGCAGCCTTGCGGCGGCCCAACATCTGGGCATCTACGCCTTGGCCCGAAGCCACATGGATCCGGCGGAACTGGTCAGGCTCCCCAGCCTGGGCCTGGACTTTGCCATCCAACACGCCATCTACCTTTTGCTGGCCGGCGGCCTCGCGGCCCTGCTGGCCAGCATCGGCCGACAGTTGAGCACCCGCTCAGCCGAAGCCGTGCTCGAACAAGAACGATTGGGCGATCTCTTCGGCGCTTATGTCTCTCCTCAAGCCCTGGAGCGCCTGAGCCAAGACGGCGTGCAACTGGGTGGTGAACGCCGCCAGGCCACGGTGCTCTTCGCCGACATCCGCGACTTCACGCCCTTGGCTTTCGGGCACAGCCCGGAAGAAGTGGTGACTTATCTCAACAGTTATTTCACCGTGGTTTGCGAGGTCATCGCCCGACATGGAGGCATGGTCAACAAATTCATGGGCGACGGCCTGCTGGCGGTCTTTGGGGCACCCGAGGTCCAGCCCATGCACGCCGTGATCGCCGCAAAGGCCGCATTGGAGATGGCCCGCGAAGCTCGAAAAATCCCGCGCCCCGACGGCGAGGGCACCCGCATCGGGGTGGGCTTGCACACCGGATCCGTGCTCTTGGGATCCATCGGCAGCCAACGCCGGAAGGACTACACGGTCATCGGCGACGTGGTCAACCTGGCCTCACGCATTGAGGGCCTAACCCGCTCCGCGAACACGGACGTGCTGCTCAGCCAAGAAACCCTGGATGCCGCGCCCCCAAACAGCCTGCGGGTGGAAGATCTGGGCATGCACCAGGTAAAGGGACGAGAAAAACAGGTGCACCTGTACAAACTGCAACGAATGGCCGAACTCGAAGGCGGTGCCACCATGCCCGTCAATCTAGCGACCTGAGCAACTCCAACATTTCACGCTGCAAGGACAGTTCGGGGGGGAAACCCACCGGGGCCGGTAGGCTTTCAAGCCCTGAAAGCAAGGGACCTCCGGCCTGCTTTGCCAGCCGCTGCAAGGCGTCCATGACCGGCACACGGCCCAACTCATCAGCCAGATGGTGAGCGTAACGCACGATACGCAGCCCATCGAACCAATGCATGGCCGCCCGGGCAAAACGCTCGGCGCTGGATTGGTTGGCCCGAATAGACTCCAAACGCTGCCAACCTCGCTCGGCCTCCATGAAGGCGGCCAGCCGCGGGCCGGCCGCCGCGCGAAGAATTTCCGGCGCAACGAAGCCTTCTTTTAGGGCCGCGAAAAAGGGCTGAATCTCGAAGAAAGCCTCGGGCGGTTCCACCAGGCGATAAGCGTCCGGCCCCTCCTCCAGGCAACGCAGCAAGGCCCGTCCCGTGCCAAAAAGGGGCACCCGCCAGGAAGGTCGCGCCGAAGGGTGGACTTGCGCCCTTAGACGCAACACGGGTCGCTCGTCGCTGGCCAACTTGATGAGCTTCTGGAAAAAATGAAAATCCTCGCCCGCTTGCCGTGGCGGCATGCCGTCGGCCAGGGCATAGCCATGGGCCGAACAAACGATGCAGGAACCGATGGTGGGATATGAAAAAGGCGAAGCGGTCAGGCGCAAGCCCTGCTCGAAATAACGCATCCACAACTCGTAGGCCACCATGGCCTGAGCCAACTCGGGGTCCGGATCATCCACTGGATGGCGATAGGCACAAACCCCGGCCAAGGGCTGGTCTTCGGAAGCAAAAACCCGCAGCAACTCATCCAGATAACCAGGTGCCACCGGGCTGTCGGCGTCCAAACAGGCGATGCAGGCCTGCCCGCTGCGGCCGGCGGCCACCAGGCGGCGCAAAGCCAGATCCATGCCGAGACGCCGCGCCAGACCCACGCCTGCCTGCTGGGGATCCAAGGCCATTCCAGGCGAGGCCCGATCCAGCACGTGCAGGTGCAGGGAGCCTGTGCGCGAGGCCAACGCAGCCATCGTGGCCTGGTTGTCTTCGCTCACATGGGCCGGGGCATCTTCCGGCTGGTTGACCACCAACAAGACTTCCACCGCCTCAAAGCGCGCAAAGCCAAGCTCCAGAGAGTCCAGCACCGACCCGATGCTTTGGCTCTCGGCGAGGCAGGGTATGACCACAACCAGGGACAAATCAGACGCGGGTGCCGGCCAATCGTGGGCCTCGGACATGGCATGAGCGTGGCGCTTCAAGTAACGATCGATGGCGGCGGAAGGAGACATGGAGCAAAGACTACCTCAGGCGCGTCGTTCAACCCAGGATTCCATCGACAAACCAGGCCCCCGTTCCGCCTTCCCGATACAGACGGAACAAACCGCCACCCTCCAGCTCCACATCGTAGTAGTCACGCTTGAGCGGAGTCGCCGTCCACCAGGCCGCGTCCAGCCGAAAGGGGCCCACCGCGCGCCGCACCCGCCCATGCAGTCCGTCGCCTCGCAGCTGCAAGGGTCGCCGAGCCCGATCGTCGATACGAACCTGCACCGGCCGAGGTGGACGCAGCGCCCGCAAAGATACGGAGGGGTCCACGGATGGAGGAGAGAACGCGGGCGGGGACGAGGTATATCGATGGGCAAAGCCCTCGATCTCGAAAGCATCCGGGTGATGGCCATCGCAGGGCTTCACCCGCCCCACTCGCAGCTCACCGCTTAATGCCTGCAGGGCAGCCAGGGTCTCATCCAAGCGGCGAGAAGGCGGAGGCCCTGAAGCAAACAAATCGGCCTGGAGCACCCGCACCGGTTCCGACTCGGCCTCGATACGCAAAGACTCCACCGGGGCCGAGGGTGGGCGACGCTCCAACTCGCGGCGCAGCAAATCGCGAAAGATGGACACCCGCCGGCTGGGGTTGGCCAAAGCGATTCGTCGCTGGTCCAAACCGCCACCCGCCAGACCCAGGCGGACATCCAAAGCCTGAGCGTTCAAGCCACGAAAGCCCAGGCGATCAACCAGGCGCTCCAACAAAGGGAGCCACAGGGTTTCCAGCGCGGGCAGGCGGTCCACGGCCCAGTCCGCCTCACATTCCTCACTCAAGCGCTCCGCCAGCTTCTGACCCACGAAAGCTTCCCGGTCCTCACCGCGCGCCAGACGCCACAGGCGCAGGCCCGCCGGCCCCAATCGTCGCTCCAGGCCTCGAGCAGGCAAGGCCGCCAACTGCCCCAGCCCTTCGATACCGAAACGTCGCAAGCTCGCCCGCAGCGCCGAATCAAGCCACCCCGAGCCCTCCAACAAATCCAGGGATAAGGGTGCCAAAAAACCGCGCTCCCGGCCCAGCGGCACCTCCCTCACCTCTCCAGCGCCGGCCGTTTTGCTGGCCAACCAGGCCAGGGTGGGCCCCTGCGCCACGCCCAAGCAAAGCGAAAAACCGGCACGCTCAGCGGCATGCAAAACCTGCTCGGGTCTGCCTTGATTTGGAGCCAAAGCCAAACAGAGCTCTCCACCGGCCAAGATGCGCACCCGGGGAGAAAAACGTCTCCCCAGATTCTCAATGGCGGTCTGGGTGGAAGGCAGCGCCGCCAAGGCCAAATCCGGCACACGCAAACAGACCAAACGCTCAGTCACGCCGGCCACCTCGGCGCAAGACAAAACGCAGCTTCAGCCGGGGTATCGCTCCCGACCAGCGAAGCGCGTAATCGATCTGAATGGACAGAACCGGTGCCGTGACCTGCGGCGAGGAAACGAACACCAGCACCACGGTTTTGCTCTCGCGGGCCCGCCGCCCCAAACGCAACCAAACCGAAGTGCTCAAGTCACGCGCACGACGCCGCGGCGGCTTCCACAAGTGCTGCAAATCCAGCACCACCAAAGAGAAACCACCCGCCCTAAGCAGCAATTCAACCGCTCGGGCCGCGCTTTTCGTCCCTGCCGGGCGTACCCAAAGCAAGCGATCGAGCGACACACCAGCAGCCGTCGCGGCCAAGGGATCCAGGCCCTGAAAGGGATCGATCAAAACGATGGACTCCCCCCGTGCAGCGGCTGCACGCAAAGCGGCGTGCAGCAATGCAGCGCCACCGCCAGTCGACACAACCAGCTCACTCAAAGCCCCAACAGGCCAACCACCACCGCTGATTCGATCCAGGTCCGCAAGCCCACTCGACACATACGCCGCGGATTGCTCCAGCTCCACCTCCACAGCGGGACGCAAATCGCGCAGCCGCTCGGGTGCCACCTTCTGCCGCTTCAGCTCCGCCATCAACTCGGAAATCGTCGCCACCATCATCCACCCAGGGTACTGAACATGCGTACAGCATTCAAGCCCCATCCAGGACACGGCTGATGAAGCGGCCATACTCGTTGACGCATGGCGCAACAAGCTGTAAAATCCCTTACTTATGAAGAACAAAACTTGGATAAAGAGGCTGTTTGGTCTGATGCTGGCTACCTTGTTCGTGGCGACGAGCCTTGCGACCTGCGCTCCATTAGAGCCGGACGGGCTGCTTATCGACCTGACCGTGGCCCGCCAGGCCCTGAATCCACAAGGCATGCCCAACGAACCGGGCAGCCCGCCTACGGACATCGACACCTTCAGGCTGTGTGTGCTGAAGGCGGAGGGGGAGCTGGTCAAATGCCGTACCTTTGACGAGCTGGAAGCCGATCGTTCATACAGCCTCGGGGACATCCCCGCCGGCACCAGGCGCATCGTCACCTTCCAGGGTTACATGGCGGCGGATGAAGCGGTGCGATGGTGCGGTCGGGCCACCGAGGTAGAAATCAAACATCAGGGCACCACCCGGGTGGAGATGATGTTGAGTCGCTGCAGCGATTTCACCACCACGGTGGGTGATCCCACCGTGGCGCGCATCTTCCATAGCGGAACGCTCCTGCCCGATGGCCGCGTGCTGATCGCGGGCGGCTTCGACGCCCACGCCGAGGGCACCCGCTGCGATCTGGCCTGCCGCGAGCTGCAAGCCACCAACACCGTAGAAATCTACGATCCCACCAGCGGCACATTCGAGCAGTTGAATACGGGCTTGACCCATCCTCGAGGCCTGCACCAGGCCGCCGTACTACAAGATGGCCGCGTGCTGCTGATGGGCGGCTGTGAGGTGGCCAGCCTGCAGAGTGACTTCGTCGATTCGGATCAACCCGGCTCCCCGTTGCGTTGTGTGGTGCCAGGCCTGGCGGCCAGCACGATCGAAATTTACAATCCGGCCAGTCAGTCCACCCAGGTCGTCGACATCGACCCAACCGTTTTCGCGGGCATGATGCCCGCCGCCGACGATCAATTCCTGCTGGTGGGTGGCGAAAATGCCGACGGAGAACCCATCAATCGGGCGCTGCTCATCACCGTGGGTGGTTCCCGGGTGGACATCGTCAAAATCGAAAATCCCATGGAGCAAGCCCGACGTGCACCCATGGTGGTGGCCTTTACTTCGCCTGACGCCGAACCAGCGGAGGGCTTGCTCATTGGCGGTCGGCTGTCTCAGGACTGGTTCGATCCGGGCGATTACGCCGAGCGGCTGGTCTTCCAGGCCGGCAACCTCTTGAGTACGGTGCCACGTTTCGTGCGGGAGGTGGTGGGCGAAGGCCTGCCCGTCATGCATGCCTGCGGCGTCCGGATCAACCCAGGACGCGTACTGATCACGGGCGGTATCTACCCAGGCCGATTCAACTCATTAGACGAACCCTTCCTGCCCAAACCACTCGCGGTCACCGCCGTGGCCGACCTGCGACTTGAGTCTTTGACCGTCTTCGGCGAGAACGACATCTTGGCGGATGGACGAGTCTTTCATAGCTGCACCGTGGTCGACAACGCAGGACACGCCCTGGTGGCCGGGGGCTTCAGCCTGGAGGACCCGGCAGCCCCCCTGCGTTATCAGGCCATCCGGGACGCGGAGTGGTGGGACGACGAGGCCGAAACCTTTAGTCTGCGCTGGCGAGACAATCAACCCGCCCGAATGGATGCACCGCGGGCAGGCCACAGCGCCACCTTGCTCCAGGATGGCACGGTTCTTTTGACTGGCGGCAGCGATGGCACGGATTTGCTGCTTTCGGCAGAGCTTTTCAACCCCTCATCCACCGCTCTGGATCAAGTCCATTGAGCCAATCTTTTTCTTTGTTTTTCTGGTAGATAAAGCAAGTGAACGCCCCGCTTATGGAGTCCACTTGACCGATTGCGAATCGGGCCTCGTTCAGCTATGATTGGACGATAATCCAAACCCTTGGGTGGTGCCATGGCGATGATAAAATTGATGAGTTGGGGCGGTAAGTTAGGTCTTCCTCTCTGGCTGGGCTTCTTGTTCGCGGCTGGGATGTCGTCTTCCTGCGGTTCATGCGAGGATGAAGTCATCTGCGATGAGGGATTGACCCTCTGTGCCAACGACTGTGTAAACACGGAAATCGATCCCCTGCACTGCGGGGAATGCGACCACCCATGCGACTCGACTCAAGCGTGCTATCAGGGCACCTGCCTGGATGCCTGCCCTGGTGGCATGGAAAAATGCGGTCAACAATGTGTTTGGACCGACATGGATCCGAACCACTGCGGCGGTTGTGACCAAGCCTGTGGGGAGGGTGAACAGTGCTACGGGGGCGTCTGTGGCGATTCCTGCCCCTCCGGCCAATTCAACTGCTCGGGCGAATGCGTGGATCTGAACAGCAGCACCGATCATTGCGGCGGCTGCGGCCATGCCTGCGACCCAGGCCAGGCCTGTTGTGACGGAAGCTGCGTCGATCTGCAATACGATCCCAGCAATTGCGGCGAATGCGGTGTGGCCGGCGATCCCGGTGTTTCTTGTTGCAGCGGCGAGCTCGCGGACACCTTCAGCGATCCCGACCACTGTGGTGACTGTGACAATGGCTGTGATCCGGCACAGGTCTGCAACCGCACCGCTTGCGCTGCTGGTTGTGACCCAGGTCTGACCAACTGCGACAGGGCCTGCGTGGATCTGCAATCCGATCCTGACAACTGCGGTGCCTGTGACAACACCTGCGCCGACAACATGTTCTGCGGACGCGGCGCCTGCGTAAGCGAATGCCCTGAAGGCACCGAGGCCTGCGGCCAACGCTGCGTCGACATCATGAGCGATCCTTCTCACTGCGGCGCCTGTGGGAACTCCTGTGGGGCCCTGGGCTGTTTCCACGGCGAGTGCTGGACGGAATGCCCGACCGGCACGGAAGACTGCGGCGGCCACTGCGTGGACACCAGCAATCATCGAGATTACTGCGGTTCTTGCGAGCAAGCCTGCCCCGATGGCTCCACTTGTAGCGATGGCACCTGCGGCGACGCATGCCCCAGTTGGCAAATCGACTGCGGCGGCACCTGCGCCGATCCCGCCGGCGACTTCGAGCATTGCGGCGGATGTGGCCAGCCCTGCGATCCGGGCGAGAATTGTCACTTGGGCATTTGCTTCGATGCGGGTGGAGGCGACAATGGTTGCCCGCCGGGTGCCGAAGAATGCATCGGCGACTGCGTCTTCACCGACGGCGATCATGAAAACTGCGGCGAGTGCTCCATTGACTGCGATATCGCGGAAGTGTGCACCGGCGGCATCTGCGGCACCAACTGCGCCGATGGACTCATCGACTGTGATGGAAGCTGTTTTGATCTGTCCAGCAACGTAGGCCACTGCGGCGACTGCGACAATTACTGCCGGCCGCTGAAGCAATGCTGCGAAAGCGACTGCTCCGATCCCATGGTGGATAGTAACAACTGTGGCGCTTGTGGAGTCACCTGCCCAGGCGGCGAGGTTTGCTTGCGCGGCGACTGTGAGCTGGGTCCTTGCCCGGAAGGCACGGTCACCTGCGATGATGGCTGCGCCTATGTCATGTCGGATCCGGACAACTGCGGCGGATGCAACGTGACCTGCCCCTCGGGCCTCGTCTGCGGTGGCGGCGACTGCATGGCCGAATGCCCATCGGGAACAGAAGCCTGTTTTGATCAGTGCGTGGACTTGGGCTCCCACCCATTGCATTGCGGCACCTGCGGCAACTCCTGCCCGGCGTCCCTGGTATGCAGCCATGGCATGTGCAGTACGGGTTGCGTCGGCGGCGAAGTGGATTGCGGCGGCGGCTGCGTCAGTCCGGTGTCCGACATCAACAACTGCGGCGCCTGCATGAACCGCTGCGACGCTGGTTTGGTTTGCGATGGCGGCGTCTGCATGAACGACTGCCTGGGCGACAACGTCTCCTGTGGCGGCTCTTGCATGGATGTAAGCAACGATCCCTACAACTGCGGCTCTTGTGGCCACGAATGCCCAGGCACCCAGGTCTGTTCCAGCGGCACCTGCATGGACGACTGCCAGGGCGGTCTCACCAACTGCGATCGCTACTGCGTGGACTTGCAGCATGACTCCAGGCACTGCGGTACATGCCACGAATTCTGCGCCGCCAACGAAAGCTGCGTGGATGGGACATGTCAACAGACCTGCGCGGATAGCATGGAACAATGTGGCAGCGAATGCGTGGATATCTTCGATGATCCCAATCACTGTGGCGGCTGCGGTCGTTCCTGCACCCCGGGCATGGCCTGCCAGCGCGGCACCTGTGTCTACGAATGCGAACCCGGCTACGCCAGCTGCTCCGGCTCCTGCGTGGACACCAACAGCGATCCGGGCAACTGTGGCACCTGCGGCAACTCCTGTGCCGCCGGCACGGTCTGCAACAACGGCCGCTGCGATCTGGAATGCAGCGGCAACCTGGTGGAATGTGACGGGGCCTGTGTCTCACTGGACTCCAGTCCATCCAACTGCGGCGGATGCAACGAACACTGCTGGGAGGGTCAGGTTTGCTCCGGTGGTGCCTGTGTGGATGAATGCGGTTACGGCGAACAAGCTTGCGCCGGTGGCTGTGTCGACACATCCAGCGATCCCAACAACTGCGGAGAATGCGGCGAGACCTGCCCGGGCGAAATGGTCTGCGTGAACGGCAGCTGCGGCAGCGACTGTCCTGACGACCTCACCGCCTGCAACAACACCTGCGTCAACACCGACCAGGATCCCCAGAACTGCGGCGAGTGCAACAACAGCTGCCCCAGTGACCTGGTTTGCAACCAGGGCTCCTGCGATGAAGAATGCAGCGACGACCTGGAGAACTGCTCCGGGGCCTGCGTGGACACCTCTTCCGACGTCAACCACTGCGGCGTTTGCAATCACAGTTGCCCGTCCGGCGACATCTGCCTCGGGGGCAATTGCGGCAACACCTGCGATGTGGCGGATCTCATGTGCTGGTGCATGGAAAACCCCACCGGCCAGGATTGCGAAACGGATGGCGACTGCGGCGATGGAGAAACATGCGGCTCGATCGGCTGTGTATTATTCAGCTGCCAATCTTGCGCTGGCGATTGCCCCGTGGACGAGGTACCGCCTGGTGCCATGACCATCCGCTGCAAATACGATGAATGCGAAATCGTCAAATGCAGCTGGCCATTCCTGGATGTGGATGGCGACATCGACAATGGCTGCGAATGCACCATGCTGCACGGAAACATCACGGCCGAGGACGTAAACCGCTCCAATGCCCGCATGGCAAGGGCCGGCAACAGCATGAGCATCGGCTTCGTCTGGGAAGACAACCGGGACTCGGACGATGGCGGCGAAAACGTCAAAAAAGTCTTCTACGACTGGGTGACCCACAAGGCCGGCCCAGACCTGGACGTGAATGGACAGTGCCGCTTTACCTGTACTGATCCCAACGACTTCTCCACCTGTTCTTGTGAACATGACGGCACTTGCTCCACAGGCTACTGCATGGGTGGTTATTGCGACGACGGCAACTGCAGTGGACAACCTTGCACCCCCTGGGGTGCCTGCCCAAGCGGTCAGACCTGCGATAGATCCGACGACCCCCCCACCTGCAAAAGCAACTGCGCCCTCAACTCGGATTGCCCCAGCAGCCAGGTCTGCTACTCCACGGGTTGCTCCGAGGGTTCACCTTGCAGCAGCGGTGCCAACTGCATCCTCCCCTCTTGCGGCAACGCCGACGACTGCCCCACCGACTATGCCTGTCAGAAGGACTCGTGCATGACGCGCCAAGACTGCCCGGAGGGCGCCACTTGCCCAGGCGGCCTGGAAGATGATGAAGACATCCGCATCTCCTGGCGTGACACCAATACCTGGTATTGGACCGACGCCATCCATCCGGACCTGACCTGGGATTCGGATCGCAACGTCTTCGGGGTGGTATACAGCCAAAATGGCGGCATCTTCTTCCGCACGGTGGGTACCACCGGCTACACGGGAGGCCTCCACAACCCCTTGAACAGTTGCGATGACTGGGGCTGGCACTCCTGGTTCGGCTGGTGTCAAGCCAACCGAGACTATCCCAATTTGGCCAAGGCCGATGGTGGCTTCCTCCTGGTTTGGGGTTACTACAACCGCATCATGGCTGCGCCCTTGGACGCCACAGGCGACATTCGCTCCTGGAACTCTTGTTATGGTTCCTGGGATGCCGATCCGAACGACTACCCCACCGAGGTCACCTACGGAGATTGCTCGGACTATAGCTGCTACCCCGGCACATGCAGAGGTCTGTTCTGTAACGCAGAAACCCCCTGCCCCACCGGCACCGTTTGTTCGAGCAGCGTCTGCGTTGGCGACGATTGTTGGGAGCACGGCACTTGCCTCAGTGGCATGTCCTGCAACAACCCTCGGCTCTGCCCCGACGGTGCCAGTTGCGATCCAGGCACCTGCCGTGGCGCTGCCTGTGATGCAGAAAACCCCTGCTCCACAGGCAGCTGTTCAGGAGGCGTCTGCGTAGGCGGCTCCTGCTGGGCGACCGCTGATTGTACAGGCGGCATGTCCTGCATCAGCCCTCGCTGCCCTGACGGAGAACCATGCGGAGCCGTTGGCGGTTATTGCCCCGATGTACAATGCCTGGAAACCGCAGACTGCGGCCCGAGTCGCACATGCAGCGGTGGCTGGAATGAAGACCCCTGTTGGGACGACCCCAACCACTTCTTCTGGCATGAGGTCACCAGCGCATCGAACCCCCGTGACATCCAAATCGAAGGTGACGGGGCATCGGAATTCGTTGTGGTCTGGAGTGAAGGAAGCGCCCCCCACCGCGTTATTCGGGTGGCGCAGTTGCATTATGAGATGAACACCCACTGGAACCATTGGTGGACATGGTTTGGCTTTTGGGATTTATGGCATGACTGGCTTGTGACCAATCAAAAATACAGCATCACCGGGCCTTTCTCGGATGCGTCCAACCCCACACTGGACCGAGCCGCCAGCAATTTCATCATCACCTTCGACGCCATCAAGAATGGCGGCAACCGGGAAGTCTACACCGTCTTACTCAACTCGAGTGGCTCCGCAGTGCAAAAGGGCCCCTTCCAAGCAAGCATGGCCACGGACTACAGTGCCTGCGTCGAGGGCGAATGCGAATTCGCCTTCCTCCGAACTGGCTGTGAACAGAATTCCCATTGCCGCCACGATGCTTATGGTGGTGCCGCAGCCTACAACCCGGACGACGACATGCTGGGCGTGTTCTGGATCGAGCGAGGCCAGTCCCCGAACGACCAGGGTCTGATGTTCCGAGCCATGGACACCAACGGCAACCTGCTGGGGCGTAAGCCGACCACGGTCATCTCTCAGGAAGAATGGTACGAGGGTGGAGACATTCTGGTCACCGACGCGCTCTATCTGGTGGATCCCGGCGGCGACAAACGATTTGGTGCCGTCTTCAACTACATCGGCAACTGCCACGTCGTCTGCGACGACCCAGACGACATGAGTACCTGTGAGTGTGACAGCTCCGGCAAAAAGTCTTACGCCATCCGCTACGTATCAGTCTGTCCGCCGGAGTAGAGACTGGCAAAAAAGAAGAAAAGTCCCAAACCGGCAAAGAAAGCGCCTGTCTTTAAGAACCAGGCCCTGGCCTCCCTCAAATCACACGCGCTAGAAATAGAAGCCGAGAGCCCCAAGGCCAAGCCACCAGAGCCTCAGCCCGAGATCCAAGCTCAAGATGAAGACGAACTCTTTGCCCTGGCCATGTCCAGCGTCAATCCCATGGCGGACCGACCGAAGCGAGATCCTCATCCCAGCCCCCTCGCCTACAAGCCTCCTCAGGCAGACAAAGAGGAAGAGGCCGAAGTGCTTAGAACGCTGCATGACCTGGTGGAAGGAGAAAGCGGGTTTTCCATCCATGCAAGCGACGAGGCCATCGAGGGACTGGCCGAGGGCGTGGATCCGCGCCTGCTCAAGGATCTGCGACGAGGCACCTACGCCGTCCAAGAACACCTGGACCTGCATGGCTTAAACCGAGAAGAAGCGCGCGCCGAAGTCGATCGATTCTTGTTGGAAGCCGCCATCAAAGGAAATCGCTGCGTGCTGGTGATCCATGGGCGGGGGCAAGGGTCCAAGGATAAAATCCCTGTTTTGAAAAACGCCCTCAAAACCTGGTTCACACGCCGCGGTACGCGCAAGCTGATCTTGGCATTCTGCACGGCAAGGCCCTGCGACGGGGGTGGGGGGGCTGTTTATGTGCTGCTGCGAAAGAAAAGGCCGCTGGTCTAGTCACCCCTCCTCATCAGGACCCACCGGAGCATTGAGCCGTGGCGAATTGCCCTTGAGCACTTCGTAGGCGACGCGATTGCCGTATTGGGCGATTCGAGAGAGAGAGGAATAGGTCAAAAACTCTACTGGAGCGGCGTGCTTATCGCTCTCCGGTACGGTGGTGCGGTGATAGCGGTTGGCGCAGATGTCGTGCAACACCGCAGCCAAGGCGGCGTCCCCTGCTCCATTGGTGTTCTTGAGCCGATCGGGCCCCCCACGATATGGATGGATGTGCGAAAACACCTTGAGGGGGTCCGGACAATCAGCAGAGCACATCAGACGGCTGTACTCGTAACGATTGTATTCCGGGATGGATTTGGAGCGGATTTTCTGATCGGTCTGCCGCTTGTAGCGTTCATCCACCCAACCCCCCATGGTCAGGCCACGGTCGCCTTCGGTGATGATCACAAGGTCGACCCAATCCAACAACTTGCGGCATGCCAAAAGTGCATCTTGCTCACCGGTCAAGGCCTCGGCCTCATCGGCGTTCATGGCAGCCAGGTTTACATATTGCTTGAGCAAGTCCACTGCATACGCCTGGCGCTCCCGAACCAGACCCGCCGTTCCCATCCCAAGCGCCACAGGCACTCCTGCGTCTTTTGCCTCACGCATCATCCGCTCGGCAGCCTGAGCGATGGGCCAAGCAGGATCCCTCAAGCAATACAAAGTCGTCAACACCGCCGGCGCTTGTCGAACCACCTCCAAAGGGAGCTCCTCCTCTGGATACTCATTGGAAATGCCTGGTGCTACGGCAAATGTGCGGTCCCCTTCGGGGCCGATGAAGGTGAACGCAGTGGCAATGGAGCCAGGCACGGACCGGAGACGACCCAAATCCACAGCCCCGGGGGTCTGGGCCACATACTGAAACGCGGGTTCACCTGGACGAATGCCATCCCCAATCGCACCGAGGAGCGTAGCCGGCTCGCCTGACAAATAGGTGAAATTGTTCACCGTATTGCCGACCGCACCCCCGGCGGAGACCCGACACGCTTCCCGGTTCAATCGCTCCCGCCATCGAGACAGGATCTCATCATCCCAGAGTACGGACTCGCCGGCCACCAGACCCAGCTCTTCAAGCAAGTCAGGGCTTCCCTTGACTTCCACATCCACCACGATCTGATCCAGCCCCAAGAGATTCCAAGGCCGGGACTCATCATCTTGACTCACCCCGACGCGGCTTCGTTTCTTTGTCACCGGGAAATAGTGCTTGGCGATACGGTGTCCGGGAAATCGCATAGAGCCTCCTGATCTGGGCCTCCTCATCTGACGTCGGCTAGGTGGCTTCCTACCATGGCCGACGCCAAGAAACCAAGCAAAAAATTGACAGACAGCCAAGATCGAAGTATGTACTTTATTGACGTTTTATACATACTATTATGCCACGCATTACGATATCCATACCCACCGAGCTCAAAGAGCAGCTCGGCAACAGGCAAGTCAGACAAGCCATCAACTTGTCTCGAATTTGCCAGGACGCGCTGAGGCGCGAAGTTCGCCGGTTGCTGGACATACCCACCGATCTAAACCGCATGAACCAACTCATCGATCGGCTCCGCCGCGAATGCGAAGACAGCTCGGACCACTGGTTTTTGCTCGGCAGCGTCGACGCCCGGTCCTGGATTGAGAATCAATCTACCCTGGCGAAACTACGCGAACTTGGAGAAATGAAGCACCAGTCTCGACTCAACAGCCTGCACGACAATCCGCCGGCGGGCCTGCGGGACGCGCTTGCAAAACACCGCTCCGAGGCCGAGTTCAATACGAATTCTTATCTGGAGGGATGGGCCGCTACCATCGCTCCCTTGTGGGAAACCATCAAACGCCACTTGTAACCAGGGAGGGCAGCACATGAGCGCAACAACAATCGCAGACCACGAAGGCAGCTATTTGCTGGGCGAAGCGGATGGAGAAATCTGGACCCGTCACGGACACCCAAACGACGCCCAAAGCCTGGCCTTACTCACGGCAGATGACATCGGCCAGCAAGATATGTTTGGGCAAGACACGGCCATCTGGCTGCAAGACAAGGCGGAAGGATACAGCCTCGCAGACCCCAACTTCGCGCCCGAAGCCTACTATGAAGGCTTCCTCCACGCCGTGCGTCGCCTCCAGGACATGAGGGCTTTTGCCGTGGCTGGCAACGCGCAACGTTGGTAGAATTTACGCCCTGTTCTTGCCGGCGTCTTCGGTGAGTTGCAGCAAGCTGTTGAGGCATTTGATGATGGGCTTGATTTCCGGATCAGCACCATCCGGATCGGAGACCCGGTCGGCATCAAGAGCTTCTGTTGGCGCAGGGTGAACAGTCGAGCCGCCCACTTCCTGCCTCATGTTGCCGGGCACTTCGATCTTCTGGATCTTCAAATAACCGGCCACCAACTCCAAAACCAGGTACGGCGCGGGGTTGCGCTCGAGCAATTTGTCCGCTCCAGCCAGGGAGGCCGCCTTATGCAAAGACTCATCTTCGTCGCCCACCATGCCCAGGACGATCATTTGCCGCCCGAGCGCATAGCAACGAAGTTGCCTCAGAAAAGACATCCCCTCGGTCTCGTCCGAAAACATGTTCAGCAAAATCAAGCTGGGCTGATCCCGACGGGCCGCCAACATGGCCTCTTCTTCGTTGGCGCAAGAAACGACGTCCACCCTTGTCAACTTCAGAATGTCGTATAGATATTTGCGACGCGCTGGTTCAGCCTCCACCAGCATGACCACCTTACGAGAACGCCTGCCCACTTCGTAACCCCCAGAATCGCCCAACAGCATAGGCAAAAAAAAGGCCGGTCGTTTGACCAGCCCTACGGAAGGCGCCACCCGGACTCGAACCGGGGATGGAGGTTTTGCAAACCTCTGCCTTAGCCACTTGGCCATGGCGCCAACAAAAAGCGGGTGAAGGGATTCGGACCCTCGACGTCAACCTTGGCAAGGTTGCACTCTACCACTGAGTTACACCCGCTCAACGACGCACAGTTATCCAATAGGCATGGGTCGATGTCAAGAATAAAAACCAAGCAAATCACCACCACCCAGCTCAATCCGCGACCTTTCGACTGCTGCCCTCCCCGCCTGTGACCGCGCTCCCAAAGCGACCAATGTATTGCCAGGCGGAAAAAATGCTGAAGAATAGGGAGATGTAGATCAGCCACAAGCCGACCACGTGGAAGTCCACCCATGGCCTTAAGGGGATGCCCCAGTCCGCCAATAAGTGATGCAACCAGGTGCCCACCACCAAATCGTGCAGGCCTGGCGTGATGATGAGCACAGGGTATGGATAGTGGATCAATAAACCCAGGATGCCCGTGAGCTGGAAAGCCGTTTTCCACTTGCCGCCTTGGCTTGCCGCGATCACCATGCCTTCACTGGACGCGATGGAACGCAATCCCGTGATGGATAACTCCCGGGCCAAAAGCAGCACGACGACCCAGGCAGGTATGCGGCCCAAGGGCACGAGCATCACCAAGGTGGACATGACGAGCAGTTTGTCGGCCAGCGGGTCGAGAAACTTACCCAGAACCGTGATCAGCCCCATTCGCCTCGCCAGCCACCCATCAAAAAAATCCGTGACGGAGGCTGCCGAAAAAAGACATGCCGCGATGAAGCTGTTGATACGACTTTCGTAGTAGACAAAAAACAAGACCAGGGGGATCACGGCGATGCGCGCCATGGTCAACATATTGGGCAGATTGAAAAACTCGTCTTTCAGGGTTTTGCGTTTTGCAAGTTGCTCGCTCACTCCAGGCACCAGACTTCCCCTTGACCCGTCAACTCGATCCACAGAGCACCCGGCAAGGGATGCTCCGGCTCAAGCAACTTGGGCACCAGTTCTCCAGCCCAGCCCACCAATTCTCGCACATGAAGGCGGATCCGCTCTCCCTCCTTCAAGGCAAAACGCCGAAATGCACAGGGCAAAGACAAGACCACCTGAGCCGGGGCGAAAAGGTGGAAGATGGCAAGATCGGCCCCCTTGATGGCAGGCAATCGCCCATTCTCCCAGGCCTCTGTAAAGCTGAAGGCAAAAACATTCTGCTCCACCAGATAGAGTGGGCCCCCGTCATATTCCAGCATGAAGAGTTCCCGATCTTTTTGGGTGACCATGCTGATTTGCCCCTGCCCTTCGGCGAGCATCATGGCCTGTTCGCCCCGCTCAAAGGGATGACGGGTTTCCTTGCCGGCAAAGCGCTTGTTGACTGCCTTGAAGTTCAGATCACCGCGAATCCATTTCAGCTCGGAAGCCCTCAAGAAAACCTGGTCCTCCACCACAATCCGCAATGTGCCGCCCTCTGGCGCAAAACCAACCCGGGCATCTGCCCCCTGGGGAGCCCCCGGCATGGTGACGGTCTCTTCCATGTAATGCTCCAGACCGTCGCCCAGAGGGATGACTTCTTCTTTCTCATGATCCAAATCGGGTCCCTGGAATCCCGCCCCTTCTGCCTCCCCGACCTCGTCAGGCATGTACAGCTCTTCCAGGGCTTTCTCTTGGCTATCCGCGGGAAGAGGGGGAATAGAGGCCATCTGCGCCGGCTCATCGTCATCCGTCGGGCCTGGGTCGGAACCCATCTCCACTGGACCATGATCTAAAAAGGTGGACTCCGTCACCCCCATCTGCCGAGGTTCTCCTTGATCAGGGATTTGGGGATCAGGGATAAGCGCTGCGGTTTGCAAGCTTTCGAAATCCTCGTAGCCCTCAGCCTCCATCACCAACGACCCGGAATCCGACTCGGAATCACCCTCAGCGGCGATCCTGCCCTCTTCAAGCAGATGCTCCACGTTCTGTACGCCTGCCCGCTGAAAATGCTCGCGAGCCAGTTCGGTACGCCCCAACCGGGCCAGAACCAAACCCAGGTAACGATGCGCATTGACATGTTCAGCTTCCAAGGCCAGGGCACCGTGTAGCACCTGCTCTGCCTGCTCCAGTTGCCCGATCTTGAGGTGAATCATGGCCAGGTTGACATGCAAGGTAACGTCTTCCGGGTAGCGTTCAATCAGCGAGCGACCGATGTCGATGGCTCTCTGGTACAAGCCAAGCTTGAAATAGACAAGCCCCAGCATGTTCTGGCCCCGGGCGTTTTCCGGTTTGAGCGAAACGGCCTTCTCCAGATGCTCCTTGGCCTCAACCATGCGCCCTGAACGCATCAAGTCTCCACCCTGAACCAAGTGGAAAAGAAAATCGTCGTCCAGATCCGCATCCCAGTCATCATCTGACATGTCGGGGCCCTGGTTGGTTTCATCGACCATGGGTTGGGTTCTCCATAGATTCTAAGCCAGCCGGTCTCAAGCAGGGACGGGTCATGGCTTTTGCTTCTTGTAGTGATAGTAGAGTTGCAAAACTCGCCGAACATAACGCTGAGTCTCGTCGAATGGAGGGATGTCCATATTATGTCGTATGACCGCCTTCTGACCCGCGTTGTACCCCGCCAGTGTCAATACAAGGTCTCCATCAAACATGTTGGCCAACAACCTCAGATAGCGCGTCCCGCCCAAAATATTTTGACGCGGGTCAAAGGAATCCTTCACGCCCATATCTGCTGCCGTGGGCGGCATCAACTGCATCAATCCCTGAGCGCCCGCGTGGGAGACTGCCTTGGGGTTGTAATTGCTCTCAACCGCGATCACCGCTCGAATCAAGGGCACGGGCATGTTGAACCGCAGGGATGCTTCGGCGATCATTTCATCGTAATCGTTGACGACTCGGGCCGCAATCCGGCGAGCACGCGTCGACTTCTTCTTGTATTTCTTGCGCGAGACCTTCTTTTTTTTCCTGGACTTCTTCCTTCGCCGACCATCGATGGGTTTGTAGCGTGGATCATCGGGCATATTGGAGAAGTGGACCACTCCATCTTTGTCCACAAAACGGTAAATCTCCGCCCTGGCCCGAGGACAAATCCACAGGCTGGCCAAGGACACCAGCAACAGGTAAAAAAAGGTTCTTTGCATATTCCTTTCCTGCCCGGTCATGCTAACACGCCAGAATCAGCCCAAGCAAGAAGACAGCAGGCACCCCAAATCCCCCACCAGATGAGTTGGCCCCAAAGAAGCGATGGGTGTAACATGCCCAACCGAGGAGGAGCTAGCGTCATGGACTCATCAGATTTTCTCGTTATCGGCGGAGGCCTTGCGGGCTTGACCTTTGCTCTTAATGTAGCGGATCACGGCAAAGTGATCGTCTTGTCCAAGGGCCTCGCGGACACATCTGCCTCCGATCGGGCCCAGGGTGGCATCGCCTCTGTGGTATCAGCCGAAGATTCTTTTGACGAGCACGAAAAGGACACCCAACGCGCTGGTGCCGGTCTTTGCCGTCCGGAAATCGTCCGCATGTGCATCGAGGCGGGACCCGATTGTATCCAACACCTCGTCGACCTGGGTGTCCCCTTCAGCCGCAAAGAACAAGTTGGGGACTGGGACTTGGGGAAGGAAGGCGGGCACAGCAAACGCAGGGTGCTTCACGCTGGTGATTTCACCGGTCATGAAATCATGGCGGCCTTGACCAAGGCCGCCAGCGCACACCCCAACATCCGCATGCTGCAAGACCGTATTGCAGTCAACCTCATCGAGGAAGACGGCGTTTGCCGTGGTGCCTATGCCTTAGACAGCAGCCATAACACCATGGGAACCTTCCTCGGACGCTGTACCGTGCTGGCCACGGGCGGGGCAGGAAAAGTCTACGTCTACACATCCAACCCGGACATGGCCACAGGCGATGGCATGGCCATGGCCTATCGGGCAGGCGCCGAAATGTCCAACATGGAATTCGTGCAGTTCCACCCGACCTGCCTTTACCACCCTCGGGCCAAAAACTTCTTGTTATCAGAAGCACTGCGTGGCGAAGGTGGAAAACTCCGATTGGCGGATGGTTCGGAGTTTTTGCGCACCTATGATTCGCGAGGATCACTGGCCACACGCGACATCGTGGCCCGCGCAATCGACTTTGAACTCAAAAAGCGGGGCGACGATTACGTCCTGCTGGACATGACCCATCTGGATGCTTCTTTTGTGACCCAACGATTCGCCAACATCCACAAACGCTGCCTGAGCTACGGACTGGACATGACCACCACCCCATTGCCAGTGGTACCGGCCGCCCACTACTTTTGTGGAGGCGTTCGCACCGATCACCGTGGCAGAAGTTCTCTACCTGGCCTCTATGCCATAGGCGAGACGGCCAACACGGGTCTGCATGGTGCCAACCGCTTGGCCTCCAACAGCCTCTTGGAGGCAGTCGTATTTGGCCGGGCCGCGGCTCGAGACGCGATTCACTGGCGCGACCAAGCGCCTGCCTTTTCCTCGCCACCACCTCCCTGGGACAGCGGCGAAGCCGTGGATTCCGACGAGATGGTGGTCGTCAGCCAAAACTGGGACGAGATACGGCGGTTCATGTGGAACTATGTCGGCATCGTTCGCTCCGACAAGCGTTTTGAACGCGCTCTGCGTCGAATCGAATTCATGCGAGAGGAAATCCACGATTACTACTGGAACTTCTTACTGACTTCCGATCTCATCGAACTCAGAAACATTGCATTGGTGGCCGAAATGGTTGTGTTGGCGGCTGGCGCACGGACGGAAAGCCGAGGCCTTCACTACAATCTTAACCGCCCACAGTTGTCAGCCGACGGCCCGTCCGACAGCGTGGTGAAGAGGGGCTCAGCAGTTCGCTTCGATCCCCTCGCTCAAGAGATCAACTACCCTTGGTCTTGAGATCGTGCTGTTTCAGCAGCATCAGACTTTGAGGCAGCAACTTGCTGCCGACCAACAAAGAGGTTTTAACCTCCACCATGCCCACGGAAGGCGCAAAGGTCATGTCATTGCGCATGACCTTATCTTGCGTGATCCGCACTTCCATCCTGACGGTCACGCAGCCCTCAAATGTTCCTGATGCCGTGCGCACCGTGCGCTGCGTATCGATGATCTCGTAACGCTCAACCGTCTTTACATCGGCCACGCTCATCCACTTGTTGCCCTTTTCCAACGGAGCCTTGAGCAAATAGCGAACGTTGCCATCACGCAGACCGTGACCATCGAAACGCATTCGACTCGGTTGCGGCCGATTGTCAATGAATACACCATTTTCCTGCCTGACGATGCTTACGGTCAAGTCAGGCTGATCCTGTCCTTGAAATTGAGTGGCGTAGATCCACTGATTGCCGACCGCAAGCGGCATGAACGACTCCAATTCAACTTGCTTCGACTCAGTCTGGCCATCAGGAGCATGCGCACATGCATGGATGACCAACGCGGACACCAGCACCGCGCAGCAAAAAAGACCTTTTCGCTTCATGACATCCCTCACTTGACTCGACCGTCTTTGGGGACGGGCTTGGGTAGGGCCACCGCCCTGCCCATCTGTGCGATTCTTGGATCGGTGGCCTCCAACTCGACATACACCTCATGGGCCCTCCGGCGAATGCTCTCCACCTGGTGACCCGCAGCCAAAGTAAACAAGAAGCCCTTGGCGTCCACACCACCCAACTCACCCAGGGCGGTGATGATTTGCAGCAAATACACCGAGTCCCGCTGACTGGTGCTCTTGATCAAGGGGCGCGCGGCCCGCTGATCCTTATGAAACACCAAAGCCCCCACTGCTTCGATCACCACATCGCTGTCAGGATCCCTGAGCAGTTCGATCATCTCAGGCACCAACTCAGACTCTTTCCGCTGTTGTAGCGTCCGAAGCGCCATCAACCGTCGGTCCAACTGCTCACTATGGAGGACCTGTCTCAGGGCCGCCCTTTCCATGAAGCGCAAATCCATTTGCAAATCAGCCACGTCCACCGCGTGATGGATTGCCATCTCCAGGACGGCGTCAAATCCATCATCCCGGTCTTGTCGTCCTGGATCCTGCACCAAAAATTGCTTCCCCTCCACCGAGATTCTATCTCCACCCTGACTGCGTCTCTGCTTCAACTCAAGATCAACTTGCACCGCGCGGTACACGCCCACGGGGCTCTCTCCACCGGCCTCCCGCTCGGAAGCCAGCACGATACGCAATCGCGCCCGATAGGCACCCGGATCATCTTCTTCACCCAGGGAAAAAGCCTTGCTTGTGCCCAGGGCACGCTCGAGGTATCGGCGCGCGCGCGACTTGTCGAATTGTATCTTCTTCTCTGGATTGGAGGCCTGATCGACCACCTCCAGAATCAAGGTCGGTCTTCGCGAACCTCGCTCGTCCCAATCACAAGCGACCCCAACCAGCCAGAAAAAAAGCATCGAGCCGACCAGGATACGCAAACCATCAGAAAGAGATCCGCTCAAAGCGTCCTCCTTCCTTACCTGGTCGACCGAGGTTCAAATCACGATCGCACAAATGCCAACCAAATTGATCAGCCACCGCGCGGGCCAACCTGCCGGCCAATCTATCGAGCGACGGAGCCTTAATCCCCAAGGCCGCCAAAGAAGTCACCGAATGACTCCGCAGCCCGCAAGGCACGATGGTGTCGAAAGCGGAAAGGTCGCAGTCAAGGTTCAACGCCATACCATGGGTGGAAACGCCGTGGACCACCCTGAAACCCAATGCCGCCACTTTGGCACCATCCACCCAGACCCCTGGATGGCTATCCGACCATCTGGCGGAAAGCCCCAACTCCGCCAAGACGGTACAAATGGCCTCGCCATGACCTCGAACCCAAGCAGGTACGCTCAGACCCGCCTGTCGCAAGTCTCCGATGGGATAGGCGATCAGTTGGCCCGGCCCATGGTAAGTCACATCGCCACCACGCTTGGTCCGAAAAAGCTCAATCCCACGACGTCTGTATTCTTCCCTGGATAGCCGCAAGTGATTCTGATCAGCTTGCCGGCCCATCGTGATGGTGGGGGGATGCTCCATACACAGCAGACAAGGGCCACCACCAAGAGCCACCTGCGCAGCCATGTCTTCTTGGATTGCCAAGGCCCGGGCATAATCCACCCGGCCAAGATATTTCCAAGTCAACACCATTTCACTTCGCACCACGGCATTACACGCCTAAGAACAAGCGCTTGCCGAAGTTCACGGCCAATTTGGCGTCAAAGATTTTTCGTGCTGATTTTTCCACGTCGTACTCGACACGGTGGTACTCGAAAATCCTCGTCTCGGTGTCGAACACAGTAAAACAGGCCCGATTGTCATAGTCCCTGGGCTGGCCAACACTTCCATCCGTGATGATATATTTCCTGTGCCGCCGCAAGCCGAATCGCCTCGCCACGACCTCGTTGACTTCCCCCGGAGCCAAGGCGAAGGATTTGGTCAAATGTGAGTGCCCAATGAAATTCACATTGGCCATTTTTTCCAAGCTGGGCAAAACATCAGCCGCCTGCTCGATGGTGAAAATGTAATCGAAATCTTGAGGACGCAGGGGACTACCATGGCTGAAATTCATATCATCGATTCGATGACTGTAATTCAAACCCTTGAGCCATGCCATGTGGGTCGGCTCCATCTGGGATGCACACCAATCGAGTGCCTGACGGGCCGCGTCATAATAAAAACTGTACTCCATACGCCCACAAACAGCGGCATCGTGATTGCCCAAGACGACCACGGTAGCCAATTCCCTGACGATGGCACAGCATTCGTTGGGGCTCGCGCCATAACCGACCACGTCGCCCAAACAAACATACTGATCCACCGCAAGATCACGGTAGCTTTCAACCACCGCTTCAAGCGCCTCCAAGTTGCCATGAACGTCTGAGAAGATGCCAAGGCGCATCCGCCGCCTCCATAAATACTCCAGCCGGAACGTAAATTAGCATGGCGCATCAAGAAGATGCAAGACAAAGGCGACTCAACCGCCAAGTCTGAAGGGGAACCTTGGGATCGTGAAGGCGGGACCGCTGAACTTGGGAAACTTCATGGCCTTAATGATCTGACTCAAGCATCCTGCCACATAGGAGCCCTTGTGCTGGGAAGTCAGCACCCTGACCGAACTCACCTTACCGGTCTTTTCAATGGTAAAAGAGACCACCATGGTCCCCTTCACCGAAGGGTCTCGCTGCTGCTGCTGCTCCACACAGCTTTTCATAACTCGCTGATATTTCTTCATTGTGCCGATGATCCCACTCTTGCTTGGTTTCAGGGGCAACTTGCTGTCTGCGGCGGGCTCTGTCCCTCGATCCGGCTTCTTGACCACGTCGGGCCGAGGTTTCTTGATAACCCTTTTCTTCCGTTTACGCTTTTTTCTCTTTGAGCTATGAGTCTTTTTGTCCTTGCCTGTATCGACTCGACTTGGAGAAGAATCGCTGGTCGGTTTGCCAACCACCAACTGACCATCTCCCTTTTTATCGTCTTTCTTATCGTCTTTCTTGTCGTCTTTCTTGTCGTCTTTCTTATCGTCTTTCTTATCGTCTTTCTTATCGTCTTTCTTATCGTCTTTCTTATCGTCTTTCTTATCGTCTTTCTTATCGTCTTTCTTATCGTCTTTCTTGTCGTCTTTCTTGTCGTCTTTTACTTCGTCTTTCTTGTCGCCCTTGTCACCGACCTGACCCGCATCCGGTGGCTTGATGGCTTCGCCTGGTCCCGACCCTGCCTCCGGCACAGGATCCTTCAACATGAAGAAAAGCCCAAGGGCCACAACAATCAACAGGACCAATCCTCCACCACCGATGGCGAGCCACTTCCACTTGTTGGCTCCCTGATCGTCGCCTCCCAGGTAAGCTGGCGCACCCAAGGCACTGCTGGCGCGCCCAAAACCTCCAAAGTAATTCGCTCCGCCATCGCCGCCTGTGGAATCAAGGGTGGAATCGAACAGGTCGTCAGAGGGTCGGGCGACTTCTCCCGAATCCACCATGTCCCGCTCCCAGGGAGGCACCTCACCCTCGTCCTCCATCTTCGGCAGACCATCGAAAGGCTGATCATTTTCCGCAGGGACTTCCTTTTCTTGAGGCTGGTCCACCGCGGCAATTTCCTCTTCCACCAGGGAGGCCAAATCACTCCGCTGGGAAGACACCCAAGCATCTTCATCTTCGGTGATGACCCCACCCTGCCCACTCGCATCATCATTCGGAGAGGGCTCCACATCGGTTTTATCACTAAAATCGCCTTTGGATTGAGAGCTTCCGAGCAAATACTTCAGCTCTGCCACATCCTGAAGGGCAATCCACTCGTCCATGCCGGAATGCCAAACCAGCGAATCGGCAGCGATTTCACCCCGGGTCCAGCGTTCCTCCAATTCGGCCAAGCGCATGGGGCCCACTTGCTCATCACCAACCGCGGCATACCACTCGCTAACATCCCGCTGTTCCACGCGGGAAGAAGCCGCGTCCTCAAAAACCCGATCCAACTGATCATTTTCATCGGAGGCATCCTCGCCTCGGGACCGCTGGAGATCGTCCATACGGAAAATCTCAGTAGCCTGTCCATCGTCTTCGTCTTCGTCTTCATCGTCCCCGTCGTCAAATTGACCAGCAAGAAGATCATCAAAAGCCTGGCCTACTTCATTGGGGGATTTCTCCGAGGCATCATCCAGGGAAAGCCCTGATGGATCAGTGGTCTCTGGCGATTCGTCTTCTTCGGGGTGGACAAAAATGGTATGGCCGCAGCGCTTACAGCGGACCTTGACGCCCTTCGGACCGACCTTATCGTCCGAGATCAAATACTGAGTCGAGCACTGATCACAAACGAACTTCATGATTTCCGTCCCGTATGGGGTTTCGCCATCTCACACTTCTTAGACTGTCCGAACACCCCTAAGGATCTGCCTCTGTTGGCTAGATCTTGCATTTTCTTATGTACCATAAGGTCAAAACCGCCTCAAGTTTAGGGCACTCAGGCATCTACCTTCAGCCCCATCACTTCCCTGATTTTGAAGTAATCCGGGCTGGAAGCAAACTTCAACAACTCCATTGCCTTGGTAACAGGACGCATGGGACTCATCCAGCCCTTTTCTCGCCTCAAAATCCCCAAAGCAACCGAAATATCATTACAGACCACGAATCCCGCTCGATTGACCGAGTGCTCAACGGACTCAACCCAGCGTTTCAAGTTGTATTCTTTCGGACTTTTCAAATACTCCGAGACGGCGCTGCGGAGAATGCCGAAGCCCTTTTCATCCAGGGCTCGCTTCAACTTCCTGGCTCGGGCCTGGGCCTCCGCCAAATCCGCGGCCTGGTACTTGGGATTTACGAGCAGACAGGCCGCCTGCAGCAAGTGGTTCAATTCGAGCAAGGGCTTGGGCAAAATAGACACCAGGATGAACTCCGGTCGGGTCATGGCCAGCTGTCTGCCGCAATAGAACAGCAGGGGCTTCTTTTTGTCTGCGGCAAACATGTCCCGGTAAGCCACGATAGAGGTGGGCCTTGTCGGGCCTACCCTAAGCCCTGGGATATCCGGAGACGGTGAAGCCTGATCCTTGAAGGCAAACAACTCCACCGGCGGACCGCCCATCACCTTGGCCGCGATACGGAAGGAGTGGGTGAACAGCCGCCGATCGCGCGCCAAATCGATCTGATGTTCTTTGCGCTTAAGGCCCAGTTCTTTGTGTTCGCGGATGAACATCGGTGCCGCCATGTTGTACATGACCCCAAAGATGCGAGTAAAAGGCACCTTGGCATCAGGGTGGGCCAACAACTTGGCCCACAAGCCATCGGAAATGGGCCGCGCTCCCTCTATGGCCGGTGCCTTCTTGCCGAAGTAGTGAACAATCTTCTGCTCTTCCTCATCCGCCTTCTTCAAATACCGCAAGACTGACGTAATCATATACACCTTGTCGTAATCCTTGCGGCTGTTGTAAATCTTCCACAGAGAACGATAGCTCTTGATGCGATCCGGATGCTGAGCCACCACTTGATGATGAACAATCGCGGCCTCATCATCCCCTCCCTGCTTGGCAGCCAAAAGATCGCCCAGAACGCCCAGGGCATCTGTGTCATCAGGGTCCAACTTGGTGATCATGCGATAGGCATCGATAGACTCATTGAGGTTGCGCAACACGACGCGACACAACTCACCCAAGTCCTTCCACAAAACGAGCTTGGTCTTTCGGGCTTCGACGGGTAAGCGCTTGATCATGTGAATGTAGTTATCTTTGAGCGCCGGCCAATCCTTGCGTTTACGGAGAATTTCGATGATTGGCTGAAAAGCCTTGCCGATGCTGGAAGGGTCAATGCCCAGCGCCGTGTTGTAGTGATCTACGGCGCGCATATCATCCCGCACTTCGCTTCTCAACAGATCAGCTGCCAAGATATGGTATTCCACCAATTTGCTGGGACGCCCCTCCACCTGAACGAGGCGCTCCAGAATATCCACCGCTTTGCCGTTCTGGTTGGTGTCCCGGTATACATCCAATAGGCGGGTCAGCACCGCCAGGTTCTCCGGCTCTAAGCGCATCGCGCTCTGCAATACGTCCACGGCCCTGAATGGGTCCTCCAACTGCGCACGACAGAGGTCGCCTAAGCGCAGATAGTGATCGAACAACTCATCCTCATCGAGCGAATCGACCATCTGCATACCGTAATCATATGACTCTTCCCAGTTGGCCTCTTGCTCATGAATCCGCACAAGATACTGCAAGGACGCCAAATGCCCTTCATCAATCTCTAAGGCTTTCTCGAAAGACTGGATGGCTCTTTCGGTCTCCGACATATGGAAATTCACATCACCCAGCTGCCAGTAAAGCTCTGCCACTTCCGCATCCGACAGACTGTCCCGGTGGTGGATCAAAATGGTCTGATAAATCCGGTATGCATCCTCCCACTGCTCGGTCTTTATCAAGGCATTGCCCAAACCCTCAAGGGCCGGCAAGTAGGTGGCATCCAATTCGTAGGACATCCGGTAATGCTCCAGAGCCCTATCCTCTTTGCTCAGTTTTTCCGTGATGTAGCCCAGACGATAGTACTGGCGACAAAGCTCTCTGGCCTCGGAGTTGCGGTCCAAACCAGCAACCACCACCTCCATCATCTGTTCGGCCTCTTCCCATTGCTCCGAGCGGAAGTAGATGTCGGCCAGGGGCTTGGCTGCAAGCAAATAGTCCGCCGTAAGATGCAAAGCCTCTTCGTAGTATCGTGCAGCCTCCGCCGGCTTGTCCTGTTGCTCTTGTAGAAATTTACCGATCTCGTAGAAGAGACGGGTCTTCTCTTCAACGTCTTCCGTATGCTCCGCCTCCTGAATCATCATCTCCAGGTATTGTTCGTATTCCTTATCCAGATAATGGATGAGTTTGAGGGCCTTGACCGCGGGGAGATACGAAGGGTCGATGGCAAGCGCTCTTGTATAACCGTCCCTGGCGGCCTGTGCATCCAGCAACATGTCTTCGTTGATCTTGCCCATGCGGTAAAACAAATCCACAGCCTCCGCCGTGGTGCCGCATATCTCGGCCTCCTTCGACAACATTTCGATGGCGTTGAACCAGTTGCCGCTCTTTTCATAAAGTTGTCCGAGGGCGTGCATGGCCTCCCGAGATTGATCATCGATCTCCAGGGCCCGGGTAAACACATCCTCGGCCTTGTCGACCCGACTCAACTCTCGATACCAAACCTCGCCGATGGCCAAATGGATATCAACGATCTCCTGCTGCTCATCCACCAGGTCAATGTGCCTGTAGTACAAATCGATGAGCTGGCTGTAATCTCCCATTCGCTGGACCAATCGCTCGAGGGCCTTGATGGAAGACAAGTGTTTCGAGTCCAGATCCAAAATCTGTTCATGGCAAATAGCTGCGTTTTCAATATTGGAGAATCGCTCTTCCCAGATACTGCCCATCTTGGTCAAAACCTTGATCTTTTCCTCAAATCCAGCGACCAGTTCGACCTGCTTCTCGAAGACACCGATCAGTTCGCTCCAACGATCCAATCGCGTATACACACGCTCGAGGGCCTGCAAACTGGGCAAATGAGAAGATTCGTATTCGAGCACATCCCGGTAAGCGTCGATGGCCTCTTCTTCCAGATCCAAGTCACTTTCCCAAACCGTGGCAATATTGAAGAGGTATTGAACCGAATCCTCTCTTGCCTCGGCTTGCTCGGCCGCCCGACGCAAAATGGAAATGAGATCCTCAAAGCGATCTTCTGACTGATACAGGCGCATCAGGGACTGGATGGCCTCTCCGTCTCGGCCATCCAACTCCAGGATACGCCGAAGGCTTTCGATCGCCAGATCCACACGTCCAAGCTTATCTTCCTGCAAAATGGAGATTCGCCTACGGAGACGCTTGCGATCTTCCAACTCATCACTACGCTCGTATGTTTTCTCCAATACACCAATCAGGTCTTCCCACTGCTCTCGTTCCTCATGCAACTCCGCCAAGGCCTCCAAAGAGCTGGTATCCACCACGTCCAGTTGCACCGCACGTCGCAAATATTCTTCAGCCTTCTCGGGTTCCCCCAAACGATTCTGATACAGGGTCGCAATTTTCTGCAGCAGTCCGACGGCCCGGCGGCCTTCGCTAATCTCCGATGTCGCATCCTCCAGAACCTCTAACAGGGTGTCATAATCCTCAGTTTCCTCCGCCAAGTGCTCCAGCTTGTCAAGCACCTCATCATCGGTGAAGTCCTCTCGAAAAGCCGCGCAGTATCTGGCGAAAGCCATTTCCTTCTGCCCGAGGTGCTCCTCAAAAATGCTGGCGATCTCCTTGATCAACTCCATCCGATCTCGACGTTCTCGAATGAAGGTCAGCCGGGTCTCAAGCAATTGGGTTAGCCGACGCCACTCCTTGCTGCCGAGATAAATCTCATGAGCGGCCCGAAAGGCCTCCTCATGGGACTGGTCAAGACCAAGGATCTTCTCGTAGGCGGGCGCCGCCCCCAGGGCCTTGCCGATCTTGTCTCTCCACAAACCAGCCACCCGTATCAGCAATTCAACTTTGCGCTCCGTCTCCTCCACCTGCTCCGCGCTCTGCTCCAAAACGATGACTGCATCCTGCCAAGCTTCATTGGCCTCAAATATTCGCCCCAGACGCCCCAACTCTTCAGCACTGTGAGGCTCGATATCCAAAGCACGCTTGGCTGCCTCGATGGCCTCGCCACGACGCTCCAGTTTCTCACCAAGAATCTCGGCCAGTTCAAAACGGATCTGCTTGACCCCGATCATGTCCTCCTGTAGGGGCACAAGCTTGCGTAAGACGCCCAACAATTTCTCAAACTGGCCGCCGGATGCATAAATACGGCGCAACGCCTGCAAGGCACCGGCGTTCTTCGGGTCGAGGCGCAGTACCTCTTGCCAGTTCTCCATGGCCTCTTCGAGCTCGCCTAGCTTTTCCCCTTTCACCCAGCCCAGTCGACTCGACAGTTCTGCGATGAGCTCGGGATCAGCCGTATTCTTCATTCGACCATCGATCAAACTGGCCAAGTCCACCCAGCGCTCAGTCCGTTCGTACAGGCGATCGAGGGCATCAAAAGCGTCCTCGCTGCCAGGGTCCTCCTCCAGAATCTTCTGCCACATCTCAACCGCTTCTTCCGGATTATTCAAAACACCGGCCGCCAAATCGGCCACCCGGGCCACCAACTCAATCCGCTCCGCGGGATCCACGGTCAAGGAGAGTCGACTCTTGAGCACCTCGTGCAAAGACTCGTGCTCGCCTTGCTGTGCGAATGCACGCTCCAGGGACTTCAAACTGTCGATGTGCTCGGGATCGTTTTCCAGCACTTGCCTGAAATAGCCCACGGATTTGCTGGCCTGCTCCAGACGCTCCAGCAAGATCGTACCCATCTTGAAAAACACCCGCACCCGATCCTCGGCATCAGAAACCAAGCCGATCTCCTTCTGCAGGATATCGACCAGATCGTCCCAGTTTTCAGCTTCTTCGTAGGTTGCCTCCAGGATCGCCAGCGCCTTCAGATTGTGTGGCTCAAAACGCAAAGCTGCACGAGTGAAACGAATCGCTTCCTCTTCATCCTCAAGTTGTTCCCGCTGGATTTTCGCAACTTTAAGCGCGACGGAAGCGCCGACTTCTGGCTCTTCGATGTTGTCCAATTCTTCTTCATAAACCGCAGCCAAGGCCTCCAGGTTGTCGTCTTTATCCGCGAGTCGCTCGAGTCGCTCCCTGGTTCTGGCATTGGCTGGGTCCTCATGAAACATCCGGACGCAAGTATTGAATGCCATGAATGCCAGGCCCATCTGGTCTTCCTGGACAAGGGCAATCTTCTCCATCAACTCCAGGCGCCGTGCCATGACGCGGCTCTGGCGAACCTGACCCTCAAGAATATCCAAGTACTTTTTCCAATCCCCCGTGCTCTCGCATGAAGCATGTAGCAAGTCGATCGCGCCATCGAAAGAACGCCCGTCTCCCAGCATGGACTCCAAATGTTGTGCCGTGGATTCATGGATCGGATTGGCCTTCAAAATATCCCGGTATAGCTGAATCGCCCGGTCGTGATCTTCGAACTCAGTCTCATAGATTTGGCCAAGACGGAAACGCAGGTCCAGCGACTCCTCGATCTGACCCGCCGCATCAAGCAAGCCGATCATCTTAATCAGCACCTCTGCCTGATCCTTACGGCGGCCCTGCTGTTCGCACATACGGTCCAGTTGACGCAAGGCATTCAAGTCCTCGGGCTGGCGCTCCAATAAGTCCCGATAAGCCTTGATGGCACCCCCAAAATCGCCCTGTTGTTCGTGCAACAAAGCGATTTCCCCAAGCAGTGCCGATGCCTGTGCATCATCATCGATTTGCTTCACGCGTTTCCCAAGCACATCACACAGTGCGTCCGTTTCTTGTCTTGCTCGATACAGTCGCTCCAAGGCCAGCAGACTGTCAGTGTCCGCGGGGTCCAAAACGATGACTGATTTCAAACTCTCCAAGGCCCTGTCCTGATCGCCCAAGCTCTCTTCCGCGAGTCGCGCCAATCGCTTATGAATGCCCAAGACCACCGTCTTGTCATCCAGGCCGTCGAGTCGACGGGAGTATACCGCAGCCAACATTTCGAATTCTTCGGTCTCTTCAGCCAGCCTCTCCAGGGCCTGCCGAATGCGCTCGTCGGTCGGGTCCTCTTGGAATGCTCGCCCCAACACGTTGAAGGCCAATTCCTTCTGCCCCAAACGTTGCTCGTAGACACCAGCGATTCGGAGCAAGGCGGCCTTGCGTTCGTCCAAATCTTCGCTGTTGTCGAAGACTGACTCTAAGGCGGCGATCAAGTGCTTCCAATCCTCGACCTTATCCAACTCCTGAATCAGTATCCGGGCCACATCCTTCTTGGCCTCTTTGGCGTCAAACATCTCGACCAATGCCGCGATGGCATCCGCCTGTCCTGATTCTTCTTCGAGGATGCCGGCCAAGATTTTGACAGCCGCTTCGGGATCCCCCAGATGCATGCGATGTAATTGGGCATACCGCAACTTCAGTCCAACCAATTCGCTGGTGGCGGCACGCTGAATCTCAGACTCTAAAACCTCACGCAATTCCTCGTGGCGTCCCTCTCGTTCCAGCAGCCTATCCAAAAGCTTGAGCACCGCAAGATCACCCGGGTCCTCGGACAACATCTCCCGGTAAGCGTCGATGGCCCCATCGTTGCGACCAAGCCTCTCCTCCATCAAGGTCGCCACCTCGTGCAGAATGTCCTTCTTTTGATCCAGGTCCTCCTCCATGGCCGACATATTGAGAAGAATGCCCACAAGCTCAGAAAAGGAGGCACGCTCTCGATAGAGGCGTTCCAGGGACTTCAGGGCCTCCATGTCATCGGGATCATTGGCAAGCACCTGCCGCCATTGACTGACTGCCTCGTCCTTGTCTTGAAGGTGGGCCTCATTCAGCTGGGCGAGTCGCCGTCCGATGATGGTGCCCACTTCCGCGCCCTCGGCGGAAGGAAGCATTTCCTCATAAACGGCCGCCAATTCCTCAAAGGACCCCGTCTCTTGAGCCAATCGTTCCAGTTCCTGCCTGATCCCATCATCCTCAATGTTCTCGCGGAAAGCCCGGCAAGCCACCATAAACGACAAGGGCTTCTGGCTAAGCTCCTCTTCGTAGATGCGCATCAAATCTTGATAAACGCCCAGGCGTCGGGTCTGGTCTTCCTGGCCAGCCAGCCTGACCTCCATGATCGCCACCAGTTTTCTGTAGTCCTTCTGCAAACGGTAAGCCGGCTCAAGCAACTCCGCTGCGTGATGCCGAATCGAGGCATCAGTCAACATGCTCTCCAACTGTGCAATCGCTCTTGGCTCAACCGCCTTGAGCGCAAGGGCGGCTTTTAGCGTCCCGAGAGCACCTTCCGGCTGATCGAGCTTCTCAATCTGAACGAAAGCCAACCGCAACAAGAGTTCAAGCTGCCGTTCCTCTGAGCCCTCGCTGGGCTCTCCGGAATCCAGAACGATTTCCTTCTCCAACACAGGCGCGAGGTCCGCCCATCGATGGTCGGCACTCAGCAATTGGTCCAGGAGAAGAAGGGCCCGGCGATCCTCGGAATCGATATCCAGCAAACTCTGATAGATAACCACCGCACCATCGATGTCCTCAACGCCCTCAGCCAGGGCGGCAGCGGTCTGAAAAAGAAGGGCCTTCTTCTGATCCGAATCCTCGGTCAAATCCACTTGACGCTGGTAAATACCCACCAACTTCTCAAAACTGCCTTCTTCACGATACAAGCGTTCCAATGCCGAGAGGACCTCCGGTTCAGCCTCGTTGGTCTCAAGCAGTTTCTCCCATTGAGAAATGGCCTCAGCGCGCTTGTTCAGATGCCGTTCTTCGATCCAGGCGATCTGCTTGCGCAGAGCGAGGGCCAAATCGGTGCCCACATGGCGATCGGCAACGTCCTGATAGACGGAAACCAATTCATCAAAAAAGTCGCTTTGCTCGGCCAAGCGAACCAAATCCTTACGCGCACCCTCATCTTGGGGTTGTTCACGAAAGGCCCTGGCGGCCACGTTGAATGCCAACGCGCTTTCACCGATTCGGTTTTCATACAGATCCTTCAAGTGGCCATAGAAAACCATACGCTCGGCGGTATCGGTAACGCCGGCAAGGCGCATCTCCAAAATGGCAGCCAGCTTCCGCCATTCCGCCATGGAACGGTACACACCATCCAAGACCTCCGCAGCCGGCAGTCGACAGCGTTCGTCAGCCAGCAATCTCTCCAACAAAGCCACGGTCTCGGGATGATTGGCCTTGGTTCCAAGAATCTGATTCAAAATCTGCACGGCCCGCCGAGGATCGTCTAAGCGGTCGATATATATCTCTGCCAACCGGCTGTTGTACTCAATGACCCCAATCACATTCTTGGACAACTCAGCCAGCCTTGGCAACAGCTCGGCCGCATCAGACCAACGATTGGTCGCCTGGAATAAACGATCGAGCTGCTTGGCCGCATGCAGATCATCGGAATCCATCTCGAACACTTGCTGGAAGGCCGCCACGGCACCTTCCAGATCGCCCAACTGCTCCTCGCGTACCTGCGCGACCTGCACCAGCAAATCACGCCTCACCTCGTTATCGGAAGCCGCTTTCGCTTGCTTCTCAAGAACCCAGGCCAAGTCCTTGTAGGATTTAGATTCTCGATACATCGACTCCAAGGTAGCCAAGGTGGCGGCATGCTCGGGGAGCACATCCAAAAGTCTGCGCAAGCTTGAAGCGGCCAAGTCACTGCGCTTGAGCACATCTCGATATAAGGTCGCCAGGGATTGCAAGAGAAACACCTGCTGCTCCTGCTCGCCACCTTCCTGACTCACCGCCTCCTCAAGGGCTGCAGTCAACTGTTCGTAGGCATTCGACTTCTCGGCCAGCCGCTGCATCACCTGCAACAACTCCTGACTTGAAGAGTCCGCCCTGAAGGCCTGCCGGAGGGCAACGAAGGCCCGCTCAGGCTCATCCAATTGTCTCTCGTAGATTTCAGCAATCCGCTTGTAGAGCTCTACCTGCTCATTGAGCTCCGTTGCAATATCAGCACGAACCTCAAGAGCTCGCGCCAATCCAGCCCAATCGGAACGCTGCTCGTAAATGGGCACCAGGATCTCGGCTGCGGCCGGCGCCGAATCAGGCCTGCCCAGCAAAGACTCCAAACCCTCAACCGCTCGTTCATCATCAGGCTTCTCAGCCAAGGCGCTGCGATAGTGCTCCACAGCGTGTTCCCTGTCCTCCATGCGCTCGGCGCGCACACGACCCAGCTTCAGATTGAGCTCAGACGCCTCATCCTGTGGCACCAAGGAAACCATTTTATCCAAGACTTCCGCCAGGTCCGGCCAGCGTCCCTCTTTCTCCAGCAAGACAGACAAAGCTTCAAGCACGTCCAGCTGATCACCCGCCTCCTCATGCAACTGCTCGAAGATGGCGACGGCCGAAGGCCTGTCGTGCAATTCCTCCTCGGTCACCTGCGCCAATCGCTTCATCAGTTCTTTGCGCTCAGCCTCATCTTCGGATCCCTCGATTCGCTTGCGTAGTACATCCACCATCTCGTGCCAGCTCTGCATGTCCGCGAAAAGATCGGTCAAGCCCACCAGTGATTCACGGTCATCGGGCACGTAGCCCAGAATGCGCTGTAAGCATGCCATTGCGTTCTGGGGCCGCTTCAGCTGATCGCGATACAAACCGGCCAGCATACGGCTCAAAGACACCACCAAATCAGGGTCGTCTGAGCGTTCCATTGCCTGCTCGACAGTCAAGGCCAAGTCTTCGATATGGCCTGTCTCTGCAGCCAAGCGACTCAATTGCTGAAGTAGTTCTTCGTCTTCCGGCAGCTGCCGAAACGCCCTTCCGATAGCACCAAAGGCCAGCTCCCTCTGATCCAACTCATCCTCATATACCTGAGCAACCCGCTGCAGCAACTGAACACGCTCTTCGGGCGAGGCACATCCCTCCAGACGCAATTCCAACATGTCAATATGCCTGCGCCAGTCACCGCTCAATGCGTAGTAAGGTTGCAAAATTTCTGCAATGCGCAAGGGGCTCACGCCTCGGCCCTGGAGACGCTCCAAAATGGTGACCGTATCAGCCGCCAGCTGGGGGGGCACCTGGTCGATGGCGAGTATTTCACTGCATAGCAACAATGCCCTTTCCGTGTCATTCAAGCGCTGCTCGTAAATGGAGGCCAGTTTGTACTTGTTTCCAAGAACTCGCTCAGGATCGCTTGTGCCGCTCAGGCTTTGCTCAAGTGCTTCGGTGGCCTTGGCCCACTGACCATCTTGCTCGTAAAGCTCGGCCAACTTTGCCCAAGCCATCGGCTCCTTGTCATCCAGCTCCAGAATCTGGTTGTAAGCATCAATGGCCTGCTTGAAATCAGCCATCCGATCCTGAAAGATCGTCGCCAACTTGAACAGCAACTCCTTTTTCTTCTCACCAGAGCGCACCAACTCCAACTGCTTGCTGTAGATGCCGATAAGCTCCACACTGCCGCCACTGGCACCCTGTAAACGCTCCAATGCGTCCAGCGCGGGCATGTTGCTCTCGTCCACATCGAGGATGTCTTGGTATACCTTGCTGGCCAGGTCCGGTTGGTTGAGGCGCGTCTCGTAGGTCTGTGCCAAAATCGTCATGACTTCCAGCAGAGCCTTTCCCTCGATCGCCTTCTTGGCAACGATCAATTGCAGCGCAGCCGCCAACTCTTGAAACCGTCCTGTCTTCTCCCCCAGAGCCAACACTTCCTTCAATACCTTCTTGCGCCCGGCGTCAATGGAGAGCACCAACATCCAGGTCTTGAATGCCGCAACCGGGTCCTCTCGCTTGCCGTCATGAATCTCGGCCATCCGCTCCAGCAAGGTGATGCGCTCGTTCAAATCGTGGGTCTGTTCGACCAGGATCTCCAGGCACTGGATCAGGCCATTGAAATCCTTCGCCTTCTCATAGATTCGCGCAAGGGCTTGAGCTGCGGCCTGGTTGCCCGAGTCGAGCCGAAGAATCTCTTCATACATGAACTGGGACGCTTCAGGATCCTTGAGCTGTTCCGCGGTGATTTGGGCAATCTGCAACAGGGCCTCAGCCTTGGCCCGCGGCTCGATTTGTCGGTCCACCTGCGCCTTGAGCAGATCAACCACCTCTGCCCACCGGCCCTCTTCCTGGTGGTACTCAACCAGGGAGGCCACCGCAGACGAATGACCTGCATCGATCTTGAGGATTCGTTGATAGGCCTCAATACTCGCCTTGCGGTCCTGCAGATGGACCGCGGTCAACATGGCGATCCGTTCCAGCAAATCCGTGGCGACACGCGGCTCTTTGATGCGGGTCGACACCGTGTTGAGACGATCCAGCATCTCTTTGGGTTTGCGGCGTTGCAAATAGTATTGCTCGATGAAAGACAGAAGTCTGGGGTTGCCCGCCTGCAACAAGGCACACTTATCCAAATTGTCTTCAACTTCTTTTTCGTGACCGCCCTGCAAAAAATATATCTCGGCAATTTGTCGGTATAGGTCCACCGCCCGACCTTTGTCAGGGGCCTCCACCGCTGCCACACGCAAAAATTTGATCCGCTTTTCCCAATTGGCCTTGTTGCTCTCCAATTCATCGAGAAGTTTCTGGATCTCAGTCTTGTCTTCCAGCAATTCTGATGCGCTGGACAAAGCCTGCCGACAGGTATCTTCCTTAAGGGGCTCTTCCAACAAACGCCGACCCAGATCTAGATACCTTCCACCGAGCAATTGATCGTCCGCCACGCCCAGTTCTCGTTCCCTGTCCAGCAGCTCCAACACCTTGCCGAAAGAGGCGAAATCAAGATACACGGAGCCCAAAGCCTCCACGACATCTATGCGTTTGGCATCGGCCGCCAGAGCATGCCCCCAAGCCACCAAGGCCTTGTCTCGCCTCTTGATTTTCTCCAAGTACAGATGCCCCAATCGGGTGTACAAATCAGCCCGTTCGACACTGTCTTCAGTTGCAACGGCCTGTTGCTCAAGCACATCGGCCAAAAGTTTGTGGTCACCACGCTTGCTGAAGACCGCTTCCAGTCCACCCAGGGCCGCCCGGTTTTCGGGCTGCAAACGCAACAATTGCTCATAGTTGGCCTTGGCTTTGGGCAAATCCCCAAGTTTCTGAAACCAAACATTGCCGCATTTTTCGAGCAATGCCTTGAGCTGGGTCATATCCTGGGCTTGCTGCAGGCGATTATCGTACATCCCCACCAGGTCACGCCATCGGTCCTGGCCCTGATAAATCTCCTCGAGGGCGTTGAATGCAGGGCCATCGACAGGGTTTGCTTTGAGGATCTTCTGATAATTGCGAATCTGTTCTTCCATGGGGGATCCTCTCCCTTAAAAAGGAGGGTTTGAGGCAGGTGGCTCCCGTGCCCCAATCGTGCCGGTTTTAATGCTCTGCTTTAATACCCCAACCCCAATGAGAAATCAAAGAAAACCCTATTGGATCACTTGACTGGAATAGAAAAGTCCTGCCGGGTTGAGGAACTCTAGAACGTATATTTCAAGGTAGGGGTTAAGCCGATGCCGATGCCTGAATTGGCCAGATCGTATTGGCCAAAAACCTCCAGGCCGACGAAGAAATGCCTGAGTTGGGTGGCATACTCAAGCCCCGTCCCGCCTTGCACCAACAAGCCGGCCTGGTATTCCGCCATTTCCGGGGCTGTAATCATGTAACCCACCTGGGCCTTAATGAACCATCCCAGGCGTTTGCCGGTGACCAAGTTGAAACGCCCCCCGGCCATTAGGGCCAAGGCCCCGGCATCGTTGCTTACTTCCGGCCTGTTGGTGAGTTCTCGAACGCCAATGATCTGTTGACCCATCACACAGAGGTGCAATGATGCCACCTGTCCAAGATCATAACCAAATTCGAGGGTCACCAGGGGCCCGGGCAGCATGGACGCCTTGCCTCCGTCGCCGAATACGTCACCGAGGGTGAGGGCCGCGCCAAGAGTCGTCCGCATCCAGAATCCGCGCTCCACCTCTTGGAATTTCTGAATTCGGGGTTCCCCCTTGGCCTCATCGGCCAAAGCTTGGCCAGCCAAGACCAGAACCAACACTACGACAATGGGGATGATGCGCTTCATTTTGGGAATCCTATTGGGATTTCAAGATGAATGGATAGTTGACGATAACGATGCCGCCACCCTTGGGCTCGGGGAACTTCCAGGTCCTGATCTTACCCGAAATGCATCTTTCAACCGTCGCGTTGTTCAAGCTCGATGCGCTGACCGATGACGATTGCACAAAGCCCTTGGGACTGATGGTGAACTTAATCGTCACCTTACCCGCAAGATTCGGGTTGCGGGTCAATTCTTTGGAATAACAATACTTGATTTGATCTCGATGAGAGTGAATGACCCGTCGGATGATCTCCATGCTCAAGGAGCCCATGATGATGGGTCGACCCACGGAAATGTTTATGTTGCGCTCACCACGCCGTTTAATTCGAGAAACGCCGGTGCCATAACCAAAACGGCCGCCACCACGTCCACGTGTGCCGAGGCGTCCAACGCCGATCGTGTTGCCAAGGCCACCACCGCCCGTGCCGGTACCCTTGAGACCCAGGCCACCAAAGCCTCCGCTCTGACCGATCTGGGAACCGAACATATTGCCGATGGCACCTTCCAACTCACCACCCAGACCCGAGCCGCCCATAACCGTACTCAAACCCTGGGGGCCACCAGCGCCCAGAACTGCCAGCAATCCGCGATTGCCCACGACTTCCTTGTCGTCGATCTTGATGGCACGCACCGCACTGCGTCGACCTGTGTCCGGCTTTCCGCGAACGCCCATCTTGCCTTCTTTGCCCTTGTGGCGCTCGGCGCTTTTGGACTTCTTGCCATCAATGTCGGACTTCAAGCGCTCCAAAAAGTTCAAGTCCTTCTTTTGGGGCTTGGGTCGTGTCAGAATAAATTGCACGAAACGATCGGGTACCTTGTAGAGCTCTTCTTCAGATGTCTCCACCGATCGGGGACGCAGGTGGAAAGTAGCCATCATGGCGGCAAAGACGAAGAACATGAGCAAGAGCGTGTTCAAAAAAGTGTAGTCCAACCGGTCGGTCATTTTCGAGAAAAACCCGGCAGGCTTTGAGCGATAACGGAATCTCAAACCCACGTTGCCAAACATCAATGTGGCCACCGCCCCTTGTGACAAGGAGAATGTCCTGCAGCCGCCGAAGTCCGGATCCTGACCCACTTGAGCACCGCGAGCCAAATCCTGCAAATCGGTTACCGTCCCATCGGGAGCCATCAAACTGCCCGTGGCCATCTTATTGAAAGACAAAACGACCTCGCCACCAACCACCCTGGCTACCGGGAAAACTCGTGCCGGCAAGTTATCGGAAGGTATGTAAAAATGCACCTTCTTGGACTCGTCACCGATGACCACTTCCTTTTCATCAGATTGGAAGTACTTCACATCCAATACAGTCGTGCCCCAAAGCTTTCGGACCTCCAAGGCCCAGTTTTCATGCGACACCCGCTCATCGTCATCCAACTCGCCAAGCTCCTTGGGCGGAGGCAAGGAGACTCGATAGTGAAAGACTTCCTCATCTTCTTCACCCTCTTCGTCGTACTCCTCCTCATCATGCTCATCATCATCCTGAACGTAAACGCCATCGTCCGGCGAGTCCACGGAGACCGCGGGCGGACTGCTCTGTGCCGCGACCGCATACTTGTCCTCGGGCGGTGCCTCTACGGGCTGCTGCTGTACGGGCGGTTCCTCTTCGCGATCTTCTTCCTCGGGTTCCCCCAGATCGGGTGCTGAAAAAGAGGCATCATCCGCGGGAGGCGCAATAGGATCCAGATTCTGCACGGTGGATGCCTCAGAGCTTTGGCTTGGCGCAACCACGACTTCCGGGGCAGGCACCTCGGCCTCTACTTCAGCCCCATCCCCCTGTGCCGGATCCACAAAGACCAAGCGGGTATCACCCAACTGGATCTCATCGCCGTGACTCAATGTGGCCTTGTTTACCTTTTCGCCGTTGACGAAGGTGCCTTCTGCGCTACCCATGTCGATGATATTGATCTCACCAGCCGCTGAGACCTCGACAACGGCATGGATGCGCGAGACCTTCTCATCGTCCAAACGCAAATGGGCGGAGGAAAGCCGACCGATTTTGATGATTTCACGATCGAACTCCTCAGTGGACAAATAGTCCCCACCACGAAAGACCTTAAATTTCAGGCTGCTCATAAGCCCAACCTCCACTTCAGTACTGCATGAGGTACTACAAATCCTTAACTGACTGCAAAACCTTGGTCCTGAAGTTCTCGCGGATGCGGATCAGGCTCTTGTGCCTGGCCATCTTGCGTCCAGTGAGAAACTCCTGATCCGGACGGGTAAGATCACCCGTGATAGTGTCATCGGCAAAGTTGTACACCGTCTTTTTCTTGTAGACGACCCCGTCATCACCTTGCGCACTGGCCAAACCTGCACCAAGAAGGCTCAAACTCATCACGACGACCAGAATCATCCACCATCGACTACGAAGGTTCGACCTCATGGTCCATCCTCCTTCTCGTTCAGGCCCGTTCAGGGCGTTTTGGGCTCCTCGGGCTCAGAATCTCCGGGAACATCCTTGGGCTCGTCGGCCTTCTTGTCTTTCTTGTCTTTCTTGACCGGTTTCGCCTTAACTCCTTTTGCTCCTGGTTTGGCTTCGACACCATCCTTGGCGCCAAGTTCCTTCGCTTTTCCCTCCACCTCGCCAGAAGCGCCCTTGTCCTTATCTTTTTGTTTTTTCTTGTCTTTTCCGCCATCCTTGGCCTTGGGGTCCTCGCACTTACTTTCTTTGCCCACCCAAAGGCCGCCCTGGAAATACAACTCGGTCTTGTCCTTGAAGGTGATAAGCAAGTCCCAGGCTCCAAGAGGAAGCCCCTTGGGCACGATCATTTCCAAGGTGTGTTCATTAATCTGTCGCCACTTGACCTTATTTGTACCAATGGCGATTTTCTTAACGCCTTTGAAAATAGCGCCAACCAACCTTACCTTGCTCTTCTTTTCAGTCGGCACGGCAAGCGGATCCAGCACGAACTCAATCTTTTCGCCTTCCAGCTTGGCGGGCGGCAAGATGCCACATTCCTTCTTCGCCTTGGCCCAGGCCTTGTCCACGGTGTCTTTGCGTAGCTTCGCCAAACGCTTAATCTTCTTTTCGTACTTCCGCTGATCTTCCATGGCCTTGGCTTCGGCCACCTTCATCTTCTGATCCATCTCAAGGCTCTGCACAGCTTCCTTGTACATGAGCACGCATGGGTGCTTATCAGCGGGTTGACGCCGGTGCAGTTTGATGCATTTGGCGCATTCTTTCTTGGCCTCCAGGGCATTGCTAAGATTGCGAAGCTGGAGACGACACAACCACTGTCGGGGCAAGGGATCCTTGCTGAACTTTCCTGCCAAGGCGGTAAACTGAGCCTTGGCCGAATCCAGGTCACCGGTCCCTCGCATGGCGATGCCGAGCCCCACCGCCGCCTTCTTGTTATTGGGCTCATACTCAAGAATCTTGGCGAACTCTTTCCGGGCCACCCTGAAATCCCTGTAATCCAAAGCGATCTTGGCAATATTGAAACGGGTCGGCACCATGTCCGGTTGCCCGCTCAAAGCCACGCGGAACTGGGCCAATGCCTCCGGAACCCGCTTCTTGCGAAGCAGAACCAGACCCAGGGTATTGGAAAGGCTCGGATCGCTTTCCTTGATCTTCAAGCCACGCAGGCAGATGAGCTGGGCCATATCCATATCACCCTCTGCATAGTAACCCGAAGCCATGGCACGATAGGCTCCCAGATTTGTGGGGTCTCGAATCAAAACCTTGCTGGCCGCAGCCAGTGACTCCTTTAACTTTCCCTGATTCTTATAAATCGCCGCCATGTTCAACAACACGGGCGAGTTCCTGGCGTCCTTGCTCAAGGCCCTGCGATAAATACGCAGGGCCGCATCCAACTTGCCCCGACGGGCAAGAATGCCGCCCCAATTGGCCGCGGCCAGTGTCAGATCCCCTCGCAACTTCAATGCCGACTTGTAGTATTTCTCAGCATTCTTGTCATCCCGCATGGCCTCGTAGATACAACCCAAGTTATAATGAGCCTCAGCCAGCTTGGGATCTTCATCCAGGGCACTTTGAAAACCCTGCAACAAAGAATCGTAGTCGAAATGCCCGGCCTTTTTCTGGGTGTTGTAAGCCCGCACAGCCTCCGAAAAAGCCTCCTTGGCCTCCTCGGAAACAATTGGAGCCTTGACCACCGCCTTGACCGATGCGGTGGTCGACCCATCATCCCCTCCGCCTGCCGATTTGTCGTCCTGCTTGACCGGCGTGGTCGTACAAGCTGCCAGCATGGCGCATAAACAAAGCACCGTTGCGCGAATCAAGTTGGGCATGAGTACCTCAATCGAAATCATCATCAGGTTCATCGTCACTAAACGCACCATCGAGCGGATCGCCCATTTCCTTTGGCGTTTTCTCTTCAGCCGGGGCCTTTTGCTTATCATCTGGCTTGGCCTCGGGCTTGCCTTCGGATTTTTCAGCAGGCCCGGACTTGTCCGTTACCGGCTCGGGAACCACCTTGGGAGGAGGCGCGCTGGGTTCATTAATCCGCTTGGTCACAAGAGGCGGTTCATTGAGCATCTTGGGATCCAGCTTGGCCTTATCCCAAAGTGCCAGAAGCAAAGGCCCACGGGCCGCGGATTCCGCCACCACCGCCAACTTGAAACCCAACTCTTCTCGGGGGTACTCAGCAGGCCGATAGTGCTGCAATTTACTCAGGGCCAATTGGGTAAAACGGCTATAGAATCCAAGATCCGAACCCTTGTCCACGGATGCCTTGAAATGAGCCACCGCCTTGTCTTCCCACGGCTGGCCCTTCTCCCTCAACATCCCTATATAGATGTCCTTCTGCTCGGGGGTCAGGCCCTTGGGCATTGGTGCCTTATAGAAAGTCTGCGCGAAGTCCTCATAAGCCCGGCCCAATTTATACAGAGAAGCAATCGCCCATTCCGGCTGCTTGCGCTTGGCTACTTCCTCGTAAGCCTTGGTGAGCTTCTTCAATCGTTTCTTCTTCTCGACCAGCTGCTTCATGAGTCTCTTTGCCTTGGTGGCCGTGAATCGATACCGAATATAGGTATTGTAGGTCGGCCCGGCCAAGATAAACGCTGCGTGAGCTGCCGCCTCAGCCGCTTTCCGCATCTCCTTGGGTTTCTTGCGGCGCTTGTACTTTCGATACAGGGCCAGCGTGGTCTGAACTTCCCGGTCGCTCTCCCGCCGAAGACTCTTGCGCCCCTTGCGCAGCATTTCAGCCCTGCGCATGTGAGCGGCGATGGCTTGGTCCGTGTGGCTCCGAAGGTATTTCTTGGCGTACTCTTTGTAAATCGCCGCCGCCTTGGTGTACTGCTTGCGGCTCTCATAGAGCAGTCCAAGCGAGAAGTAAACCTGAGGCGTGTCTTCAGCGTTGGGAAACAACTTCACGAATTCCCGGCGGTCCTTCGCGGCCTTTGCGTATTGACGCAACGCCTCACGGTAGATGCCAGCGTTGAGGAGAGCCGCCTGGGCGTCCTCCAGGTTCCACGTCCGCCGATTGCCAACGTTCTTCTTTTCTTTCTTCTCGACCTTGGCCTTGGCCTTGCGCTTGCGCTTGCGTTTGCGCTTGCGCTTGCGGCGCCGACGTTTGGTCTTCCGGTAGGAAACCGCTTTTCCAAGGCCCTTCATCTTCTTGTAGGTGTTCGCGTAGCGCTCATACAAGCTGGCGGCCGCATCGAAGTCCGCCATGCGTTCATAGTTTTCAGCTAAGTTGAAGATGGCACCAGGCACCAAATCGCTCTTGGGGTACTTATCGATCAGCAACTGTCGCGCTTTGCGCGCCTTGTCCAATCGCTCTGATTGCTCGTATTTAACCGAGGCGTTGAACAAAGCTTCGTCAGCCAAACTGTGGCCAGGAAATTCCTTGTAGAATTTAACGAAGGCGTAGGCAACCTTGGAGTAAATCCGTTTGTCGCTCAGGGGCTTTTTGCCCTTGGGGGGCTTACGCAGCAAGTCTTCAAGCTTGTTGATACGCTTGAAAGCGATGCGAGGAATGAGCTCGCTCAAATCTTTTCGCAACTTGGCATTCTTCATTAAATTTTTGTTGCGATAATACTTACGAGCGTACTTGTTCAGCCCCTCCCAATCCTTCCTTTCAGAATACGCATCCAGTATCAGGTTGGCCGCATAGACGGTCAGATCCGCTTTGGGAAAATCTCTTACGATCTCATCGAAACGCTTCACTGCCTCATCGATGTAGTAATAATCATAGTAAGTCTTGGCGATGTCGTATTTGACATCCAAAATATCTTTGTCGGTCGGGCAGTTGTCCATGTAAATTTCAGCGGACTGAATGAAGCGTTTCTTGTACTTGGGGATGGGTATCCCCTCGATCTTTTTGCCCTTCTTATCCTTCTTGGCTTTTGGGGCCTTCCTGCTTTTCCGCTTACTCCTCTTTGCCTTCCGCTTCTTTTTCTTCATGATCTCGCGATTGGCCTGCATGGCCTTGTAGGCCGAATCGCAAAGGTAAGTACCGGGAGTGGCCTGCTTTTTGGGGTCTTTCTGCTTGGGCGGAAATTTGCCATGTTTTTTCTTGAAGGCCAGATCCTGAACCACCAACTTGGTGTACTCGGAAGCGGCCCGCTCAAAACGCGCCAGGCGATGGAAAAGCAATTCCGCGTATGCGAATCGCATATCGTAAGCGTCTTTGGATTTCGGGAAGAGTTCTAAGTAATCACCAAACATCTCTTGCGCGTACTCAAAGGTTTTCTTTTGTTTGGTTTCCTTGGCCTCTTTGTACCAAACCGACGAAAGCTTGCGCAGGGTAATCTCGGCCAACTCCTTGCCCTCTTTGATTCGCTCTTTCTGCCTGGCATCAGGGCTCTTCACGCATCGCTGCACTTCTTTGAAAAGATCCACCAATCGTCGCGTCTGGGCCACCACGTACCGCTTGTTGCCCACCCGGGAAGCAGCGTCCACGATGCGGCCTTGATAAAACGGCACCTCGGCCGAACACTTCTCCGTCTTGATCAAATAGCGATACAAGATGACCGACTTCTTGTCCTGGCCGTCGCCGAAATACATGCTGGCCAGGGATATCAACATCTTGTGCGCCTCTTTGGGTGCCAAACGCTTAAATAGCCGAGGCGCTGCCTTGGCACTGCCTTTGTGGCTGTACGTCAGGGTGTAATCATTCAGGGCTTCCTTGCGAATCTCAATCTTGCGCCCCGTGGTGGCCGATTCCATGTCGGCCAACAAGACGACCGCTTCGAACTGCTCCTTGGCCTTGTCCCACTCATGCAGGTTGAAATAACACCAGCCTTGCTTGTAGACGGCATATGGATAAATCTCGCTCTCCTTGTATTCAGCCGCCTTCTTGTATGCGATTAAGGCCCTCTCCAACTTGGCTTTCTCAAAATAGAACTCACCGAAAGCCAGGTAGGCGTCCGGGACGTACTGACTTTTCGGGTAGTCCTGAATCATCCTTTTGTAGACAGTCAGGGCTTCCTTGTACTTCTCAATATCCCAAAGAGAGTAGCCCAGGGAAAACAAGACCTGATCCCGGCCGGGAAATCTTGGGTAATTGTTGACGATCTGCTTATAGAGCTCGATGGCCTTTTCCCGCCAACTCACCTCTATGGCTCGCAAGGCCTTCTTGCCTCTGGCTACCTTCTTGCGAATTTTGTTGTTTGTGGGATCCTTGGCCAACTCGTCGTCGAGTTCCTGGGCCTGGAAAAAAACAGCCATGGACTCTTCAAAGTAGTTCTCCGCCAGGCGGAACAGCAAGGCCGGCTTTTCCGTGGGATCCTCTTCGTATTCCAAGAGGGTCAGAATCTGCTCACGGATAAGCTTGCGCTTCTCTGCCATCTGTACGTCGACTTTGCGCATGCGACGATGCTTCTGGTATTCCAAACTCGGCTTGGTCTTTTTCTTTTTTACCTTGTCGTCTTTTTTCTTTTCCGTGGTAAAAGCCCAAACCTTAGAGTCGCCCAAAGGCAACCAGGCCGTCCCCAGAAACGCAAAAGCCAGCAACAGAGCGATTCGCCTTACCATCTTGTCTCCTGCTTTTTTTTGAGCCTACTCTACCTGCTTGCGGCAACCGTAGGTGAGTGTGTACTCATAGGTACCCAACTCGTCACGCCAGTATTCGCCCTCGTAGGGCCAATAAATCTTCTCGTCATCTGTTGCCGCCGACCAATCGTAGGTCAAAAGCGACGGTCCATAGTCAATGTCGCCGATTTTGGCCCTCTTGAGCACCTCCAGCTCAGCGCTGTCGTTCTCCAGCTTGATGCGCAAGGCCTGGCTCATCAGGCTGCCCAAAAAGCGTTTTTCCTGATTGAGGCGCCGCTTGGTGAGCTTGCCGGCGGTCACAACCAACTGCGTACGCCGCTCCTGCAGTTGAGCCAGCAATCGAACCGCCAACTTGCTCCTGACGAAAGTAGCTCGCTTCTTGATGCGCCTGAGTTCCTTGTCGATCTCCAGAACCGATTCGTTAACCAACTTCAGATTGTCATCAGCCAGGGCGACTTTGAGAATTCGCCTTAACAGCTTCCCGGATGCACCCCGTGGACGGCTCTTCTGGATGGATAACAATTTTTTGTAATAGCTCTCAGGTGCCTGTTTCTTTTCGGTCAGTTTTTTCAAGCCCTTCAGCAGGGGCTCGTAGCGCTTGCGGAATTCGCTCACGATCTGGTTCGACTCGGGATAGCGGCAATTCTCGTAATAGGTAACCGCCTTGAGCACCAGACCCTCCGGGAAGTACTCTTCCCGAAAGAAAGGACTATCCAGGGTAATCAGGTTGCCCAGGGCATTTTGGTATTTGCCCAAGCGGAACCAAGCCCAACTCGCCTCGAAAAGACTCTCCAGCCAGCCGATGCTGTCTCTGTCGATGCGGTCGTAATAAAATATGGCGAAGCGGAACTGCTTGTGTTCGTAATGCACGCGCGCCAACTGAAAGAAGGCCATTTCCCGTAATTTGTCATTTCTAAACTGACCGGTCTGCGGGTGCAGAATGCGCACCACCATCTTGAAGGCTTCCACTGATTCTTTGAAGTCGCCCTCTTTGTATAGGATGATGCCCTCCAGATACTTGCCCTGAGCAGAAAACTTGCTCTTCTCGCTTATCTGCAGAATCAAGGCCTTGGACTTGGACAGCATGCCCACCACGTCCGTCGGCAGAGCCGATGGACCCCTGGTTTTCTGTTGGCCCAAGTCCAACTCGAAGCCGTCGTCGGAAGATCCCAAATCCAGACCCATGCCGCTGCCGCCGGACAAGTCCATCCCCCCGGCACCGAGATCCATGCCGGTAGAATCTCCACCACCCAGATCCATCCCGCCCGAGTCCCCACCACCGCCCAAATCAAAACCCATCTCGTCGCCTTCCGGCTTCTTGGGGGTCGGTTTGGCCGCCGGCTTGGCTGTGGGCACCTTCTCTGCCTCAAGATCCAATCCTCGGAAATAGAAGTACTTAGCCAAAAGAAACAAAAACTCGTCTTTGTACTTTTTCGGGAATTCCACGTCCGAATAACGAGCGATGTAACCCAGCACTTCCTTCTGGTCTGTGATTTTGTGGCTGATAAAGAAAAGCCACTCGAGGGAAGTCTTGAAGTACTTGTGATCGACACCCTTCTCCAGAATCCTCCCGAAATGCCGCAGGGCAGAATGGTACATGCGCATGCGGTACAAACCCTTGGCGATCTGGTACTCGGAACTCTGGAAGAATTGCTTGGCCTTGGGGTTGTTGTAGATATCCCAGAGCAAAGACGAGGCTTCCGCGTATTTCTCGTCCTTCATCAAGTCGAGGGCTTTGTCCATATTCTCCTTCTCGACACTCTTGGTCGAGACGTCCAGCCCTTCAAAGCCCATGCTCATGTCATCATCCTGAGCGGCTTTTTTTCCAGTCTTTCCAGCCTTTTTCTTCTTCTTCTTCTTCTTTTTTTTCTTTTTCTTTTTCTTTTTGGCTGCGTCATCGCTGAAATCGAAGCCAAAGTCATCGTCACCCTGGGCCCAGGCTTGGCCCAGTCCGGAGACATGCAAGCCGGGCATCCCCGACACCATCCACAAAGCCACCGCCCAGGCCACCAAAAACAATTTCACGCCACTGGTTCTCATCGCTTCTCTCCCGGCCTTTATTGGTAGCGGTAGTCGAAACTGGTGGGCAGGTAGAAGCCCACGCCGGCCATGAACATGACGTGGTTCTGAATATCCGAAAACTCGGTGCGGGAAACATCCAACTGGAATGTCTCGGTGTAGATCAGATCACGCACTTCAAATTTGATTGCCAGCCAGCTGCTGAAAAAGTAGCGCAGGCCGATGCCAAAGGAGGAGGCAAACTTGGCACCGGTTTCCGTGTAGGCCATACCAAAGCCAGCCAAGAGATAGGCGTCGAAATGCACAATATCATCAGAGACAAAACTCAACTTGCCATACAGAGGCGACCACTGCAGCCCACCCGTCAAGTAGTAGCGCAGGTTCGACACCTTGGGCAGGGCCTCGTTGGCCTGCTGGAAATAGCCCACCATGTCAGTCTGGATGGTGCCCACATACACGCCATGAAACTCGATGCCCAGGTTGTCCACGGGGTGGTAGACCACCGACGCCCCGCCGCCCATCTTCTGGTAGAATGCATCATTCAAACTAAGAGCAAAGGTCGGCTGCAGCTCCCAGCGACCGGCTTTGAGAAAAACCTTGCGCTGCACACTCTTGATGCGATCCTCCTGCACCTCTACCGCTTTCTTCCCCTTGTTGACCTTGGCCTTGGTGCTGGTCTTGGCTTTGTCGGCCTTATCGGCCTTGTCCTGCCCGAAAGCAGATGAGGGCACACCAAAACACAGGGCCAGACCCAGGACCAAACTCCAAATGGCTCGCCGTTGGATCATGGTCTCAGCCCTCCTCATCATCGCCCAGGAAGAACATGCTCAGACCCAGGTTGAAATACAATTGGTGCTGCACGTCTGCTACCTCTTGGGAGCGAAAGCTCACCGCATCGTTGAAGACCATGTAATCCTTGATCTCCAGCTTCAGGGCAAACATGCGGCTGAAGAAAAAACGCAGGCCCAAGCCCACGTCACCCGCAAAACCAAAGTTGGAGCCTTCCACCTGCTCGGAGCCCAGCACGCCCAGCCCAATCATCAGGTAGGTATCAAAATGCATCACAAACTCGGAGGCCAAGTTGATCTTGCCGTATAACGGAGCCCAAATGAAATCCGCGTTGGCCAGAATGCTCCGCTTGCCGGCGTAAGGCACATACTCTTCTTTTCGCCCGAAATATGCGGCATTCGACGTTTCCACATTCAGGCTGTAAGTGAGCATGACCTGGGCACCCATCGACTCAGTGAAAAAATAGGCGGCCGAAAGACCTCCACCAAACTTCTGGTAGAAGGCATCATTCAAACTCAAGCTGGTCATGGGGAACAAACTCAATTCCACCCGACCGCTCTTGTCGAATAAGCGATTGGACACACTCTTGATGCGTTCCCTGAGGGTTCGAGCGTCCTCCTCTTGAGCCGTGGCCCAAGAAGTCGTCCCCATCAAGGTCAGCACAGCCAGCAGCATCGAGAATTTTTTCACGTGGAGGCCTCTCGATATGCAAACAAATTGCATGTTTGATTCCAAGCCAAACCAGCTAAACCTTCGAGAAATTGAGACATAATTGAATTGGAAGGTTAGTATGGCCATCTGAGACATGTCAAGGAATTTTACTTGCCTCCAAATGCCGCATCAGCTTGATCTTTCTTTTTTTTCTTGTTCCAAAATGGGACATATGCTAGCCCTTGAGGGTCATATTAATACAAGAAAACAGTTCTCGGGAGAGACCTCTTATGCGAATTATGCGAGTAGTTCATGCGACCCTGTTGATCTCCTGCTTTGTGTCGGCAGGCTTGTTATCCAACTGCGCCGATGAGGCCATCGGCCAGCCCTGCACCTTCAGCTGGCCCGTTGCTGATTTTGGCGGGGAGCTAAAAACAGATTGCACTGACCTGCCTCGCTGTCATCCACTGGAAGAGGGCACCCAAGGAACCAATCCGGAAAAAGATGCCTGCCCTGTGGACTGTATTCAGCTGCCTTCACTGGAATGCACCAACCTAATCTGCGTGGCGACCCAGGTGGACGAAGGGCCGGACGCCTACATGCACGTAAACGGCCGATGCGCGGACGACGTGCCTCGCATCGAATGCCAGGGCGCTACCGGCGTCACGGAAGAGGGCAGTGCGGACTACGGCTGCTCGGGCTACTGCACCAAGGAATGCCTATCAGACGCATCCTGTCCCAAGGGTTACCGCTGTGCTCCCATGGCACCCTTTGGCGATAACCTCAGATGCGACGACGAAGCGCAATGGGGCGATAATTGTACGGATTCATGTACTGACGCAGGTGCCGATCCCGGCACAGGAATTGCGTGTCCCGCCTCCGGCAGCGATGTCGACTACGCCGTGTGCGACTACAAAGACTATGCCAAATGCTGCAGCTGCATCTGCTATCGATTCTGCCCATTGCTGACCAAAAAATTCTGCCGAAAAGTGAATTGGGACGAGGATATGTTCTCAGACGGCGTCGTGAATTCAGCCGCCGCCAGTCAATGCCAGCAAGCCAACTAAACCATACCAGGAGGGGGATCATGGTCAGCCGCCCGAAGCAGTTTCGCATGGGAGCGTGGGCGCTCATCGGTCTTTGCTGCCTGGTGGCGGCAGCCTGCGTCAAGGCCCGCATCAACGTGGTCGATGAACGCACCGCCTTAGAAAACCAGATCTTGGGATCCTACCAGGAATTGGACAGGGATCTGCAGATGGTGGCCTCGGTCAGATCCGTGGACGCCGAGGGACAAAGCCAACCCGCCCCAAGTTTCCACCAGATCAGACAACTTGCCATTGAGGCCCGCCAAACCCAACAATTCAACCTGGATGACATTGATGAGCTCAAGCTGGCCGGTTGCCTGGGTGAGGGTGCCGACGGCCTGCTCCACGGCAGGCCTTGCGATGCCGGCCAAGATGCCTCGGTGGCCGAACGCATCGCCCGGCAACTGCAAAGCGAAAATGCCTGCAGAGAAACCCTGCTGGAATTCGTGGTGACCACATCCCCTGACCTGACCCGCGACGACTTGAAACAAGTCCGGACAGCCTATGCCCGCATGAATCGAGAAGCATCAAGCAGCAGCCACTGGATCCAGGCGGAAAACGGGACCTGGTCGCAAAAACCGTAACCCCGGGGGCACAATGTAAGGGCGAAAAATTTTTCGCCCCTACACCGCACCATCGCAACCCGCACCATCGCAACCCGCACCATCGCAACCCGCAACCATCGTAATCGTTTCAATATTTTAGAAATTTAGGTATTTGGACAAAAATCCGCTGACCGGCAGATGCGCCAGGCTGAAGGTGTCCCCTGCAAATCCGGCGATGAACCCGGCGGCCGCCTTGGCCCTTAAGCCCATGTTGAATTCGCTTCTCATGCTGGCCAAACCATACCGAACCACCACCTCCACCCGGCGAGGTGCCACCTTGTAGTCAGCGAGAAAACGGCGCAGCTTGAGCACCCCCGGGTTGGCCTCTTTCTGATCCACCGCCAGAAGCAAAGCCTGAAGGGTTTGTCGACCAATGCGGGTCAGGTTGAGCTCACTGGCAAAGGCCTTCTCGCCCCAATCCACCATAAATCGCGTGTTGCCGCTGACATCGCTGGATCCGGTCATGCTCAGCTCCGAGAGGCGAGACAAATCGATACCACTCATCTCCGCATCCAACTCAAGACGCCTTGTGCCGGGTGGAGCCAGAATCAAGGAAGTGTCCGCAACCACATCGCCTTCCAAAAAAGCGAAGCGCAAGCTACCCAGGCTGAGCGCCCCTCCGCCCAATTCCAAATTGCCCACCATGTCGGAAAACTCAAGCCGACCCAGCCGGATGGAAGCAATGCCGAAGCCGCGCGAATCCCCCTTCAAAGGCCTCAATGCCTGATCGTATGCAGAAGATCGCCCGCCCCGCTTTCCCGCGGATCCCGAGGCATCCGAGGATTTCGCCACCAACAGGCCCGGCACTGGGTAGATAGCCAAGCGCTGGTCCACCTGTATTCCACCCTCGGCCCCCTGAATGGAAAAACCCGGCCCCTGGATGCCGAGCCCTTTCGCCGTCAGCTTGCCCAAGCCTCGAACGATACCCGCGCCCTGGCTCTTGATGGCCATCTCAAAACCTGCGCCACCACGCATACGCATCTGGCCGGGCAAGAGCAAGGACTTGGGTGGCCTCAAGGAGCCATGGGTCCGAATGGCCAAACGCCATTCGCTCCAATGCTTTGCCGCCACCGGCCTCACCACCTGGCCCGACACCCTCAAATCCAGGCCCATGGCAGGCGAACGCAAATTCAGCTCATCCAGTCGGAACTCTTTTTTACCGATGAGTTGCGCCACACCGCTGAGCTCCATGTCTTCGAGTGCCTCGGGCCACTGCTTCTCGGCGGTCAGTCGCCGGAATGCCAGCCGACCGTCGGCCCCCAGATGCTCACCATCAAAAGTGGCGGCCAGGGCCAACGAAAGACCCTCGAGCGCCAACGGAGCACCCGCCCAGCGACCACGCTTCAGCCGAAGGTCCAACTGGGACTCCGAGCGACCTGCGGCGGCACCGATGATCAACTGAACCGTACCGTCCAGCTTCTCAAGCTCCAACCCGCGCTCGGGCCAATGCACATTACAATCACTGTGCCTGATCTTGAGTTCGGCCTTAAAACCGCTTTGACCGTTCACCAGACTTCGCCAATGCCAGGACGTCGGCAGTTTTCCATGAAGCCTGCCGTCCAGCACCACCTGCCCGGTCATCCTGGGCAAGCGAGACGCCAAATCCTCCGGCAGGGTAGCGCGCACCGCCTCCAGTCGATGGGGATCCGTGGAAAAACTCACATCCAGAGCCGATCCATCCAGGTCCAGCCCCCCTTTGGCCTCCATGGCAAGAATTCTTTCTATGTCCAATCTCAGCCGATGGATTTCCAATGTCCGCGTCTTGAGACCCAGGGTCACCTGCCCCTTCAAATCCAACCGCCCAGGCGCAAGCAAGTCCGATTCACGCTGAGGCAACTTGAGTCTTCCCTTCCTCGCGGAAAAATCAAAAGAGAGGGGCCAGATCCGCGAAGCCAGGGAACGCAGCGGCAGGCCCAACGCAATTTCCAATCCCTCGGCATGAACTCCTGCCGGAAACACATCCGCGACACCTGCTTTGAGTTTGACCTGCAGGTCCAATGGACGGTCAAAGGACAAGCCAGGACGCAATCCGCTTCCGCGCCAACTCGCGCTGACTTGGCCATCGCGAAATGCGGCCTGCGGCCCCCGCAAGGACTCCAAACGGAAGGCCGCCTTACCTTGGAATCTTGCGAGTTCCCACTTGGGTGCCAAGGTCCAATCCTCGCCTCCCCCGTCCAACTCGCCCTCCATGGCAGGCCCTCGCCATTCGCGCAAAACCCGACATGAAGCCAAACGCCACGTCGCTTTCAGAGAAGGTCCTAAGACATTCAATCCCGAATCGTCCAGGCTCCAAGTCTTACCTCGTATTCGTAAATTCAGCTTGGCCTGCGCTCCCTCCAGGGGACCTGCGCGCAACCTGGCCGCCCTCAGATCCAAGCGCCCACGCAAACGGGAACCTCGCTTTTGATAACCTTCGACCGGCATGCGGGCCGATAAGTCCAATTCCAGGCCTGGCGACGCAAGATGGAAATTCGAATGACCCAGACTCTGGGCCGCGATCCGACCCTTGGCCGACAGATCGCCGCCGCCCTCCGCACCGGGTGTAAACATCAACTCCAGCTCCCCCTTGGCCTTGACGATCTGCAAAGTTCCGTATGCAAAGCTCACATCATCAAAGTGGACCTGGCCCTGCAACTTGGGCCAGGCCTGCGATCCCAAGCGGCTAACGAGTGACACATCGCGTAAACTCACCCCGCCGGAAAGCTTCATCCCGGGCATCGTCGCCAGGCCCCAATCATCCAAGGCCTTGAGTTGGGTTTCCAATTTCGCGATCTGTAGATCGAAAACCGGACCCAAGTCCCATTGGTCCATTCGCCCCGTGGCGCGCAGAGCGGGACGCGCACCCAAATCCAACTCCACTTGCTCAAAGATGAGCTCCTGCTTGGACAGATCCATCGAAACCGCCAAACGAAGCGTCAAGCCCGGCGCAGGCCGACCCGCCGGCCCCAGCCTGCTTGCCGCGGTCAATTCCCCCTGGACCCACAATTTGTTCCAGCCCTGCATCTGGGCCTTGACCTTCGCCGCCAGACGAATGCTGGCGCGTCCAGGGAGCTCAAGATTGGGCAGCTCGGGCACGGGCAAATTCAGGCCCGCCAGCAAGGTCGTGTCTTGCACTCCCGCAACAGACCCCTTGAGCGACAGTTCAAGCCCCTTCAGATCGGCCTGCACCGGCCCACCCACCAATCTGAGACTTAAATCGACGACCTGCACGTCCTCCAATTCCACAATCAGCTGAGTTTCGTCCGCCTCGACATCGCCCTTGGCCTCCTGTCGACGCGCTTGCGAGCCCTCGACCAATACTTGCAAATTGCTGCGGCCTTGCCCATCCATCTCGATGACAAGCTGGGGGCGAAAAAGCCGCAGCCGGCGAATCAACAAGCGGCCCTCCAAAAGGTCGGTCAAGTCGTATTCGATACCGATGCCGTCGACTTTGAGCGGATGGTGAACGAAACCGGGCGGTGGGCCTAAGCGCACGTCGCGTAACATCAATCCACTGAGCACATTGATTTGCAAATCGCCGACTTCGATGCGCAGCCCCGTACGTCGCTCCACCTCGTCGATGAGCAAACCCCGCACTTCTTCATCGGGGAAAACGAAGACGAACACAAGCCAGGCCACCATGGAAAAAACCACCATGATGCCCAAAACCCATGAAAAAGCCCGAATCAAGCGACGAAGAGGCCCCTTTCTGGGCTTCCTCGGCTTTTTCTTGTCAGGCTTTCGACCACGCTCCGTCATAACCCACAATCATACCAGACCCCAAAGACCGGCACGAACTTTCCCCATCCTGGTTCGCTGGACCAAACTGACCAAGCTCTGGTAGAGTCAGGCGAACCCAATCTGAAGCCCAAGTGACTTGGGCCGAGCAGGAGGTGGGGAGATGAAAAAATTTACATGGGTCGCCCTGGTGGCTTTTGTTTTGGTGCCGCTTGGCGCGATGGCCGGAGAAGCCCTGGTCGTCAAATCCTCCGACGGCAAGTACCTGCCGGCGACGGCTAAAGAATGGGCCAAGATGGGCGACAGCTTCCGCTTCGTGCTCAAGGCCGGCCAGAAGGCACCGGATCTGGTGGCTCAGCTGGCATCATCGATCGCACCCATTCGAGTTAAGGCGACCGACGACATGACCTTGGTCTTCGAAGGCGAGGGTTTGACCGAAGCGGCCTTGCTGGAAAAACTAGCCGGCATCGAACTGACCGGCGACAAGGCCATGGGTGATGCCCTGGCGGCCCTGGGTGATCTGGGTTCGGCCGGTGCACCCTCCTTGGGCGACTTGTCCAGCGCCGGCTCCATCCGGGCCAGCAAAAAAATCGAACTCCCCGGGGCCGACAAACGAAAAGTCGATCCGCAAAACATCACGGGAGAGGTCATCGGCTACGAACCTTGTGAGCCCATGCCCCTGCTGCGTATCCGGCTCGTCACAGCCCCGAGCAAAGGCCCCTTTCAGGCCCTGTTCAACAAGGGTGACGAACTGACCATCCGGGGTTACTACAAGGTCCTCGACAACAGCAGAAAACTGGATCCCGAGGATCCCCGCACCCAAATCAACCTAAAGACCAAAGGAATAGAAATGGGTGCCAAGATCATCGGCAAGCCCTTCACTAAAGATGGGGAAGAATGGGTGCTCGAGACCATCGAGCGCGTGGGACAGTAGATACCGCAGCTTATGCCAATTTGCTGAGCGCCGCACCCACCAGGTAACTAACCACCGCCTCCCGAAGCACCGAACCCACGGGAATGCCCAGACGGCCAGCCGTGTCTTTCAGTTGTGCGGCCACATCGGCCGGCAAGCGCACGCTGAAACTCTCCGCCGACTTGATGGCATGGTCCAACTGCTCGACCGCCGCCGACAGGTGGGCCACGTTGTAATCCATGGAAGCCAAGCGCTGCGTCAGCAGGCTGGTCAGGTCCACACGACCCATCCACCGCTGATCAACAAAAATCCGCTCCTGCTCCAAGTCGATTTCATAAGCCTTGTTTGGCATGGGTCGTCTCCGGGTTAGCACCATCAACCGCCGGCCAACTCACCGCAGCAGTTGGAGCATTGGCAAGCCTTGGCGGCCTTGCAAACCATGCCCTCGTGGCATTCGGGCGGCTCGATCGTGTAGTCGCAGATCTGCATGGGATCACAGTGGGACACGAAGCCGTTGAAGTCGGTTGGGCAATCGGCGTCACTTGTGCACTGGCAGCCTTCGACTTCTTCCACCTCGTTGTTGTCGTTGAAGCCACGGTAAATCCAGTCGCAGGTGGCCGTGGCCTCACAGGGGTTCTGCTCATCGCAGGCCTGAACCCAAGTAAATCGACACTGCCAGGTGGCCGGGCAATCCTGGGAGTCACGGCAACCCAAGTGACAATAATTGTTGCCGTCCATGTCCTCCAAACAAACGCCCTTCTCGCCGTAGCCATAGCCATCCGCCGTGAAGTCGCACTCCTCATGGGCATCTGCCGCGCAAGACGCACAGACGGGCTCCACCGCGGTGTAGCACTCACCCTCCTCGGACTGCTCCGGGCAGGGGTAGCCGTCCTCCGTGGGCCAACCACAGCAGACCTGGTTGCGGGCACAGGCGATGGCCACATCGCCACGCTCGTGACAGGGAATCTTCTCGCAGAAGCCATTGTCGCAAACGGAAACCTGCGAGCAATCTTCAAACTCGGGATCGCATAAGCAACCGCCGCTGCCCGGATCGTTGCAACAGTCCATCTCGTCGCAACTGATCTCGCCACCGCTGCAGGAACAACGATAACCGCTGGTGCAATCCTCAACGATGCCGTTGTTGGCCGTACGGCAACCCGTCATGCAGTCATGGGTGCGCTGATCACAGTAGCCGTAGGAGTTGGCCACCGGCGGGTCCAACAAACATTCGGAATGCAAAACGCAACCATCGGGTCGGCAGCGGCCGGTCGAATTGTCGTCACACCATTCCTGCGCCGGGCTCAAGCAGCACATCAAGTCACTGCCGTAAGTGCTGCAATCGCCGTCCGAGTCGCAGGGATCGCCGCAGTGACCGGTGTAGTGGCACTTCTTGCCCGCGGCGCAATTGGTGTCCGAGATGCACTTGATCACGCAGGTGCCGGTGGTCATATTGCAGACCTTGTTCGAGGCGCAGTCGTCATCGGAATAGCAAACAAACGTGCCTTCGCAAGAATCGGTGTTGGAGCGACATTGATAGGGGTTGGGCCCCTCTCCGTATTCCGTGGTCCGATCGCAGAGGTAACCCGCCGGACAACCGCGCACACCGCATGCCTGCCCACAGTATTTGATGCCGTCCGGGTAGACGATACAGCGATCGTTCTGAACCGGATCGGGGCATTCCAAGTCCCGGTTGCAAGGCTCGCAAAGCGCCGAGCGGCTCTTGCAGATGCCACCTTCCGGATCGCAAAACTCAGTGGCGATGTCGCAATTGTAATCTTGTTGACAGGTCTTTTCACCCGCCACGCAAACCGCATCCTGACAAACCTCATCCGCCGGACAATCGATGTCCCTGGCACAAGGAGGTGGACCTTCGTCGGTCCCGCCACCGCCATCGTCGCCATCGGTCCCACCGTCCGTGCCCCCATCCGGCACCACGCGATCATGACAAATACCATCATTGCCACAATACTCGCTCGCCTCGCATTCGTCATCCGAGCTGCACTTCGTGCCCTCCGAAGACGAACAAGCCACCGCCGCGCCAAAAACAATCAAGGCCGCCATGGCCGCCATCGACACCAACCAAATCCATTTCGTCCGCATGGGCACAACCTCCAGAATATTACCTGCCAAATCGTTGCACCAGTCTAGCCCGGCAATGCCTCCAAGGCAAGACGGACGGCCCCAGATCCCTCAGATGCACCTGTACTGCTTCGTCGAATCAGCAGACTGGGTCCTCGACGTGGAGAGACCACGCCTCCGGCCCAGTCTACTGCTCCTCCTTGCATTACAGGCACATCTGAGGGCCTGGG